>NZ_SSSF01000030.1:0-4799 GCF_013368965.1 Kocuria salina
CGCCACGTATGAGTGAGGGACATCGTTGCCCCTTTCGTCTAGGGACGAGCCGACCCCGCCCAGTGTTCCCGATAGTAAATCAGGAAGGTTTGCTCGGTCCTTCTGACGCAGAAGGACCGTCACACCTCATGCATCTTTGATAACCGAGGTGTCCGGAATTCGTCACGACGCTTTTAGGCTCGCCCTCATGGAGTCGAAAATCTGCCCATGGTGCACCGGTCCTGTCGCGCCCAAGCCCGGCCGCGGACGACCCCCGGTGTACTGCTCCGACCAGTGCCGGCGTTACGCCTATGAGCACCGCAGAGCCGCCCAGCGCGAAAGCCAGCCGGTGCGCATCATCGTGGAAAAGACTCCGCCCCAGGTGATTGAGCGCACCCGGCGGGCATGGTCCCGCCCCGATCCCAACGCATTGGCTGAGGCCCTGGAGGAACACCCCGATCTCGCCGCCCCGGTACTACGCCGCATGGTCGAGCTGGCCACCAACGAACGACTCAGCAACCGTGCACGCACCGCCCTAGGGGCCCATCTGGCGCGCTTCACCGCCGAACTGTTCACCGCCCGGTTCGCGTTCAACCCACGCCCGGCCACCACCACCGGCCGCGTCATCACCGCCGAGCAGTGGGGGGATCTGGCCGCAGCAGCCGGACAGATCACGGCCGCCGAACGCGCCCTCGACGCCCGGGAACGAGCCCTCACCGCCCGCGAGGAACGGCTACGGCAACGGCAGGACGATCTCGACCAGCGCGCCCAGGACATCGCCTACCGCCACGCCCAGGCCCGCGCCCACGAGGAACAAGCCCGCCGGATCCGCCACCAACTCAACGATCTCGAAGCCCAGGCCCGCCAACATCCCACCCACCAGGGAAGCAGCTTCTACCGCCCCACCTGACCGACTGAGGCGAGCACCGCCAGGACACCCCAGCACGCCCAGAACCGACCCACCAACAGCCACCACGCCACCCCACCAAGCACCCGCTCAACCACATGGATCGACTACGAAGACTCCTTCCGGCCATATCACCGGGGGTGGCTCAGGGGCTCACCCGTGAAGGGTGAATCGAAGACGACAGACGTCATCGACAGTGACCAGGGTGACGGGCGCCGGCGGAGGGGACTTGGAACTGGGTCAGTGCCTGATTGGGACGCTCTGGGCACCTTGACCGAAGCGTGCAGCTGAACGTGTGCGCGCCTGCGTGAGGTCGCCCAGGCTGAGGGCATCGAACGATGCATGAAATGTGCCGGTCCGAGGGTGGGCGGAGGGGGTCCAGAGGAGCATCACCCGGAGAGGGTGGGAGAGCCCAGAACTGGGCCCTTGGGCGCCCTCTCACCTTGGGCTTAGTAAATGACCCCCCCCCTAGCCGGTGGAGCGGGCACTCCGAAGAGCTCTTTTTACGGTTGATTCGGAGCACCCGAGGGTCTTGGCGATCGTCGGTCGGGAGTGCCCAGCCTCAGCTAGTACCCGGATCTGTTCAGCCCGCAGAGTCGAAGTAGCTGCGCGCACGGCACGGCTCTTGTCGGCGTTCTTCCGGACTGCCTGAGTCTTTTTCTCGGAGCGGGCTGCGCCGCCTTTGGCGCCGAGGGTGCGTGCGGCGGCCGAGCCTTGCCCGGTGATGGTTCGGCGGCCGGGGCGGTGCTGGTGCCGGCCGATGGAGGCGGCCAGATCGCGTACCTGGTCATCGGGCAGCGGTGCCACGCCTTGCTCGGCGGCCACGGCCTCGTTGATGCCGCGGGCCAGCTGCAGCACCTCGGCGTCGGTCCAGTGGGTCACGGAGCCATTTTCCAGCGCGTGGCGCACGGTCAGCCAGGTGGCGCGGTTCACGGCATCGTTGCGACCCACGAACACCCCGCCAGAGGCTTTCTGCGCCCTTGTGCGAGCCTGAGGGGGCTCAGAGTGGGTTGGCCATGCTTCAACGGCGTCTAGAGCCTCCTGGAGCTCTCCGAGCCGGTACGGGGCCGTGAGCGGGCGGGCGGTGGTGAACACATCGCGCTGAGTGGGCCTGTAGCAGGGGTTCCGGGTGCGGGCGGGCCGTAGCGGGTCTACAGCCGCGTCTCCGCTCAGCGAGGCCCGCAGAGCGGCTCCTACGGCCTCGGCGTAGGCGATTGGGTGCGGTCGGGCGTCGGGGCCGGTGTGCACCCGGTCGATCAGCCACACGGCTTGGGCCCCGCGAGGGGTTTCCACGATCACGTGCGGCAGGGCTGGGGCGGCGAAGAACTCGAGCACTGCCGCGTCTCGATCGACGTCCACGGTCAGCAGGCCGAGGTTGGGTCGCGCCGGTGGCGTCCAGAACGCGAACTCGCCTAACGCCTCCACCGGCACGGTGCGTGGAGCACCGTCCTTGGTGGCTGCCACCCGGATGTGGTGCACGCCCAAATGGTCAACGACCGCTTGCCGGACAGCGGCCTGCCGTGTTGCGGCGGGGCTGGTGGACGGGGGAGGGGTCGTGCCTACACTGGTCACAAGGCTTCTCCTGATTGCCGCTATCAATCGGGGAAGTCGAGCCCCGGAGATTCCACCCTCCGGGGCTCAACTCTTTCCTGGCCACCCTATGGCCCGGCGTAGGCCCACGGGCGGACCTTCGCCCTGTCGCGTCGGCCATGTGCGGACCTAGTAGGGGTTCATCCCCTTCCCAACGACCCACCCAACCCTCGACACAAAGCTCTGGCTGCTAGGAAGCACCTGCGGTCATTCTTCACACTGAAATCGGGGGCTTGTGCTCACATCGCTGCCCCCTGGAGGGGGGCCGGGCCGTTAGCCGGTCCCCCTCGACACACTCACGGGCTTCCCAGACACTGAGGGTGGGTGATCTGCATACCGCCCTAGAAAAGCCGGGCTCTCCCATGGCCCGGCTTTTCCCATGCCCAGCGCAGCACCCACCCGCTCCGCGTGGTGCCCCGGCCGGAGACCGATCCCGTTCTATGTGCCATAGAACATAGCTTTGCTCCGCCTGGCGGCAGTAGGTGTCACGACCGGTGTGCAGGACACTGAGACGCGGGGTACAGGATCCTCCCCACGGAAAAAGCCGGGCTCTGCTACCCGGCTTTTTCCGTGCCGGCACGCACGGCCTAGTGCACGTACCGCCGCCACAACACCGCCACCATCAGCACACTCGGCACCCCCGCCAAGGCAAAGCTGACAGCGAGATGATCGATCAGCACATTCAGGGCCACCCCGCCCATAAGAACCAGCGCACCCCCCAGCAACACGACCATCCAAGCGACCTCCAGCTGGGCCTCGCTCATCGGCTCATAGCGTTCTCTGCTCATCTCACGACGATAGGAAGCCACCCCGGCTCTCCGAACCGACCCACGGTTTATGACCACACACCGTCCAGGCTGACCGGGACAGAGCCCTGCGGAGACAACCCCGGCTGAGCAGCCTGTGCCGGCAGATCAAGCCTTGGCAGGACCTCTCACACACCCATCGCCGTCACTTTTGGGAACGAACCGAAAATCGGCCGAGACTGGAGGTGGAAACTGGCGTGCTCACACCAACAGCTTCCCGGGAGGCCCGGTTGACCAGGCCCCGCCTCCCATAAGAAAAAGCCGGGCTGCTGCCCGGCTTTTTCCATGTCCGGCAACGCCGGTTAGTCCAGAAACCGCCGCCACCAGATCCCCACCACCACAGCGCCAGGAACCAAGGCAACAACAGTGCCCACTACGAAGTCTTCGAGCAAGACGCCAATCACCGCAGCCAGCAGACCCACCTGCACTCCAGCCAGCAGCACCAGAATCCAAGCCATGTCTCGACGCTGCCTGGCCTCCTGGTCCCCGCGTCGCATTTGCATTCGTCAAACGCTACGGGCCGGTTCCTCGTTGCGCTCAATCGCACGCACTGTGGATCACCCTTCTAAAGGTAGGTCCTGCCCGTTCACGAGTGTTTCCCAGAACGTGAAGGTGATTTCAACGTCAGGACCAACGGCCTCCTGAACCACCTGCGCCAGCCTCAGGCCTTCCCGGTAGGCAGCGTTTCGGTGTTCCACCGATGGCCAGCCTCGCTCCTCGTGATAGTTCATGTCGAAGTCACGAGTCCACGTCAGGAGCTGGTCGGACAGCTCAGCAGGAAGAGGAAAGTCGTCCTGTTCCAGTGCACTGTCCCATCCAAAAAACGGCCAGGAGCATCCGTACTCGTTGAGCATCCTGATCGTTGTGTGTGTGCTCATCAGCAACCCCTTGCTGGGTATGACGTGATCACTCGTCGATTGGTCTTAGAAATGATCACACGAGGGTAAAAAGTCTTGAGGACCTGCCCCTTGGAGTTCCGCACCTGCACCGGTGTGGTGTAACAGAGCTTTCCACCGCCTTGGTCAGCGATCTTGGAGGGAGCCACCAAAGACTGCCGAGTGGCGAAGTCCATGAAGTCGTCCCAGTTCCCACGCATTGGCTCCATCTTGCGCGTCCAGTCGCCCTGGTGGCCGGCTCGAATGTGACGGTATCCATAGCCCTTCTCGGTGCCGCATTCCAACTTGATCCGGCCTCCAGAGAACCCCGGGCGGCTCCTAGCCTGATAGGTCGTGACCACGTGGCTCGCACGCTTCAACGTGTTGCAGTTGAGCGCATCGATAGGCCCCAAAAGGGAGGCCGTTGCTAGTCCCGGGGGCAGCTCCGGGGCTTGGTTCAGTCCAAGAGCCGTCAGGTCACCAGAGCTGACCGATGCCCCGCTCACAGGAGCCACCAGCACCACTTCCGGATCACCGACGACCGCGGAGGCTGATTCAGAACTGGCCATAGCTGGAACGCTTCCCAAACCAACCCCGGTAGTCGCTAGAACCGCGGAGAACATGAGAACCGTGGCTCGCCGC
>NZ_SSSF01000031.1:0-4724 GCF_013368965.1 Kocuria salina
TTTGATGTCGATGGTCATGAGGGGAGTCTCGCAGGTGCTTCCCGCCCCACGGCACGCTGGCGAACCCCCACGGCAACGGCAGGGGCCGGCATTTGGAAGGCGTGGATCCGCCCCGTAGGGAGGACCGGAGAACGCTGGTCTCTGCGATGGTGCCGTGTCATGACCGGGCACCGGAGGGGCGGTGTCAGAATGTGCCGTGACCAAGAAGAGCCAGTCCCGGAAGAAGTTGCTCGCGACTCTGCGCGAGTCCCTTGCCACGGCCACCCCGGTGCGGATCCAGCGGGCGGTGGAGCCCGAGGAGGTGCTGCAGGGGGTGGTCCTGGAGCTCTCGGAAGAGTGGGTGTTGCTGGCTGATATCCGCGACGGGGCCTACCTCGACGGCTACCGGGTGCTCCGCCTGACAGACCTCGTGCAGGTGGTACTGGAGACCACCTTCCTGTCCTTCTTGCACCAGCACAATGTCTGGCCCCCGGCACGTCCCTCCACCGGGTTCGCGCTTTCGGATCCGCGCACGATCATCACCGGCGCTGTGTCTGCGACCGGGGTGGTGTGCGTGTATCGGGAGGCGAAACGGCCCGGGAAACTGTTGATCGGCGTGCCGGTCCAGTGGAGGAAGAAGAGCCTGTGGCTGCTGCCCGTCACGCCCCAGTGCCATTGGGAGCAGCTCATGGACAAGGTCCGGCTCAAGGACGTCACCCAGGTCAGCTTCGGCGGAGACTACGAAACAGCCGTGCTGGAGGTCGCCGGCCCCATGCCGCCTCGGACCCATCCAGTGCCTGACCCGGCGTAAGCCCACCACGGCAGAACCAAACCAGACACCAACCCCTGATGCATCCCTGCGCGCAATGGTCAATATCCTCCCGTATCCAGTCTCATCCGTCCCCGAAGTAAAGACGAATCAAGAACATGGTGGAGGCGCCGTCTGCAAGAACCCGGACCACCGATCACTTCAGTTGAAGGCAAATATTCAATTACCGTTGTTTCGCTGCTGTTTGTATTTCCGCCATTCCATAAGCACGGGGATCCACGATATGACCAACACCGCGGCGCAAAATAATACAACAGGCCAGGGGAACACTTCCCTGGCTGCCACAATATTCCAGACAATTGTGACAAATAAAAGAAACGTTCCATATCCCGCGATAACTACGGGAAATCGACTCGGCTTCAAGATACCCCCAAACATTCCACTCCTACTGCCATCCTGGCTCATGAGCCTGCCGTCTCCTGCTGTCGCGGCTCCGGCGGAGTGCTCCAGGCAATATGCAAGCGACGTACGCTCCTCTAATCTGGGCATCCCGACACGCGGTAGCGTCGCGCACAGTCCCTTCTCGGCGCCTATAGGTGAGCAACTGACAGCTCCCCGACTTCATCCGATACGTGGAACCCTCCATGCAATGTGGCGGGTCAGATAATCGGCACAGCTTCAACAGTTCCCGCGGCGGCCTCTAGCTTCGCCGTGGCGCTTCGTTCTGGCGACGGGAGAAATCCCGTTTCATCAGGACGGCGAAGACAAGAAGCAAAATCGCGAAGGGCAGAAGAAAGCCAGCTCCGAAGACGTTGCCCGACAGGACCAGGGCGACGGCTCCACAGAGGGCCAGGAATCCTAACGCTGCCATCAGGGCGATCGCCCTCCGCCAGGTTCGCCGTTGGGCGTCGCTGAGCGCGACGACGTCGTCTTGTTCCGATCCTTCGGGCACGAAAAGCTGCAGCACAGCACTGGCGATCAGCAAGGCGGGAACACCAGTCAGGACCTGGGGTTGCGGTGTGTTGAGCGCTGCTACGAGCAAGCCCGTGCACAGCAGTGTCATCACGAGCGCAGCCCCATAGCGCCATTTCCGTTGTGTCACCACAAGTGGCTTGCCGGCCGCACGGCGCGCCAGCAGGATCCACAGGCCCATCAGCACGCCAGCTGCTCCGCATCCGGTCGCGGCCCATGCCATCGTCCGGTCTTCGCCCGCGCTGCTGCTCAAATATGGAGAGTTCACGAGGATCGGCACGATCCCGGCGGCGATCACCAGTGCTCCGCCTAGCGACTTGATCAGTCCAGCGTGGCGTTGCGCGCCCTCTGCCATGCCTGCACCATCCCGATCGGTCACTGTGGTTGTCCACTCACTCTTACTGATGGTCATCGAGGAGGGAAGGTGTGCATCAGTAAAGGGGACGAACGCGATCCACCGTTCGCCGAGGCTCGAGTACGTCGCGGCTACCAGGGATCGAAAGGGAACCCCTCACGGATCACGCCTGGCATCGCGCTTCTTAAGGGCCCCTCCTACGCCATGGACCCCATAATTTTAGTTCGTTCCTCCACCGGCCCGTCCGGTGCGGTGGGCTTTGACGATGAAGTACAGGTACAGATACGACGGCAGGAAACCGAGAAGGTACAGCCCCAAGACGGCGAAGCCTTCCCACTCTTTTTTGTCCGATCCCCCGGATACGAAACCGAGTCCTAAAGCTGCGAGAACGCCCGCTATCGATGCCACACGCAACATGGTGCGGTACTGCGAAGGGTGTCCGAGAGGATGCTTTGCGCCTTTGGCTCCGCCACCGTTGTCCGCCACTGTCGCTCCTGTGATCTGATCGATTCAGCGCGAAGGCTGGACACCACCGCGCATCTACGAAACTTCCCAGGGCGTGAGTTCCCTCGGCCCCTCCGCCTCAGTCTGCCCCGGACACACCTACCTCGCCATATGTGCATCTGTTAAGGGGACAGGTTAGATGCTCAGGAATATCCGACTTGGGCATGGCAGAAATGCACATATGAGGGGCCCCTCCCGCTGCGGGCCTACATCACGATTTGGAGGCAGGAAACCGGGTCGGGTTGATGCCCGTATGCCCCGCCCGCAAGGGGGTGCCCGCACAGGTACGACATGCGCAACACTGGAAAGGTGAGCGGGAAGAGGATCGGCTACGCCCGCGTCTCCACCATCGAGCAGGACCTCACCGTCCAGCGTGAAGCCCTGCAACGCCTGGGCGTGGCCGAGGAACGGATCTACGTCGACCACGGCCTGACCGGGGCGCACCGGTCCCGCCCGGGACTGCGAGAGGCGATGGCCGCCTGCTGGCCCGGGGACACGCTGGTGGTCACCAAACTCGACCGCCTCGCCCGCTCCCTGCCCGATGCCCGCGACATCGCCGATGAGCTCACCGGCCGGGGAGTGACCCTGTCACTGGGTGGCAGCGAGTACGACCCCACCGACCCGGTCGGGCGGTTGCTGTTCAACGTGCTGAGCATGGTGGCGGAGTTCGAATCCGACTTGATCCGGATACGCACCCGCGAGGGCATGGCCATCGCCCGGGCCAAAGGCCGACTGCGCGGGCGGCAGCCGAAGCTCTCCGTGCTGCAGCGCCGGCACCTGCTGTCCCTGCACGAGCAGGGTGAGCACACCCAGGCGGAGCTGGCGGAGTTGTTCGGGGTGGCCCGCTCCACGGTCTACCGCACGATCCAGCGAGAGCTGGCCAAGCGCACCAGCTGAAGGTTTACGCCACCGTGGAAGGCAGCTCCCGAATCCGCCGATAGAGCGTCGCCCGAGACATCCCGAGGTCCCGCGCCACCTGGGTGGCCGGCTCCCCACTGTCGATGAGCCGGACCGCGTTGCGGATCTGGGAGTCGGTGAAGATCTGGCGCCGGCCGCCGAGGTCCTTGCCGGCGGCCCGGCGCTTGGTGACCGAGTCGGTGATCCGCTCCCGCTTGATCTCCAGCTCCATCTGCGCCAGGGCGGCCATCACGGTGAAGACCATCGACCCCATCGGAGTGGCCGTGTCCACGTCTCCCCCACCGAGGTTGAGCACCCGCAACCCGGCACCTCGCCCCCGTAGCGCTTCGGCGAAGGCCAGCATGTTCTGCGTCGACCGACCCAGCCGGTCCAGCGTGGTGATGACCAGAGTATCGCCCTCCTCCAGCGCGGCCACGGCCTTGTCGAACTTCGGACGCGATGCACGCCCTCCCGACACTCCACTGTCCACATAGACATCATCGCGCCGCACGCCGGCGTTCAGCAGGTCAGACACTTGACGGTCCGCGTCCTGCTGCCGCGTCGACACCCTGGCGTACCCGATCAACTTCCCCATGTCCACCTCATATGTCTCGCAACTGACGTTGAGTATCTGATTCTAGGGGCATGGATAAAGCACATAGCTACGAGACAGGCCAAACTGCGGAATCATGCGGGCGCAAATTTCCCGGACGAGACGTCTTGCATCCCATGCCTTCAGAGACACACTCGATGTGGTTCGCATGACTGCCGGGCAAGCGCAT
This sequence comes from Kocuria salina, assembly GCF_013368965.1. NCBI lineage: Bacteria > Bacillati > Actinomycetota > Actinomycetes > Micrococcales > Micrococcaceae > Kocuria > Kocuria salina. The sequence continues at coordinate 4,259 of NZ_SSSF01000031.1, forward strand.
GCCATGGTTACGATGATGTGCATCGATGTCAGCTACGAGCCATAAGGGGAACGATGCCGTTCGAGGTGTTCGACAAGAGAATGACTCCGCTGGCTAAGGCACCGAGTGTGACTATCCAAAAGCGCGGGGTGATCTCGCTGAACAAGGCCGCTCACGACCTAATCAACAACGCCGAGACGGTCGAACTGCTCTACGACCACGACCGCCAGGTCATGGCACTGCGCGTCGCCGATGACTCCGCCCCGCACGCCTACGCGGTCCGGAACGGTTCCAAGCGTGGCCCTGGGCAGGCGGTTGTCTCGGCCACGGCCTTTACCGCCCACTACGACATCGACACCACAGCCACGAGGCGGTGGAAGCCCTTCGTGGAGGACGGCATGCTCTGCGTGGACCTCACCCAGGAGGGCACGGTCATCACCGGAAACCGGGCAAAGGCCATCGATGCTGCCGCCAGCACAGATATTTC
>NZ_SSSF01000032.1:0-4236 GCF_013368965.1 Kocuria salina
CACCGGCCGGCAACCTCACCAGAAAGTTGCTCGATACCCTCATGGCCCGCTTCGCCGTTGCAGTTGGGGTTCGGCATATCGAACTGCGCTGCTGTGTCTTAGGGCTTGGGGGAGATGGTGAGTAGGTCCCCGACCTCGCACTCGAGGGCTTGGCAGATCGCGTGCAGGGTGGAGAAGCGGATGGCTTTGGCGTGTCCGTTCTTCAGTAGGGACAGGTTCACGAGGCTGATGCCCACACGTTTGCTGAGTTCGGTCAGGGTCATGTCCCGGGTAGTGAGCAGTGCGCTGAGGTGACAGGTGATCAGTTGTTGCTCGGGGGCCTTGGGTCGGCTCGTGCTCACACCAGGTCCTTGATGTCACGGTAGTAGTGGGTGCCGCGGGAGAGTACGGCGGCCAGCAGTAGCAGGATCAGCCCGATGACGAACAGCACGGGGTTGAGGCTGTCGACGATGTAGACCCCCGGGGTGCCCACGCCGACGGCATTGCCGCCGGCGAGCAACCCGGGCAGGGAATGGACGGTCAAGTATTTGGCGTAGCCCTCCAGGATCGCCACGGCCACACCTGCAGCCAGGGCCAGAACCCCGGTGGCTGCCGTGCAGCGCTGCATGAACGCCCCAAAGGGGACCTGTCGGGCCAAGCGATAGCACAGCACCACACAGGTCAGTGCGGCTATCAGGAAGCAGAGGGCACTGAGCAGACTCGAGCACCACATCAGGACCAGGGCCTGGTGAGGGGCTTCGGTGACTACTAGTCGCAGCCGCTCGGCGAACACGGTCACCGTCTGCGGGTCCAGGGAGTTCGGGGGTAGGTCATGGACGGCGGGAACACTGATCTGGACATCACCTTGTGCGAGAGCGCGCAAGGGATACCCGGTGAGGAACAGCGCCAGTGCTGCGGCCAGTAGGACCGCTACGGCCCCGCACAGGGCGCCTGCCCAGCGGAGGATGGCTTGCGGTGTGCGTTGTTGAAGTTCCATTAGGGGACCCCTCACTTTTATGCTTATCGTTATTAACGAATATCATAAAAGGGTGCGCGGGGACAGGGCGGGAAACGCCCCGCCGAGTGCCTAACGATGCGGGTGAATGGGCATCAATCTCTGCCGCCTCGGCCGGTCGAGCACGGGGATGGGGTTGGGCGTTTCGCTCCGTTGCGGCCGTCATGATGTGCTGGTCGGCGGTGGCCCGGTGAGGGGTGTGCGCTCGATGCCATCACGCCAGACGGGATGGACGTGATTCCTTCTCTCGCCATCGGCAGGACATCCCCATGGCAGGGACACGTAATCCGAAGCCTGCACGAGGTTCTCGGCTGGGCTTGTGGCTCATCCAGCGGCGCGGCGTGTTCCGGTGAAGGATGATGTTTGGGCAGCGTCTTCAGTTATGACGTCACGCAGAGCGGTTGAGCGCGTCGCCGTCCCAGGTGAGGTCGGCGTCGGTGCGCAGGGGCAGCACCTCCAGACCCGGGGTCCGTACGAGTTCGTGCACCAGTGCCGTGGTGCCGGCCACGAGGGTGGAGTCGAAGTCGATCTCGGTGGCCAGTACCCAGGCGTGGTCGTCCGGCCAGAGGATGCTGGGCGAGGGCGCCCACACGGGTTCATCGACCCAGGGCGCGCGGGCTGGCCATATGGGGTCGGCGAAGTCGTTGGCCCCGGCCTCGAACAGGATGTAGTGCCGCCCGGTGTCCCCGTGCAGTTCGAACCGCGGCCCGGTGGCGATCTGCTGAGACAGCATCCCCGTACCGGGGGCGGGGTTGTGGTGGGCACCCCGGGGACGAGCCTGCAGCACCGTCTGCGCGCGAAGGAACCCTTGCCGCAGGGTCGCAGTCACTCGTTGGCGCAGCGACGGGGCGGTGACGCGCCCCGTGTCCTCATCGGCGCCCGAGGTCGGCCACCTGTCGATGGGCTCGAGCACGAAGCGGGTGGCTCCGGCGGAACTGACCAACCCGCCCCAGCCTTCCCAGATCGCGGCGACCCCGGCATGCGGGGTGTTGGTGTGACGGGCCAGCACCGCCGCGGCCGCCGCCAGCGAGGTGGTGTCGAGGCGGCCCTCGGACGTGTCGCCGTAGCGCCAGCCGTCGGCGGCGATCACGCCATCGGCCGCGCCATAGTCACGTCGGACGAGGCGGGCGTACTGGGCCTGGGCGTGCATGATCGTGCCGAAGGACGCCGCGGCCTGGGCCCAGGTGGCCGGCTGGGTCTCGAGTGCGGCCTCGATGTCGTGGACACCGGCGAAGTGCGTCGCCTCATCGAGGCCCTGCCAGGTCTTCGTCGCCCGCGGCCGGTCACGGGAGACCGGGTGGAACAGCCGCGCGTAGGCCTGGTAGCCGCGCGGAACGATCGACAGGACGCTGGCCCACGGCTCAGCCTCCATGGGGCGCAGCCACTGACCCCGGTCGAGGTCAGGCACCCACACGAATCGTTCCGACATGACCCCTATTCTCTCTCTGTAACCCGGCGCGATCTTCGGCCCAGATGCCCCCCCCCGACACTTTCTTCCGGCTGTGCTGTGCATATCGCTCTGCTGGGTGGCTGCGCTGTGGCCGTCAGCGTCTCCTTATAAGGGTTCGAAGCGGGAAGTTCTCGGTACACGCAATGACGTGTGCCCGCGAGGTAAAGGCGATGGCCGGGACTGGGTCGAACGACGGTGGACCCGGTCGAATCACTCGGGTCGCCACGATGCATGCCGGTTTTCAACGCCTGGACAGTCCTGCTCCGCTCCGGCGGATTCATCGGGCAGGGTAAGGGGAGTATGAACTTCCGGTCGGGCCCGTCGTAGCGCAGGAGGGTTGTACCCCATGATCAAAACCAAACAGGAACCGCCGCAGGACCCAAGCTGGTGGTGGAGGATGGGCCACCTCCTGGATCGTGTGCTGGACGTGGTCAGTGTCGTTCCCCTGCTGGGCTGGCTGATCAGAATCATCGGCAGGTGAGACCGAGAAGAAGACATGGCCATGAGGGCGGCGGGGAGTTCGCCGCCGCGGTGAAGCTGCCTCAGGCAGTCTCTTGCGTTCCAGCTTGGCGCTGGGGGATCAGCCGACCCGACAACAAAAGCTCCGACACGAACTGACGGGTGGCGCATCTGGCGTTCCATTCTCGTCAAGTGACTGTGTCGCAGGCCGGGGTCATCGTGTGCTGGATCAGCTCCTGGCATGGTGGTCACGAGGTTCCCCGGTGCCGGCGATCTCTGGGGCACCACAGGAAGGCAAGGTCATGGACGACGAAGATCTCCAGAAGCTTGAGCACGTGCTGCGGGAGCACAACCAGATCGACTGGGTGCTGGTGGCCCACGTGATGACAGAGGCGGCCAACCTGGGGTACCCGGCGACTGAGGACACAGCTATATCGACTGCCTCGTCCGCCCCCACGAACGAGGCAAGATCCGCGTCGGCACCTACAGCAACGAGGCCCCGGGAGGCTTCGTGCCCTGGGAGGAACCCATCCTCGACCTACCCGAGCGCTTGCACGCTGCCCTGATCTCCACAGACCCCGACGATCCGCTGGGGCCGATGATGAACACGATGATCGACTTCAACGACCAACACTGACGTGTTGCAGTGGGGATTTTGTTCTGCAGCGGTTACTGAGGGAGAGGCGAAAGAGTGGAGCTCACGCGCGCGACGGTGGAGCGGCCTGGGGTGCGCATCAGCTACCTGGACACCGGTGGCGAGGCGCCGGTGGTGGTGTTCCTGCACGGTCTGGCCGGCAGCGCCCGAGAGCTGGTGCCCTCGGCCCGGGCGCTGTGGCCTGATTACCGGTGCGTGCTGGTGGATCAGCGCGGACATGGACACAGCACCCGGGTGCCGGCCGAAACGGGACGGCAGGCTTTCGTCGACGACCTCGTGGCGGTGCTCGATGTGGTGGCACCGAGCCAGCCGGTGATGCTGGTGGGCCAGTCCATGGGGGCGCACACCGCGGTGCTCACCGCTGCCGCTCACCCGCAGCGAGTGGCGGGATTGGTGTTGCTAGAAGCCGATGTGCACGGCGGGGAGCCGGGCGAAGCTGTTGCGGTGGGGGAGTTCTTCGGCTCCTGGCCCACCCCTTTCGCCTCCCGGGCTGAGGCCGCCGATGTTCTCGGCACCACTGCCTTGGCACGAGCCTGGGTGACGGACCTGGAGTCCACTGGTGAGGGGTATCGGCCCCGGTTCGACGCGAATGTCATGGAGGCCGTGCTGGAGGCGGTGCACGTCCCGCGGTGGGCCGAGTGGGCGGCGGTGGCCGCCCCGACCACGGTCGTCTTCGCC
>NZ_SSSF01000033.1:0-3824 GCF_013368965.1 Kocuria salina
AATAATCGTCGCCTATCAAAAACCAGACTGGACCCGAGGCCAAAAGGTGGTGCAGCAGCAGGTCAACTCCCTTAGAAACAGCGACCCGGCGGCGCTGAGCGCGGTCGTCGCGCTTAACCGAAACCTAAATAAGCGCGCCGGGCGACGTATTAGCCTACTTTGACCGTCCCGACACATCCAAGGGGTCGCGAGAGGTGAACAACAGATCCCTCAAGCACCTGCGCGGCAAAGCAGTGGGATTCCGCAATCTCAGCAACTACATCGCCAGATGCCGGCTCTAGTTACCGAACACCTTGGTCATCACCTTGAGCAGTTGCCCGGACTGCGGCATATAAACGGTACCGCCCAACTGTCGTTATGAAAGAACGCAAGCGACTGCGCCCCGACAGGTCAAGTTCGCACCGGCGTTCCCGGAGGAACACCGGTGCGAGCATTGCCTCGTCCAGGCGGGAGAGATGTCCGGGGACTCTCCCCTGCGTGGCCATAGCGCCACCAGCGTCTTACTAGTGACCCAATTTGTAGTTAATAGACGGCCGGCTTGCAACGAAAGCTATTGCAGGTTCTGCCGCCAACGATGGAGTGACAACGGCCGATGCTATCGACGACTTCAAAGGCAAGTCACTAGCCTGTACTTAATTCAGGCCCTTTTGCGACTTCCAATCAAGATAACCCAGAATGAACTTTCGTAGTGTGGGATCTTGCACATCGCAATCCCTTATAGTAGGGGTTCCCGCCGGGAATTCGATTGAATAGTGCCGATCCCTCCTTGAAATGAGACCTTGTTCGGAAAGGTATCTAACCATAGGAACATTCAGCTTTTTCCTTGCGATGAGAGCATCCATTCTCCCATTTTCATATCCAGGGCCTCTCATCATAATTGGCCAAGGATGCCACTGAAGAATACCCCTTAATTCTATTGCCGCTCTCACTAGAGCAGCTTCCGAATGTTTGTCGGCAGGATCATCTTGCACTCTGTAGCGAACCCAGGGAAATCCAGCAGACGGGCATACAATAGAAAGCATTGAGCTCGGGTGTACCGTTATTTCCTCGGTAACTCCTGATATCTCAGTGGTCACAATAGTAACCTTTGATTCGCCCATCACTCGTACTGAGGCCGCATAGGATTCAATTCGCTTGCAATTAATCGAGACGGTTCCGCCCAGGGCAAAATCACTCCGCCCCGCTCCTGTACCTACACTGTGTTCGGGAACATCTATATTGCAATCCTTAACCCAACGAGCAACCCAAATTTTACCTGCATCTGGCAGTAAAACCTGGCTCTGCCATTCACGTTCAAATCCTTCAGAAAATCGCAGTTCAATTACGCTTGGATCTTCAGTCTGACTCAGATGCGCTACTGGGTATCCAGACCCAAATCCTTCCGAGGCAGCTAAAGAATCTAAGAATGGGCCGATTATTTCTCCATCTAAAATATCCTCTGCCCCAGCAATCTCCATAACCATTCTCATGAGCACAGGCGAAGGTGGAACTTCAGGACGGGAATATGACAAACCCACTTGACGCGATTCGGGTACGCCATGGCAAAATGCCCAAGCAGCCAGATAATCCCGAAACACTGAGTTTCGAAGCCTTGTAAGAACATCCGCCCAAGGTTGAATACCTCTCCCAGATCCTGCAAGGAAAGGATGTTCCCTAACTTGTGCCTGCAACGCTGGTCTCAAACTTGGTCGCCAAGATTGAGCATCATAGGCATGTGTATAAACGTCGATGTCATCCAAGTCGTGTAACAATAACGCGCGCAACTGAAACTCACTCGAGTAAACTTCTCGGGCGGCTTCCCGTTTTAGTGGATCCGACTGTCCAAAAGAGTTCGCAAACTTTTCAGTTTCTCGCGATAAAATCCAGTTTATCGTTTGCGCCAGGAAGGGCCAGGCAAAACTATTAACGGAGCTTCGCATTTGCTTTAAAGATGCGAATAAATTCGGTTGGTCAGCCATAAGTGCCAGAGCATCTAAAACAGGAGCATAACCTAAAAAGCTATCATCCGCTTCACCAATGGTTTCTGCCAGATCATTATTTACGAAATATAGGAACTCGTCCATAATGGCCGACCCAATCTGTCGGCCACTTTCCTGGGCGTAGATGGAAGCCTTTTCACGCAAATACACATCTCGGCTGTTCTTGGAGAAGAAGGTAACTTCCAGCGACTGACAGGTGATTCCCGACGAAGCGAGCGTTGCTCCTGCGAGTTGAATGGACTCCGGTCTGCCGAGGAGGACTACGGAAGAAAGTGAGGAGTCAACGCCTTTAATTAGGTCGGTTAAATCTTCAATGGCTTCAACGGCGTTGCGCAACCCTGCACGGACCAATGCCTCATCCAAGGCGTCAATTACCAAGGCGCCTTTCCCCTCCAGTAGGGCCTCATTTGCTTTAGAGAAATTGCGTCCATAATGTTTCACCATGGTTCCAGTGAAAAAGTTTGATCCCACCTGGTAGCGACTAAGATCCCATAAAGGATTGTTTGTTTTATCTGCTATAGCCTGTGCGAGCCAGGATTTTCCCACACCTGCAGGTGCTGATATTAGTTGGACCTGTGCGCCTGCGACCGGCTCTCCAAGAATTTTTAAAATTGGATAAACAAATCCTTTTGGGGTGGATGCATTTACGAGAATTTGCCGATTCTTCAATCGCGGTTCTGCCATGTCAACTTGGCACCACCCGTGCCCAATTAGGGAAACCAACTTGTCAACACTCAAATTTTCATGTCCGGGAAATTCAGTCTCGGTCATAAATTATTCACGGCCTTTCCCAGAGTATCTTTCTACCGCCTGGCCGACAAGCGTGAACGCAATGGGGGCAAGTATTATAGATACAAGTATTACTGCAATGTTTGGCCATAGACCCGATATGTCTGGGGCTGGTTTGGTCGCCCAGTACGTTAACCACAATGTTGGGAATACGGCAGCAGCTAGCCAGCGAGCGATTCTGTAATCCCTGGCTCGATTCGCTTCTGATAACTTTGTTTGAATGGCACGTTCTTGTCGTGAACTTTCCTGTGCAGTTCGTATAAGCTCAGCTGTAAGAAGTGAAGCCAGAGATGTATTCAAACCGTCGATTGTGTTGAGCGCCTCGGATGAAACCTTCCGCGACCTTGCATCTCCTAATTGATCTGCGAATCTTAGGACTTGTGCCCATTCTGCTCTTCGTTGCACTAAGGTCGCGATAAAGTTTCTAATTCCTTCAAGGTCTGAATTTATGATGAAATCACGAGCCTGGATTGTCCAGCTTGCTTGTTGCTGAGCGGCTTGAATAGGTGCCAGGCGGCGGGAAAATTCAGATACCTCACGGAACATGGAAGGCAGGTCCGTTGAATTGCTCATTGTTTGCTTTTCTATGATTGATGCTTCGACTTGCCGTACGCCTGCTTCGATGGCTGATTCGGTCGAAAGATTTCCTGTGTCGAGCGATTGAAGAGAAAGGAGGCATAGTAGGGGGCTTGATATTAAGCCATAAAGAACAACTTCACCATCTGCACCCACATCTATGGAAAATTCTCTATTGATATCTTGTTGTGGATTTTCCTCTATATGCAGTAAGTAGTTTAAGTATTGATGTCTTTCGATTAATTGGTTTTTCCAATTTGTTATCTCTGACTCGGGAAGGACGTGTTTTGTCGTCTCTATGGCCAGGCAGCCTGAGCCCGGACTTTGACTAATTACATGCGAGGCCTTATTTAGGTTTTCAGCGTGAGGTGAAATATGCCCACTAGTAATTACCCAATATTGATTTCTCGTTGTGGTCATCTGCTTCAGCCCCGATTTTTCCAGTGACATCATCTGGGGCTATGTTATCGTCCACGACTG
>NZ_SSSF01000034.1:0-3327 GCF_013368965.1 Kocuria salina
ACGTGCTGACCAGCGCGTACGCCAGGTTGGGGTTCGATGCCCTGGGCGATGAGGCGTTCAAGGCGCTGGTGCTGGCGCGGATCGTGGAACCCACGAGCAAGGCCGACTCGCTGCGGGTGCTGGACGAGCTCGGTGTGCCGCACGCGTCGCTGCGCACGATGTTCCGGTGCCTGGCCCGGGCCCAGGAACGCGGCTACCGCGACCAGGTCGCCGCGGCGTGCTTCGCCCACGCCGCCGGGCACGGGGACCTGTCGCTGGTCCTGTACGACGTAACCACCCTCTACTTCGAGGCCGAGCAGGAGGACGAGCTGCGCAAGGTCGGCTATTCGAAGGAGCGGCGCGTGGACCCGCAGGTCGTCGTGGGGCTGCTCGTGGACCGTGCCGGGTTCCCGCTGGAGGTGGGGTGCTTCGAGGGCAACAAGGCCGAGACCGCCACGATCCTGCCGATCATCGAGCAGTTCCAGCAGCGCCACAACCTGGCCGACATCGTGGTGGTCGCCGACGCGGGCATGCTCTCCTCATCGAACCTCAAGGAGCTGGATGCGGCCGGGTTGCGGTTCATCGTCGGCTCGCGGGTCACCAAGGCCCCCGGCGACCTCGCTTCTCATTTCCGGTGGCACGGGGATGCGTTCACCGACGGACAGATCATCGACACCATCACTCCACGGGTGGCCACCACCAAGGCGGCCTCGGTCAACGACGTCACCAAGCGCGCCGAACCCGTGTGGGACCCCGCGGTGCACGATCGGTCGTGGCGGGCGGTATGGGCGTACTCCGTCAAGCGCGCCGCACGGGACCGGGCCACCCTCACCCTGCAGGAGAACCGCGCCAAGGCGGTCATCGCCGGCGAGAAGCCAGCCCGCACACCGCGGTTCGTGAAGACGGTGAACGGCTCGACGCGCCTGGACGAGGACGCCCTGACCCGCGCCCGCAGCCTGGCCGGGCTGAAGGGCTACGTCACCAACCTGCCCGTCACGACCATGCCCGCAGCGGAGGTGATCGCCTCCTACCACTCGTTGTGGCAGGTCGAGGCCTCGTTCCGGATGAGCAAGACCGACCTGCGGGCCAGGCCCATGTTCCACCACGACCGCGATGCCATCGAGGCCCACCTCACCATCGTCGTCACCGCCCTGGCCGTCGCCCGTCACCTGCAGGATCAGACCGGGATGAGCATCAAGAAGATCGTCCAGGCCCTACGCCCGCTGCAACAGGTCACCGTCGTCATCGCCGGTCACCCCCACGTCGCCGCCGACCCGCTGACCGGCACCGCCAGCGAGATCCTCACCGCCACCGGCACCGAATGGCCAACACACTAAATTGGCACGACTCGGGTGGTGGGCGCGTCGGCGACGAAGCCCTTCAAGACGGTGGTGGCGGCAGGCAGGTCCACCGCTTGGAGGTGGTTGAAAACGTGGCGTCGCACACTGGCCAGGTGGGTGGGCCAGGCCTGGGACAACCGCTTCAGCCCGGACTCGGTGAGCACCGCGCTCCGGGACCGCCCGTCGATCCCGGAGCGTTCCCGGCACACCAGGCCCTGGTCCTCCAGCCGGTGGATGATGCGGGTCATGCCGCTCAGTGACAGGGCGCAGGCCCCGGCCAGCTCTCCCATGCTGAGCTGCCGCTCCGGCGCCTCCGAGAGGTGCATCAACACGGTGTACTCATTCATCGACATCGCCTGCTCCCGCACCAGATCCGCATCCAGCACCCGCGGCACGGTGAGCATCGCCTGCGTCAGGGCACGCAGGAAACCCTCCTCCTGGGGAGTCAGCGGAACAGGCTGGCCCGGGTTCTGAGTGTTCACCTTCGCCACAATACTTGTCGCGCGAAGTACCACACCCTATATTTGTTTGATGTGACAAGTAGTTGGTTAGTCTGGAGGCCCGGTCATGACCCGCATCGGCATCATCCTCGGCAGCACCCGCCCCCACCGCAACGGTGAGCAGGTCGCCGCCTGGGTCCTCGAACACGCCGCCCAGCGCGAGGACACAGCGTTCGAGCTCATCGACCTGCGAGATCATCCGCTGCCACACCTGGACGAGCCCCTTCCGCCCTCAGCCGGGGCCTACCAGCACGAGCACACCCGCCAGTGGGCGGCCACGATCGAGCGTTTCGACGGGTTTGTCATCGTCACCCCGGAGTACAACCACAGCGTGCCCGGGGTGCTGAAGAACGCGTTGGACTACCTCTACGCCGAGTGGGCCAATAAGGCCGTGGGTTTCGTCTCCTACGGGGCGGCCGGTGGTGTGCGGGCCGTGGAGCACCTGCGCCAGATTGCCGGGGAACTGCAGATGGCCGATGTGCGCGCCCAGGTGGCGCTGTCACTGCGCACCGACTTCGAGCACTACACCACCTTCATCCCCCACGAGCACCACCAGCGGTCCCTGGCCACGCTGCTGGATCAGGTCACCGCCTGGGCCACCGCCCTGGCCCCGCTGCGGGTGCCGCTCACCGCCTGAGCGGGCACCCTCCGGACCGGACGATAGGTAATGCGGAGGGTGTGGAGCCGTTCCTGGCTTCGCTGTTCACGGGTCGGCCAGCGGCTGCCTGGCCGCACCTCGGACCTGGGCTGGGTCCACCCCTTGGGTAAGCCAGATCAGAGGTCATCTCATCGTGCATCAGCCTTCTCGGGACTGCCGCACGAATAGGTGACGTCACCTATTCGTGCGGCAGTCCCCTACCCCTGGGAGGCCGCCTGGGTTTCCCTTCGTCCTGGAAGCCCGTTCTGGGGTCGTCTCACGGGCGATGTGCCGCTGGGACGGTGCCGGGTAGCTTCGTCCCGGCGGAGGAAGGCGGCGGGGGTGTCTTCTTTTGGGGGCGTTCACGTGGCCGTCGCGCACCCTTCTAAGCTCAAGCCATGTCCGCTCAGCCGGTGCTCATCGTGATCGCCACCCTGGCGTTGGCCATCGCCGTCCTGTGGCCGATCGCGGCTGCCGCACGGTACCGCCGGCGCAGAGCCCAGCTCCTGCAACACGGCCAGCACAACGTCCCGCTGCGAACGGACCCACCCGTTGCCGGACCCTTTGTGCTGACCGTGGTGGGACTGGCTGTGATGGTAGCCGCCATCATCTTCTAGCCCACCGTGACATCGCCACCATTGGAGAATGACCCGGCGCTGATGCGCCGCTAGGTGGTATTTGATGTGGCGTGCCCGCCTCCAACGGGGCCCATCTGTAGAGCAACGGCGATGGAGCCCGCTCCGGGTTCTGATGTGCACAGCACAACCAACGACCGTCTCTGGTCGGCCCTGAGACGATGATCGCACCCCGAACTCAGCACGCACGATGCCGGTGAGGGACGATGAACCGTCACGGCTTCTCTGCCGTCTTC
>NZ_SSSF01000035.1:0-3202 GCF_013368965.1 Kocuria salina
GGCCGGTAGCGAGACGTGTTGAAGGGGGACGAGTAGGCCTCTGGTGGGGTGGATCAGGACGTTGGCTCCAGGCCCTGGGTGGCACGGATGGCCGCGATGTACTGGGCGTAGCCGGCCGAGGAGTCGGTGGCGTGGTGGGCGATGGTGGTGGGGGCGTAGCCGAGGGCGTCGGCGATGATCGCCACGGGGGCGAGCTTGGTGAGCTCGTGCAGGGTGCCCAGCCGGGCCGCCCGGGCGCTGAATTGGGTCCTCAGCCGGTTCCTGAGGTGCCCGGCGTGCAGGTGCTGGCCGGGAACGCTGCCGCGGAAGACCCACGGGCTGTTGGGGTGCGCTGCGGTGGTGTCGTGGCCGGGTGCGGCCGCCAGGGCGCGCCAGGGCCCGTCGAGTGGGGCGGGCAGGGCGATCGGGTCGGCGCCCAGGACGATGGTGACCAGCTCGTCGGTGACCGTGACGTCCTGCCAGGTCAACTTCACGACGTCTTCGATCTGCTGGCCGAAGACGAGCACGAGGATCGCCGCGGCGCGGTCGCGGGCCGGCAGGTCGCCGCTGACGGTGACGAGGTCGATGGCTCGGTGCTGGTCGGGAAGGCTGAGTCTGGGGCTGGTGCCGCGGCGGTGGGGTGTCATGGTCAGGGCGGGGTCGACGAGCTGGGAGTCGATGGCCCAGCCCAGGAAGCCGATGGCGATCTCGCCGGTGCTGGGCCCGTGAGCCTGCCACCGGTCCAGATGGGCTTGGTGCAACTCCGGTAGCCGGGTCCCGTGGTCGGTGAGCCAGTTGAGGAAGTCGATGGTCACCGTGACGGACTGCTTGGCGCGCAGGAACGCGCCGTAGGGCACCGGTGTCATGGCCTGCAGCCGGCGTCGGTGGTGCCAGCGGATAAACCGTCGGAGGACCTCACGGTGGTCGTCGGTGCTGACCCGGGTCAGTGCGGTGATGGCCCAGGCGTCGTAGCGGACGATCAGTTCGTCCCGGGCCGGTAGGGCGCCGTGGGCGACGAGCAGGCCACGGACGTAGTCGCGGGTGCGAGAAGCCGGCAGCTCGTCGAGGGCCTCGTGGGTGATGATCGGGGTGGCGGCGAGGTCGGTGAGGAAGGCGGTGACGTGGGGCTGGTTCAGCCAGGTCAGCCCGCTGTTGGGGCGGCTCATCGTCTTCAGTGCGGTGGCCACCGGGGCCAGGGCCGGGTGCATCTGCTGGTGGTGCGGGTTGGTGAGCAGCCTGTCTACGGTGGTGGCCAGCACGCAGGCCCAGCACTGCCCGTGGGAGTGCAGTTCGGCCTCAGTCCCGCAGGTGAGGCAGTCGAGTTTCAGGCTGATGTGGGTGCAGGCCCGGCAGGCTGGGTGCCCGTCGCGGCGGCCGGGCAGCACGCCTGTGTGGCCGCAGGCGCAGGTGCCGGTGGTGCGCTTGGCCGCCTGATAGCAGTAGCGGCACACAGGCCCGTCGGGCCAGGTGACCACGATCTGGTGATGGCCCCGGCAGCGGGCGCACGGGGTCGGCCAGGTCACCGGGTCACTGGGTGGGCGGGGTCTGCTCACGGGGACTCGTCGGTCTCCTCGGGCACCAGGTGGATGCGGCGGGCCATCGGCTTCCCCGGGGTGATGCCGATGTCCTCGGGGCGGGCCGGCGCGTTGGCGGTGGCAGCGGCGCGCAGCTCGAGGTAGGGCTCGAAGAGGTCGTTGGGGGAGCAGTCCAGGATGTCGCACAGTGCGGCGAAGGTGCGCGCCGGGATCCGTTCCGGGGTAGCCGTGACCAGCCGGTGCACCTGGGCGTTGGAGAGGTTGATCCCGCGGGCGCGCAGCAGCGGGATCAGCTCGGTGGTCTTCCACAGGTTGCGTTCGGCCATGACTTTCCGCAGGTTCCAGCGGTAGCCGATGCGGCGCTGTTCAGGCATCAGGGACCTCCTTATCGGTGGTGGCGAGCCGGGCGGCGATCATCTTCTGCACGGTCTTGTGCTTGAAGTCGGCCGAGACTGAGGTGTAGAGCGCGGTGGTGGAGGAGTAGCTGTGCCCGACCTGCTGCTGGACGAACAACGGGTCGTAACCGGCCTCGATCAGGTGCGTCACGTAGGAGTGGCGCAACGCGTGCAGGGAGAGCTCTTCGGGCAGCTCCGCCAGCTGGCGGATCTGCTGGAAGGACCGGTCGAAGCTGCGCACGGCCGCGGCCCCGGCCCGTTCCGAGGGCCACATCAGGGCCGAGCGGTCCGCGGTGGCGAAACGTGGGCGGCCGGCGGGGGAGAGCCAGAACTGCAGGAGCCCGACCACCCAGTCGAACTCCGGGACGGTGAGCACGGTGCGCCGGCGCGGCCCCGACCCGGCCACACCCTTGGCCCAGCGCACCTGCACCGCGCCGAAGCCCTGGTAGGCGGGTACGTGCGGGTTGGGGCCGAAGTCGACGTACTCCAGCATCGCCAGCTCCCGGCGGCGCAGCCCGTAGGCGTAGGCGACCTTGAACGCGATCGAGTCCCGCAGCGCCGGCAGCCACCGCTTGGATCCCTTGGCGTACTCGGCGTCGACCACATCATCGACGGTGTCGAAGAAGCGCTGCAGTTCGACCTTGGTGAACGACCGGCGCGCCGGGGGCACCGCGTCATCGACCCGGTGCCGGGGAGCGTTCCACTCGAAGACCACCTGGGTCGGCACGTCCCCGAAGACCTGCTCGCAGAAACCCGCCCAGCCGTACCGGGGGTCGGTGAGATAGGTGCAGAACATCCGGATCGCCCCGGCATTGGCCCGCAGCGTCGCCAGGCTCACGGGGCGGTCCCGGCTGCGCCGATCGGCCAGGAACTCGTCCAGGTGATGGGCCGACCAGCGCCACGGGTACTCGTTGGTGTGCTCCTGGAACCGGGCCACCAGTCGGCACGAAGAGAGGATGAACGCCGGCGTCAGCCCACGGGCCAGCTGCTGGGCCCGCCACCCGTCCAGCATTGCCTCGAACACGCGGTCCTCGGCCCGCAGCAACCCCACACTGTGATCGACCAAGAACCCCGGCACGTGCCCCGGAAGCCGTTCCATGGCTACACCGTACGCGCGAATCTCTCATTAAACGAGAGTTCTCCGTGCTGGCCTGCACGGACGACGCCGGCGTCCCGAGCTCGACGACCCAACCGGTCCGCCGTGGACCCTGTTGCCGCCTGGGCAGACGCCTGTAGGCAGAGTGGGACGAGTTCTCGCATCTGTTTCTACTCGTCCTACTTAAGCGCCGATAA
>NZ_SSSF01000036.1:0-1993 GCF_013368965.1 Kocuria salina
GTCGCGCTGGCCACCGTGCGGGTGCTCGAGCGGCTCGGCCACGAGGTGGTGTTCCCGCCCGGCCAGGGCTGCTGCTCCCAGATGCACGTCAACAGCGGCTACTTCGACGACGCCCTGCCCGTGGTCCGCAACCACGTGCAGGCCTTCTCCGCCGCGGACTACGACGTCGCCGTGGCGCCGTCGGGCTCCTGCGTCGCCTCCCTGGGCCACCAGCAGCCGATGATCGCCCGCGCCGGCGGGGACGAGGCCCTCGCCCAGGAGGCCGCAGCCGTCGCCGCCACCACCTACGAGCTCTCGCAGCTGCTGACCGACGTGCTCGGCGTCCACGACGCGGCCGCGCAGCTCGGCTCCTGGTTCCCCCACCGGGTGACCTACCACCCGTCCTGCCACGGGATGCGGCTGCTGCGCCTGGGGGACCGGCAGAAGGACCTGGTCGCCTCGGTCGGGGACATCGACTTCGTCGAGCTGCCCGACGCCGAGGAGTGCTGCGGCTTCGGCGGGACCTTCTCCTTCAAGAACCCGGACGTCTCCGCCGCGATGGCCGAGGAGAAGATCGACAACATCGTCTCCACCGGCGCCGAGCTGTGCACCGGGGGGGACGCCTCCTGCCTGATGCACCTGGGCGGGGCCATGGCCCGCCGGGGAACGGGTGCGGGCACCGTCCACTTCGCCGAGATCCTCGCGTCCACCCGCGAGAACCCGCTCGAGGTCTCCGGGCCGGTCGAGCTGTCCATCCCGGGGCCCGGGGCGCGCCGCACGGCGTCGTCCTCGGCCCCCCGCACGACCGGAGGAGCTCGATGAGCCGCACGGCCCTGGGCATGCCCGCCGTCCGCCCCGTCCACGGCCAGGGGAACCTGCACGCGCAGACCGCGTTCCCCGCCGCGGCGAAGGCCGAGATGGGCAACACGCAGATGCGCGCCAACATCCGCCACGCCACCCACACCATCCGCGGCAAGCGCGCCGCGGTGACGGGCGAGCTGCCCGACTGGGAAGAGCTGCGCTCCGCCGGCTCCGCGATCAAGGAGCAGGTCATGGCGAACCTGCCGCACCTGCTCGAGGAGTTCGAGCGCAACCTCACGGCCCGCGGCGGCACCGTGCACTGGGCGCGCGACGCCGAGGAGGCCAACCGGATCGTCACCGAGCTCGTGCGCGCCACCGGGTCCACCGACGTCATCAAGATCAAGTCCATGGCCACCCAGGAGATCGGCCTCGAGGAGCACCTGGCCGGCCACGGGATCACCGCCACGGAGACGGACCTGGCCGAGCTGATCGTCCAATTGGGCCACGACAAGCCGTCCCACATCCTGGTCCCGGCGATCCACAAGAACCGGCACGAGATCCGCGACATCTTCCTGGCCGAGATGGCCGAGACCGACGAGACGCTCACGTCCGAGCCCCGGGACCTCGCCGAGGCCGCCCGCACCCACCTGCGGGAGAAGTTCCTCTCCACCTCCGTGGCGGTCTCCGGGGCGAACTTCGGCGTGGCCTCCACCGGGACGCTGACCGTGGTGGAGTCCGAGGGCAACGGCCGCATGTGCCTGACCCTGCCCGAGACCCTGATCACCGTGATGGGCATCGAGAAGATCGTGCCCACCTTCCAGGACCTCGAGGTGTTCCTGCAGCTGCTCCCGCGCTCCTCCACCGGGGAGCGGATGAACCCCTACACCTCGATGTGGACCGGCGTGACCCCGGGGGACGGCCCCCAGAACGTGCACGTGGTGCTCCTGGACAACGGCCGCACCGCCGTGCTCGACGACCCCGCCGGGCGCTCCGCGCTGCACTGCATCCGCTGCTCGGCGTGCCTGAACGTCTGCCCGGTCTACGAGCAGGCCGGCGGTCACGCCTACGGCTCCACTTACCCGGGGCCCATCGGGGCGATCCTCTCCCCGCAGCTGACCGGCATCACCTCCGAGCAGAACGCCTCCCTGCCCTACGCCTCCTCGCTGTGCGGGGCCTGCTACGACGTGTGCCCGGTGAAGATCAACATCCCGGA
>NZ_SSSF01000037.1:0-1846 GCF_013368965.1 Kocuria salina
GTGGTCCTGGGAGCGACATTAGTCCTGGCCCTGCAAGGTGACTCAGGCTGGTGGTTCACCGTGGCCGCCACGATCCTGTTCCTGGTGGGTGTTTTCCTAGGATCCCGTCGATCCAGGGGAGAGCAGGACTTGGAACGAGCATCCTCAAGATAGAGCGTTGCGCCAACCCCAACTGCAACCCAGAAGTGCTTGGTGAGGTCGGAGTCGCAGCCTTTCGGTCTGATAGGTGGCCGGTAGGCTCGCCGACGATGACTTTCCCAACCCTTCCTGCCGCCGTGGTGATCCGGTGAGGTCTCGGTGGTGGGCGGTGCTGTTCCCGGCCCCGAATCACGCCAATGTGGACAATCCGCTGGGTTCGGCCTTCGCCCTGACCGTGACGGGGGTGTTCGTCCAGGGCCTGGCGCGTTTTGGCTACAGCTTCCTGGTGGTGCACCTGATGGGAGTTCAGGCCAACGGGCAGCTCGCCTTCATGATTTCCGTGGCCACCTTATTGGTGCTGGCCTGGCCCCAGGCCACCGGCACGGCCGCGGCGAAGTACATCGCGATGGCTCGTGGCCGCGGTGACCCGGTGGCCCAGGCCGCGGCGGCCGCCTACACGGCCCGCCTGGCCGCACTGAGCACTGTGGTGCTGGGGGCGGCCGGGACCTTCTGGGTGGGGTGGTACGCGGGCACGGGCTGGGTGCCGGCAGTGTCCACGGGTCTGCTCGTGGTCGCCTTGGGTGCCTACACCTTCGTGCGCGGGGTGCGCACCGGCAACAACCAGTTCGTCACCACCACCGCCTGGGACATCATCAGCTCGGTAGTGACCCTGGGACTGTTGGGGGTGGTGCTGGTGGCCGGATGGGAACCGGTGCTGCTGCTGCCACTGTGCCTGGGCTACCTGCTCTTCGCGCTACCCTCCTGGCCACGACCGGCCTCGGTGGCCCTGGCAGCGTCCACCCGGCGGGCGATCGTGGTCTTCACCGCCTGGGGGTCGGTGCAGTTGCTGGCCGCCTCCGGACTGCTGCAGCTGTCCGTGGTGCTGGGCCGCACCCACGACACCCTCACCGCTCTGGGCCTGTACGGGATCGCGGTGTCGGTGGCGACCCCGGCCAGCATGCTCTCCGGGGCGATGCTCACCGCCCTGTCCCCGGCGGTGGCCCGCCGCTACGCCGCCGGGGACCGGGTGGGCCTAGCCGGGGAGGTGGACCGGGTCATGCGGATCATGGTCACCGTGTTCCTGCCCGTGTTCGGGCTACTGATCCTGTGGGCCGGGCCCGTCCTGGGGATGCTCTTCGGGGACCGCGGTACCCCGGCGGAGGCGTTGCTGGTGGTGTTGCTGCTGGCCGTGTCGGTGTCCAGCTTCAACGCCGCCAACCTGCGCCTCAACGGGGCGGAGGCCTGGGGTGTGAAGGCTTTGGCCGCCTCCAACGTCACCGGCTTCCTGGTCGGACTCGGCGTGATCCTGTGGGCCGGCCCCACCCTGGGCGTGATGGGCAGCGCCATCGGCTACCTGGCTGGCTCCCTGGTCAGTGCGGTGGGTCCGCTGGTGATCGTCTGGCGGGTGGACCGGATGCGGTGGGGGCTGCTGGTGCTGCGGATCACCATTGGCTACGCCCTGATCCTCACCGGCCGGTGGTGGCTGGGCGACCAGGCCCACCTGGCGCCCGCCCTCGGGGCCTCAGCGGTTTTTCTCACCGTGTGGGCAGCGCTGAGCTACCGGGACCTCACACCCCTGGCCCGATCAGTGATTTCCCGGCGGGGTAGCTGATCAGCATTCGTCGGTCTCGCTCCGGGGCGTCCCCATGCTCTGCTCGCGGAAGAACACCGGGTCTTCATGAACCGTCACGGCTTCTCTGCCGTCTTT
>NZ_SSSF01000038.1:0-1642 GCF_013368965.1 Kocuria salina
AGCCTGGATGCGCCGATGTCGAGGGCCGCGGTGGGTGAGTCCTGACAGACGAATGCCCTTCTTGCTTGGGACGATGGGAGTTCTTCACGCTTCCACGTCACCCAGCAGAAGGGCACCCGGTAATGCGAGTCTCCCACAGCTTTGCGGCTGATTTCGATGACCCCAATCTCGTGTCCACCGCCGGGCTGCTCCCGGTGATGGGCCTGGCCGAGGAGGCCGGGCTCCACGAGCTGGTCGCCGACCGCCTCACGGTGGCCGGTCCGGCCGGGTCCAACGCGGCCGCGAAGGTCCCGGCCCTGGTGGCGGGCATGGTCGCCGGGGCCGACAGCATCACCGACCTGGGCCTGTTGCGCCACGGCGGGATGAGCCGGTTGTTCTCCGGGCTGCGGGCCCCGACCACGCTGGGCACGCATCTGCGCGCCTACACCTTCGGTCATGTGCGCCAGCTCGACGCGGTGGCCTCCCGTCTGCTGGCCAACCTCGCCGACCGGGTTCCGGGCCTGGTAGCCGGCGCCGATCAGGTCGCCTACCTCGATGTGGACGACACGATCCGTGAGACCCATGGGTACGCCAAGCAGGGCACCGGCTACGGCTACTCCGGGGTGCGGGGACTCAACGCGCAGTTGGCCACCCTTTCGACCCCGTCGGCGGCGCCGGTGATCGCCGCCACGAGGCTGCGCCGTGGCGCTGCGGCCTCGGCGCACGGGGCTGCGCGGTTGATCGCCGAAGCGCTGGCCACGGCGAAGAAGGCCGGGGCCACGGGGACGATCACGGTCCGGGCGGACTCCGCCTACTACAACCGGGACGTGGTCGCGGCCGCACAAGCGGGCGGGGCGCACTTCTCGATCACCGCGCGGATGGACCCGGCCGTGACCGCCGCGATCAGCCGCATCCCCGAGCAGGAGTGGGTCGGCATCGAGTACCCGCACGCGATCTTCGACGAAGAGGAGGGCCGGTGGATCTCCGACGCGGAGGTCGCCGAGGTTCCCTACACCGCGTTCACCTCACGCCGGAAGGCCGAGCACGTCACCGCACGGTTGATCGTGCGCCGGGTCAGGCGCCTGAACCCCGCCACGGCCCCGGCCGGACAGGACGAGCTGCTGGCCGCCCACCGCCATCATGCGGTGTTCACCGACTCGCCGCTGGCCATGATCGAGGCCGAGTCCTCCCACCGTGACCACGCCGTGGTGGAGCAGGTGATCGCCGATCTGAAGGCCGGCCCGCTGGCGCACATGCCTTCGGGGGTGTTCACGGCCAACGCCGCTTGGCTGGTGTGCGCGGCCATGGCCTTCAACCTCACCCGCGCGGCCGGGGTGATCGCCTCGAGACGGCACGGACGGGCCCGCGCCGCCACGATCCGCGCCCAGCTCATCCAGGTGCCGGCCCGGATCGCCAACCACGCCCGTCGATGGCGGCTGCACCTGCCCACGCGCTGGCCCTGGCAGGCCGCCTGGGAGAATCTCTTCGACCGCGCCCACGAGACCGCTACCGCAATCGCCTGATAATTCTTCCCTGACCGCACGAGCGAGGACACGAAGTGGAAAGGCCGGGCAGACCGGCGACCCGCGCACGCCCAAAACCAGAAATCGCCGGCTGGATCCAGATCAGCTCACCAGAAAATCAACGTCGGCGCATCCAGGCT
>NZ_SSSF01000039.1:0-1639 GCF_013368965.1 Kocuria salina
AGCCTGGATGCGCCGATGTCGAGGGGAGCGGTGGGTGAGTCCTGACAGACGAATGCCCTTCTTGCTTGGGACGATGGGAGTTCTTGAAGCTTCCACGTCACCCAGCAGAAGGGCACCCGATAGTGCGAGTCTCTCATACGGTTTCGGCTGATTTCGATGACCCCAATCTCGTGTCCACCGCCGGGCTGCTCCCGGTGATGAGTCTGGCCGAGGAGGCCGGGCTGCACGAGCTCGTCGCCGACCGTGTGACGGTGCCGGGTCCGGCCGGGGCGAACGCGGCCGCGAAGGTCCCGGCGCTGGTGGCGGGCATGATTGCCGGGGCCGACAGCATCGCCGACATGGGCCTGCTGCGCCACGGGGGCATGGGCCGGCTCTTCACCGCGGGCCGGGCACCGACGACACTGGGTACGCACTTGCGGGCCTACACCTTCGGTCACGTCCGCCAGCTCGACGCGGTGGCCTCCCGCTTCCTGGCCGGGCTCGCCTCCCGGGTGCCGGGCCTGGTGGCCGGGGCCGATCAGGTCGCCTACCTCGACGTGGACGACACGATCCGCCAGACCCACGGCTACGCCAAGCAGGGCACCGGCTACGGCTACTCCGGAGTGCGGGGACTCAACGCGCAGCTGGCCACGCTCTCGACCCCGACCGCGGCGCCGGTGATCGCGGCCACGAGGCTGCGGCGGGGCGCGGCGGCCTCGGCCCACGGGGCTCCGCGGTTGATCGGCGAGGCCCTGGCCACCGCGAGGAAGGCGGGGGCCGCCGGGGCGATCACCGTGCGTGCCGACAGTGCGTACTACAACCACGGTGTGGTCGCCGCCGCCCGTGCGGGCGGGGCGCGGTTCTCGATCACCGCGCGGATGGACCCGGCCGTGACCGCTGCCATCAGCCGCATCCCCGAGGACGCCTGGACGGGGATCCGGTACCCGGAGGCGATCTTCGACGAGGAACAGGGCCGGTGGATCTCCGATGCCGAGGTCGCCGAGGTCCCCTACACGGCCTTCACCTCGCGGAGGAAGGCCGAGCACGTCACCGCGCGGCTGATCGTGCGCCGGGTGAGGCGCCTGAACCCGGCCACCGCCCGGGCCGGACAGGACGAGCTGCTTGTTGCCTACCGGCACCACGCGGTGTTCACCGACTCGCCCCTGAGTACGCTCGAGGCCGAGGCCTCCCACCGGGACCACGCGATCGTCGAACAAGTCATCGCGGACCTGAAGAACGGCCCGCTGGCCCACCTGCCGTCCGGGGTGTTCACCGCCAACGCCGCCTGGCTGGTGTGCGCGGCGATGGCCTTCAACCTGACCCGCGCGGCCGGGGTGATCGCCTCAACCGCCCACGCCAGGGCAAGGACGGCCACGATCCGCACCCAGCTCATCCAGGTGCCGGCCCGGATCGCCAACCACGCCCGGAAGTGGCGGCTGCACCTGCCCACCGCCTGGCCCTGGCAAACCGCGTGGGAGAGCCTCTTCGGCCCCGCCCACAAGACCGCTACCGCAATCGCTTGATCACGCTTCCCTGACCCCACGAGAAGGAACCCCAGTGGAAGGGCCGGGCAGACCGGCGGCCCCCGCACGCCCGGAACCAGAAACCGCCGAACTGATCCCGATCAACTCACCGGAAAATCAACGTCGGCGCATCCAGG
>NZ_SSSF01000004.1:0-377329 GCF_013368965.1 Kocuria salina
CAACACCCATCATCCAGCACGAGCTCTACGGCACAGGCCCTCATTCCACGGTGAGGGCCTGTGCTCATCCTTGGGCCGCGCTGCCGCCGGCGAGCGAGCCGGACCTGCGATACGGCCGCCGCTCCACGGACCGACCGCTGTCCGTCACAGAAGCGCGGGACCGGCCGACAGCGGATAATGCGGGCATGGATGCGACCGACCATGAGTCATTCACCCCGAGGGTGATCGAGCAGGACGAGCAGCCCACGGCGGTGGTGACGGGAACGGTGGCCATGGGCGAGCTGCGGGAGTTCTTCGACCGCGCCTTCGGCGAACTGGGACAGGCGATGTCCGACGGGGCGTTCGAGCCGACGGGTCCTCCGATGGCCGTCTACCACGGGGTTCCGGCGGAGACGGTGCACCTGGAGGTGGGTTTCCCGGTGCAGGGGGAGGTCTCCCCGAAGGGCGCAGTGGTGGCGGGCCGGCTGTCCGCCTCTCGCGTGGCGACGTCCGTGCACCGCGGCAACTACGACGACCTCGGGCGATCCTGGCAGCACCTGGCGGAGTGGGCGGGGCAGCAGGGGCTCGCCCTCGGCGACCGCATGTGGGAGGTTTACGTGACCGAGCCGCGGCCGGGGGACGACCCTGCCGACATGGTCACCGAGCTCTACTGGATGCTTCGTCCCTGATGTCCCGCGGGCCGCTCGGCCCACGGCCGGGGAATGCCTCGTCGATCCCGCCGCCGAAGACGTACACGCCCGCCGCCTTGGCCTCCTCGATGGCGGCGTGCGAGGCCTCCACCACCGCCTCGAAATCCTCCTCGGGGACCACCATGGCCTCACTCGGGAACGAGATCAGATACTTCGTCTTGGAAGGGCTCCTCTGCTCCGGCGGAGCCGTCCCTCGGCTCCTCGGCGGGGCACCGCACGGGTGCCCCGCCCGATGATGGCTCCGACGCCGGACCTCGGGTCAAGGCGGAGCTTCGGGAACGATCCGCGGCATCCGGTCGAAGGAGACCGACCGAGCGGGCGCTGCGGGGCCCCGCCCCGCAGCGGATGGAGCCGGACGACTACCGAGCGGTGTGTGCGTCCGACAGCGTCAGCTCCGCCGGGCTCTCCTGTGCGGATCCGGTCGCGGTGTGCCGGCCGATGAGCTTGTTCATGACCACGGCGATGGCACCGTCCCCGGTCACGTTCGTCGCGGTGCCGAAGGAGTCGATGGCGATGTACGTGGCGATCATCAGGGCCACCGCGGTCTCGTCGAAGCCGAGCATGCCCTGGAGCAGACCCACGGCGGCCATGATCGCGCCGCCGGGAACGCCCGGGGCGGCGACCATCGTGATCCCCAGCATGAGGATCAAGCCCACGTAGGCCACGTCGTCGATGGCGGTGCCGGTGATGGTCATGACGGCCGTCGAGAACAGCACGATCTTCAGCGTGGACCCGGCGAGGTGGATCGTCGCGCTCAGCGGGATCACGAAGCCTGCCACGGACGGACGGACGCCGTTGGCCTCCGCGCACCTCAGGGTGACCGGGATGGTCGCGGCGGAGGACGACGTGCCCAGCGCTGTGGCGTAGGCAGGCAGCATGTTCTTCAGCAGGGTCGCGGGGTTGCGGCCCACGTAGATCCCCGCGACGACGTACTGGGCGACGAGCAGCACGACGGACAGGGCCAGGGCGACGAGCACCACCTTCGAGAAGGTGGCGACGACCACCAGGATCTGTCCGTTCGTGGTGAGGCCCATGAACATCCCGAAGATGTAGAGGGGCAGCAGCGGGATGATGACCAGCTCCACGATGCGCATGATGATCCGGCGCAGGTCGTCCATGCTCCGGTGGAGGGTGTCACCCGGTATGAGGGTGATGCCCACCCCCAGGCAGAAGGCCAGGAGAAGCGCTGTCATGACGCCGAACACGGGTTCCATCTCGAGCGTGAAGAAGCCGGCGAGGGCGCTCTCCTCCGGGTTGGCCAGGGCGTCGACGTCTCGCTCCCCGGCCAGCAGCCACGGGTATCCGGCGCGGGCGACGGCGAAGGCCAGCAGACCGGAGAGGACGGTGGAGGCGTACGCGATGGCGGCGGTCACGCCGAGCCACTTGCCGGCCCCTCTGCCGAGGTCGCCGATGGCCGGGGTGACGAGACCGACGATCAGCAGCGGGACGATGAAGCCGAGGAAAGCGCTGAAGAGGCCGTTGAACGTCAGGAAGACTCGGGCGAGCGGTTCGGGAAAGAACAGACCGCAGGCGACGCCCAGGACGATGCCGAGCAGCACGCGCACCAGGAGGTGGGACGTGAGGGGTTTTTTGGACATGAGCCCATCATCCGACGAGGGAGCGGCCGGGGACGAATCGGGACAGAGGGTCGTCGGACCTGCTTATACAATGGGAACGATCATCATGGCGGACCGTTCTCCGGCCACCGCCGACATCCACGAGAGCCGACCGGCACCGCGTCGGCACAGAGGAGCGGTACGTGTCCGAGTCTTTCCAGCACGGGTCCCGGGACGAGCGTCGGAACGGACATTCCGGCGACCGCCGGTCCGGCGGAGGAGCCGGGCGCGAGGGCGACCGCTCCGGCGCCCAGCCCCGACGCCGTTTCGACGAGGGGCAGCGCGGTCCGGCTCGCGACGGCGAGGCGCGCGGACGCAACTCCCAGGACCGCGGAGCCGCCGACCGGCCCGGCCGCGACCGTCAGGACGACCGTCGTGGCGGGTACGCGCCGCGAGGCGACCGGCGGGACGACCGGCAAGGTGATCGTCGCGGAGGCTACAGCGACGACCGCCGGCGTGATGACCGTCAGGGTGAGCGGGGGCCGCGTCGTGAGGGCGAGGGCTACCGCGGTCGCCGCGACGACCGCCAGGACGAGCGTCGCGGTGGCTACGCCCCGCGCGGTGACCGGCGCGATGACCGGCAGGACGACCGTCGTGGCGGGTACGCCCCGCGCGGTGACCGGCGTGATGACCGGCAGGGTGAGCGGGGGCCGCGCCGGGAGGGCGAGGGCTACCGCGGTCGCCGCGACGACCGCCAGGACGACCGTCGCGGTGGCTACGCCCCGCGAGGCGACCGGCGCGATGACCGGCAGGACGACCGTCGTGGCGGGTACGCCCCCCGCGGTGACCGGCGTGACGACCGGCAGGGTGAGCGGGGGCCGCGCCGGGAGGGCGAGGGCTACCGCGGTCGCCGCGATGACCGGCAGGACGAGCGTCGTGGCGGGTACGCCCCGCGAGGTGACCGGCGGGACGACCGGCAAGGTGACCGTCGCGGAGGCCACGGCGACGACCGCCGCGGCGGGTACGCGCCGCGAGGTGACCGACGCGGCGGGTTCCCGGACCGCGACGAGGGCTACCGGGGCCGGCGTGACGACCGGGACGACGTCTCGACCCACCGTCACCGGGCGCCCGAGGTGGACGAGGACATCACGGGCCGTGAGCTCGACAAGCCGACCCGTGCCCAGCTGGGGGCGCTCGAGCCGCGCAACGCCGAGGCCGTCGCGAAGCACCTGGTCATGGCCGGGCGCTACCTCTTCGACGTCCCCGAGCTCGCGCTGGAGCACGCGCAGGCGGCGGGACGGCGCGGCGGCCGCATCGCCGCCGTGCGGGAGGCGACCGGCGTCGCGGCGTACGAGGCGGGTGACTACGCACTGGCGCTCAAGGAGCTGCGCACGTTCCGCCGGATGACCGGAGCCGACATCCACCTGCCCCTGATGGTCGACTGCGAGCGGGCCCTCGGACGCCTGGACAAGGCTGTGGAGCTCGCGACGTCGGAGGCCGTGCAGTCGCTCGAGCCCAGCGAGAAGGTGGAACTGGCCATCGTGCTGGCCGGCATGCGCCGGGACCAGGGGGACGCCCAGGGTGCGGTGGACGCGCTGACCATTCCGCAGCTGGACAGGAACCGGGGCTTCCCCTACAGCCCCCGGCTGTTCCGCGCCTACGCCGAGGCCCTGCGGGGCGTCGGCAGGGACCGCGAGGCCCTGACCTGGGACCGGCAGGCCGTGGTGGCCGAGGCCGCCCTCGGGACGGGGCAGTTCGCCGAGCCGGAGATCGTCGACTTCGACGACGAGGAGGAGACCGAGCAGGTGCCGGCCGGCGGCGTCGTCCTGGCCGACGCCGAGGACACGGCCCAGGACCCGACCTCGGACCCGGCGGACGCACCGGCCGCAGACGCGGTCGAGGCCTCCGGCGACAATCCGGGCCTCGACCCCGACGGCGGGGCGGACGACGAGAGCGAGGACGTGCTCGACGAGGGCACCGAGGAGGAACCGGACCTGGATCCGGACGACGAGGCGGAGGGCTCGGAGCACGACCTGGACCCGGACGACGACTTCGAGGGCGGCTCCGAGGCCGACCTCGACCCGGACGACGACGAGGATCTCACCGACCTCGACGGCGACGACGCGCGTGACGACGCGCGTGACGAGGCGAGCGACGGCACGGACGGCGGCCCGCGGCGTGGCTGAGCGGCTGCTCGACCGGTACGACGCCGTCCTGAGCGATCTGGACGGCGTCGTCTACGCCGGCCCGCACGCCATCCCCGGCGCACCGGAGGTCCTCCGCCGGATCGCCGCGGACGGCGTGCCCGTGGTGTTCGTGACGAACAACGCCTCGCGCTCCGTCGCGACGGTCGCCGAGCACCTGACGGACCTGGGCGTGCCCACCGGCCCGGACGGCGTGGTGAGCGCCGCGCAGGCGGGAGCCGAGCTCCTGGCGCAGCGGGTCCCGGCCGGCACCGCGGTGCTCGTCACCGGTTCCCAGGCCCTGGCCGACGTCGTCGCGGAGGCCGGACTGGTCCCGGTCCGCGCCCAGTCCGACGAGCCCCGCGCCGTGATCCAGGGCTTCGACCCCGGCCTGGGCTGGGCCGAGCTGGCCGAGGCCGCGTACACGCTGGCCGACCCGGACGTGCTGTGGGTCGCGACCAACACCGACCGCACCATTCCGCAGGCCCGCGGTCTGGCGCCCGGCAACGGCACGCTCGTGGCCGCCGTGGCGGCCACGACGGCGCGGCCGCCGGTCGTGGCCGGCAAGCCGGAGGCCCCCATCTTCCGCACCGCCGCCGAGCGGGCGGGCAGCGCCCGGCCCGTGGTGCTGGGGGACCGGCTGGACACCGACATCCGGGGCGGCAACGCCGCCGGCTTCGCGACGATCGCGGTCCTCACCGGGGTGGACACCGTGCACACGATCCTCGCCGCGTGCAGCGCGGAGCGCCCGGACCACGTCGTCGGGACCCTGCACGCGCTCTTCGAGCCGTATCCCGAGGTCGAGGTCTCGTCCTCCGCCGGAGCGCACTCCGCGCGCTGCGGAGCGGCGGAGGCCGAGACCGACGGCACGCGGCTGCGGATCCGCGGCGCCCAGGACGACCTCGACGCCTGGCGGGCCGCGTGCGCGGCCTGGTGGGCGGCGCACCCCGACACCGACGTCCCCGTGGTCCCGGACCCCGAGTGGGAGGCGGGCGAGTGACCGGGGGCGCCGGGGCGCAGCGCCCGGCCGGGGACGACGGCGCAGCCCTGCGCCCGACCGGTCACGCCCGGGTGGACGCCGTGCTGGACCGTGCCGGTGAGCTGGAGGCGCTGCCGGTCGCGGAGCACCCCGGCCGCTACGACGAGCTGCACGCGGCACTCGTCGCCGAGCTCGACGCCGAGCCCGGCACGGTCCCCGCCGGCCTCGTGCCGCGACCCGGCACCGGACAGGAGGAGGCGGCGCACCGGTGAGCTCCCGTCTCGACCAGGAGCTGACCGCGCGGGCGCTGGCCCGCTCCCGCACGGTCGCCGCCCGGTGGATCGGCGAGGGCCGGGTCCTCGTGAACGGCCGCCCCGCGACCAAGCCCTCCGTCCGGGTCGGCCCCGAGGACCTGCTGGAGGTCCGGCCCGCGGACGTCCCGGACTACGTCAGCCGGGCCGGGCACAAGCTCGCCGGAGCGCTCGCGGCCTTCCCGGACATCGGCGTGGCGGGCAAGCGGTGCCTCGACGCCGGCGCCTCGACGGGCGGGTTCACCGACGTGCTGCTGCGACGGGGCGCCCGGGAGGTGGTCGCCGTGGACGTGGGCCACGACCAGCTCGACCCCTCGCTCCGGGCCGACCCCCGGGTGCGGGTGCTGGAGGGCATGAACGTGCGCTGGATGCGCCCCGAGGACATCGGCGGCCCGGCGGAGCTCACGGTCTGCGACCTGTCCTTCATCTCGCTCACCCTGGTCCTGGAGCCGCTGGCGGCGGCCACGGTGCCGGGCGGTGACCTCGTGCTCATGGTCAAGCCGCAGTTCGAGGTCGGTGCCGAGCGCCTCGCGCGCACGGGGGTGGTCACGAGCGAGCAGGAGCGGGCCCGGGCCGTCGAGGCCGTGGCCGCCGCCGCCCGGGCCCACGGACTGTCGGTCCGGGGCCGGGAGCGCAGCCCGCTGCCGGGCCAGGACGGCAACCACGAGTTCTTCCTGTGGTGCCGCCGGGACCGGCCGTCCTGACTGTCCCCGCCCTCGCGTAGGGTGGTGAGCGGTGCCCGGTCCGCGGGCACGGCGTGCGCCACGGGCCGGTCCCGGTCCTGACGACGCCCGCGCGCACCGAGCAGTCGAGAACGGGAGGACCCGGTGAGCAGAAAGATCCTGGTCATGGCCCACATGGGCCGGCAAGAGGCCAAGGACGCCGCCCGCGACTCCTGTCTCCAGCTGCACGAGGCCGGCCTGGTGCCGGTGATCTCGCGGGCGGACCTCGAGGCGCTCCAGGAGGACGCGGAGCCGCTCGCGCCCGTGGAGGTCATCGAGGAGGACGTCTCCCTGCGGGAGATCGAGCTCGTCATGGTGCTCGGCGGGGACGGGTCCATCCTGCGCGCCGCCGAACTGGTGCGCAGCGTGGACACCCCGCTGCTCGGGGTCAACCTGGGCCACGTGGGCTTCCTCGCCGAGAGCGAGCGCTCCGACCTGCGCGAGTCCGTGGAGGCCATCGTGGACGGGCGCTACACGGTGGAGCAGCGCATGACGATCGACGTCACCGTGTGGCAGGGCGAGAAGAAGGTCCTGCACACCTGGGCGCTGAACGAGGCCTCGGTGGAGAAGGGCGACCGCGAGAAGATGGTCGAGGTGGTCATCGAGGTGGACCGCCGGCCGCTGAGCACCTTCGGGTGCGACGGTGTGGTCCTCGCCACCCCGACCGGCTCCACCGCCTACGCGTTCTCCGCGGGCGGGCCCGTGGTGTGGCCAGAGGTCGAGGCGCTGCTCATGGTGCCCCTCAGCGCCCACGCCCTGTTCTCCCGGCCCCTGGTCATCTCCCCGAACTCCATGATGGCCGTCGAGGTCCTCACCCGCACCGACGCCCGCGGCGTGCTGTGGTGCGACGGCCGCCGGACCACCGAGCTGCCGCCGGGCTCCCGGATCGAGGTGGTGCGCTCCCCGAAGGCGGTCAATCTCGCGCGGATGCACCTCACCCCCTTCTCGGAGCGGCTCGTGCGGAAGTTCGAGCTGCCCACGAGCGGCTGGCGGGGGCCGGTGCCCCCGCACGAGGCGGCCGCGGCGCGGACCACGGCCCTGCCCGTCGTCCGCGGCGACGAGGCGCAGGAGCAGCAGAAGTCCACCGTCGGGCACGAGATGCCGCACGAGCCGGACGCCCCGGCGCCCACCGCACCCGCGACGAGTCCGGGGAGGCCGGCTGAATGATCGAGGAGATCCGCATCCACGACCTCGGGGTCATCACCGACGCCGTGCTGCCCCTCGGCCCGGGGCTGAGCATCCTCTCCGGTGAGACCGGCGCGGGCAAGACCATGGTGGTGACCGCCCTCGGGATGCTGCTGGGCAACCGCTCCGACGCCGGCGCCGTGCGCTCCGGGGCGCCCAAGGCCGTCGCCGAGGCCGTCGTGCGGGTGCCGGCCGGCCATCCCGCCGCGGTCCTCGTCGAGGACGCCGGCGGCGCGGTGGACGTCGAGGCCGTCGGGGACGCCGAGGAGGCCCTCATCACCGTCGCGCGGACGGTGACCGCGGAGGGGCGCAGCCGCGCCCACGTCGGTGGCCGCTCCGCTCCCGTGGGCACCCTCTCCGCGGTGGGCCAGACCCTGGTGGCGGTGCACGGCCAGTCCGACCAGCTGCGGCTGAGGTCCCCGGCCGCCCAGCGCCACGCCCTGGACCAGTACGCGGGGGAGGAGCTGGCCGCCGAGCTGCGCCGCTACCGGGAGCGCCTCGCCGAGTACCGCTCCGTGCAGCAGACCCTGCGCGAGGTCACCGAGCACGGCCGCGAACGCGCCCTCGAGGCGCAGAGTCTGCAGGGCGCCCTCGAGGAGATCGACGCCGTGGACCCCCAGCCCGGCGAGGACGAGCGCCTCGACCAGGAGAGCCAGAAGCTGACCAACCTCGAGCAGCTGCGCGCCGCCGCCCTCACGGCCCACGCCGCTCTGAGCGGCGGGGAGTTCGCCGACGCCGACACCCCGGACGCGACCGCCCTCGTGGCGGCGGCGCACCGGGCCCTGGAGCAGGAGGCCGGCTCCGACCGTGATCTCGAGGAGCTGTCGGGGCGGGTCGCCGAGCTGGCCGTGCTCGTCAACGACATCGCCGCGGACCTCTCGGGATACGCCTCGGGGCTCGACGACGAGGGCCCCGCCCGCCTGGCCGAGGTGGAGTCCCGGCGGGCCAAGCTCAAGTCCCTGACCCGCAAGTACGGCGCCACCGTGGACGAGGTCCTCGACTGGGCGGGGCGCTCGCGGGCGCGCCTCGACGAGCTGACGGACGACCCCGCGCGGGAGCAGGAGCTCCGGGCGCGGCTCGAGCAGCTGCACGCCGAGCTGAGCGAGCTGGCCGCGCGGATGACCGAACGGCGCCGGGACGCCGCCCACCGGCTCTCCGGTGCCGTCAGCTCCGAGCTCACGGCACTGGCCATGCCCAACGCCTCCCTCGTCATCGAGGTCGAGCCCACCGAGGAGTTCTCCGGCCACGGGAGGGACGAGATCTCGTTCCTCCTCAGACCGCACGCCGCCGCCGCGCCCCGGCCCCTCGGCAAGGGCGCCTCCGGCGGTGAGCTGTCCCGCCTCATGCTCGCCATCGAGGTGGTCCTCGCCGCCGTGGACCCCGTGCCCACCTTCGTCTTCGACGAGGTGGACTCGGGGGTGGGCGGCAAGGCCGCCGTGGAGATCGGCCGCCGGCTGAAGATGCTCGCCCAGCACGTCCAGGTCCTCGTGGTGACGCACCTGCCGCAGGTCGCGGCGTTCGCCGACCAGCACATCCTCGTCACGAAGAGCACGGACGCCACGGTCAGCGACGTGCGCGTGCTCGACGCGGAGGAGCGCGTGGTGGAGCTCGCCCGCATGCTCGCCGGCCACGAGGACTCCGCGGCGGCCCGTGAGCACGCCCGGGAGCTCGTCCGTGGCGCGGTGCTCTGAGGTGCCGCCGCCCGGTGATCCCCAGCACGCAACCGACGTCCTGAGCGGACAAGAATGATAGGGTCGAATTCCGTGGTGAATGCAAACGAAGCCGCCCACGAGGCCGGCGCACAGCAGACCGAAAACCAGCGACCGGGCAAGGTGACCCGCCAGATCTTCGTGACGGGCGGCGTGGCCTCCTCCCTCGGCAAGGGCCTGACGGCCTCGTCCCTCGGGATGCTGCTGCGGGCGCGCGGGCTCTCCGTGACGATGCAGAAGCTGGATCCGTACCTCAACGTCGATCCGGGCACCATGAACCCCTTCCAGCACGGCGAGGTCTTCGTGACCGACGACGGGGCGGAGACCGACCTCGACATCGGCCACTACGAGCGGTTCCTCGACGAGAACCTCGACGCCTCTGCGAACGTGACCACCGGACAGGTGTACTCCACGGTCATCGCCAAGGAGCGCCGCGGCGAGTACCTCGGGGACACCGTCCAGGTCATCCCCCACATCACCGACGAGCTGAAGAACCGCATGCGCCGCCGCGCGCAGGGCGACGACCAGCCGGACATCATCATCACCGAGATCGGCGGCACGGTCGGCGACATCGAGTCCCAGCCGTTCCTCGAGGCCGCGCGGCAGGTCCGCCAGGACGTCGGCCGCCGCAACGTGTTCTACCTGCACGTCTCCCTGATCCCGTACATCGGTCCTTCGGGCGAGCTGAAGACCAAGCCGACCCAGCACTCCGTGGCGGCGCTGCGCGGGCTCGGCATCCAGCCGGACGCGCTGGTGCTGCGCTCCGACCGGCAGGTGCCGGACACGATGCTGCGCAAGATCGGCAACGCCTGCGACGTCGACCACGACGCCGTGATCTCCTGCCCCGACGCCCCGAGCATCTACGACATCCCCCGGACCCTGCACAGCCAGGGGCTCGACACCTACATCCTCGACTACCTGGGGCTGGACTACCGGGACGCGGACCTGGCGCAGTGGGAGCGGCTGCTCAAGGCCGTGCACGAGCCCTCCCACTTCGTCACGGTGGCCATGGTCGGCAAGTACATCGACCTGCCGGACGCCTACCTGTCGGTCTCCGAGGCCCTGCGGGCCGGCGGCTTCGCCAACGACGCCCGCGTGAAGATCAAGTGGGTGGCCTCGGACCTGTGCGAGACGCCGGAGGGCGCCCAGCGCGAGCTCGGCGACGTCGACGCGATCTGCGTCCCCGGGGGCTTCGGCATCCGCGGCATCGAGGGCAAGCTCGGCACCCTGCGCTTCGCCCGGGAGCACCGCATCCCGACCCTCGGGCTGTGCCTGGGCCTGCAGTGCATGGTCATCGAGTTCGCCCGCTCGGAGCTCGGCCTGGCGGGGGCCTCCTCGACCGAGTTCGAGCCGGAGACCGCCCACCCGGTCGTGGCGACCATGGACGAGCAGAAGCAGTTCGTCGAGGGTGCCGGTGACCTGGGCGGCACCATGCGGCTCGGCCTCTACGACGCGCAGCTGCGGCCCGGGTCCGTCGTGGCCGGCGCCTACGGCTCCACCGAGGTCAAGGAGCGCCACCGTCACCGTTACGAGGTCAACAACGAGTACCGGGAGCGCCTCGAGGAGGCGGGGCTCGTGATCTCCGGGACCTCTCCGGGCGGCACCCTCGTGGAGTTCGTGGAGCTGCCCGCCGACGTCCACCCGTACTACGTGGGCACCCAGGCGCACCCCGAGCTCATGTCCCGCCCGACCCGCCCGCACCCGCTGTTCGACGGGCTCGTCAAGGCGGCCCTCGAGCGCCGTGAGGCCGAGGGCCGCTGAGCCCCCGCCCGTCACCGCACGGGCGTCCCGGTGCAGGCGCCGGTCCTCGCGAGGACCGGCGCCTGCACCGTCTCCCCATCCGCACCCCGCCCGCCGCTCCCGTCGCCCCGCGACGGCGGCCGTTCCGAAAGAGACCCCATGGACATCCGCCACCTCGCACCCGAGGAGCTCTCCGACCAGCTCAGCGACCGCCGCACGGTGGCCTCCGAGACGGTCTACGAGGGCTTCATCTGGGACGTCCGGCGCGACGAGTTCGAGCTCGCCAGGGGGGAGGACCCGCTGCGGCGCGACTACATCACCCACCCCGGCGCCGTGTCCGTGCTCGTGCTCAACGACCGCGACGAGGTGTTCCTGATCAACCAGTACCGCCGGCCGGTCGGGATGACCATGTGGGAGATCCCCGCCGGCCTGCTCGATGTCGAGGGGGAGGACCCCGCCGTGGCGGCCCAGCGGGAGCTCGCGGAGGAGGCCGACCTGCGGGCCGAGCGCTGGGACGTGCTCGTGGACTTCCACAACAGCCCCGGTTCCTCCTCGGAGGCCAACCGGATCTTCCTGGCCCGTGGTCTCAGCGACGTCCCGGACCACGAGCTCCACGAGCGGGACGGCGAGGAGGCGGAGATCCACGGGGCGTGGGTCCCGCTCGACGGCGCGGTGCGGGCGGTGCTGGAGGGCCGGCTGAACTCGCCCGCCGCGGTGATCGGGGTCCTCGCCGCCCACGCCGCCCGGGCGGAGGGCTACCGGTCCCTGCGCCCGGCCGACGCCCCGTGGCCCGGTCACCCCGACCTCCGGTGACCGGCCTCCCCACCGACGGGACGTCCGGGACCTCGCCCGGCGCCCCGTCCGGTGACCACCCCGGCGACGCGCTCGACCGCGCCCTGGAGCGCTATCTGCAGCACCTGGCCGTCGAACGGGGGCTGGCCGCCAACACGCTGGCCGCCTACCGCCGGGACCTGCGCCGCTACGCCGAGCACCTCCGCGAGCGGACGGATCCGCCCGTGACCACCCCGGAGGGCATCACCACCGGTCACGTGCGCGACTTCCTCCGGGACCTGTCCGCCGGGTCGCAGGACAGCGCGCCCCTGAGCACCCGCAGCGCCGCCCGCATCCTCGTCGCGGTCCGGGGCGCCCACCGGTTCTGGGTCCTCGAGGGGATGACGCGCACGGACCCCGCGGCCCCCGTCCAGCCGCCCACGCCCGGGATGCGCCTGCCCAAGGCCGTCCCGGTCGAGCAGGTCACCGCGCTGCTCGAGTCGACCGGCACCGACACCCCCCAGCAGCTGCGCGACCGGGCGCTGCTGGAGCTGCTCTACTCGACGGGCGCCCGGATTTCGGAGGCGACCGGCCTCGACGTCGACGACCTCTCCCGGGCCGTGCGCCGCAGCGGGGAACCGGAGGAGAGCGGCGCGGGGATGCCCTTCGTGCGGCTGTTCGGCAAGGGCGGCAAGGAACGGATGGTGCCGCTGGGCTCCTGGGCCGTGCGCGCCGTGGACGAGTGGCTCGTGCGGGGCCGGCCCGCGCTCGCCGCCCGGGGACGAGGCACCCCCGCGCTGTTCCTCAACGCCCGGGGCGGGCGGATCAGCCGCCAGACGGCGTGGACCACGGTGAAGAGCGCGGCGGAGCGGGTGGGCCTGGGCGACCGGATCACCCCGCACACGCTGCGGCACTCCTTCGCGACCCACCTCCTCGAGGGCGGCGCCGACCTGCGGGTCGTCCAGGAGCTGCTCGGCCACGCGTCGGTCAGCACCACCCAGGTCTACACCCTGGTGACCGTTGACTCCCTGCGCGAGGTCTACGCCGCAGCCCACCCCCGCGCCCGGTAGCCGGGGCGGGTCACCGGCAGCGCGTCCCGGCGGGGTCACACACGCGCCGGTGCTTTCGGGAAGGCCCGCCCGCGGCCTAGCCTGGACGCACGCCCGAGCGCTCCGCTCGGCGGACGGACGGGGACGTCATGCGCGAGACCACGCGGCACAGCACACGGCAGACCACGCAGCCCAGCACGCGGAGGACCGGGCGGACGGGCCGGACGCTGCTCGTCCTGCTGTTCGCCCTCGGACTGGCCTTCCCGGGACTGGTCCTCCCCGGCCTCGGCACCCCGGCGTTCGGGGCCACGGCGATCCAGGCCGAGCACCAGCGGCTCGGGGGAGCGGACGGCCGGCTCGGCCGGGCCCTGGGGGCCGAGCGGTGCGGGCTCGTCCGGGGCGGCTGCTACCAGAAGTTCGAGCGCGGGACCATCCACTGGTCCCCGCGGACCGGGGCCCGTCCCACGTGGGGTGCGATCCGTGCCGCGTGGGCCGCGCAGGACCACGAGCGGGGGCCGCTGGGCTACCCCGTGGGCCGTGAGGTGTGCGGACTGCGCGACGCCGGCTGCCACCAGGCCTTCGAGGGCGGGGTCGTGGTGTGGTCGCGGCCGAGCGGTGCGCATCCCACCGGCGGCGGCATCCGGGCGGCCTGGCTGCGCCGCGGCGCGGAGCACGGCGCCCTGGGGTATCCGGTCTCGGCGGAGTCCTGCACGGGCGGCGGCTGCCGGCAGACCTTCCAGCGCGGGTCCGTCAGCTGGGCCCGCGGCGCCGGGACCCGGGTGGTCCGGGAGATCGACCGTGCCGCGTCGGTGTACGTCGTCGTCAACAAGCGCCGCCCCCTCAACCCGGCCGACCACGTGCCGCGCCCCCTCGAGTCCGTGGGCGGGCAGCTCCTGCGGGCGGACGCCGCCGCGGCGTTCCGGCGGATGCAGCGGGCCGCGGCGGCGGACGGGGCTCCTCTGACCGCGGTCAGCGGCTACCGCTCCTACGCCACGCAGGCCGGCCTCTACCGCGACTACGTGGCGCGCTACGGGCAGGCGCAGGCGGACCTGATCTCGGCGAGGCCCGGTCACAGCGAGCACCAGACCGGGCTGGTCATGGACATCGGCGACCCGAGCGGGGAGTGCGGTCTGCAGAGCTGCTTCGAGGGGACCCCGGCCGGGGCGTGGGCGCGCGAGCACGCCCACGAGCACGGCTTCGTCGTGCGGTATCCCCGCGGCCGGACCGCGACCACCGGCTACGCCTACGAGCCGTGGCACCTGCGCTACGTCGGCGTGCACGTGGCCTCCGGCATGGTCGACCAGGACATCCCCACGCTCGAGCACTACATGGGGCTGCCCGCGGCGCCCACCTACTGAGCCCGCCGCGTCCCGCCCGGACGTCTCCCGTCCGGACCGTCGCGGGACGGGAGCGGACCGGCGGGGACGGGCAAGGGGCGGGTCCCCGGACCCGCCCCCTGCCCGGCGCGCTACAGGTGCCGCTCGTCCGGGCCGTTGTACTCGGACAGCGGGCGGATCAGGGAGTTGGCGGCCACCTGCTCCATGACGTGCGCGGTCCAGCCGGTGATCCGGGCGGCCACGAACAGCGGGGTGAACGTGGGGATGTCGAAGCCCATGAGCCAGTAGGTGGGACCGGCGGGGTAGTCGAGGTTGGGCTTGATGCCCTTCGCCTGGTCCATGGACCGCTCGAGCCCGTTGTACAGGCCCAGCAGCTCGCCCCGGCCGTAGTGGGCGACCATCGTGTCCAGGGCCGCCTTCATGGTGGGCACCCGCGAGTCACCGTGCTTGTACACGCGGTGGCCGAAGCCCATGACCTTCTTCTTCGCCGCCAGGGCCTCGTCCATCCAGGCCTTGGCGCGGGTCTCGGCCTCGGCCTCGGTCTCCTCCTTGCGGATGCCCAGTTCCACGAACGTCTCCATGACGGCCTCGTTGGCCCCGCCGTGCAGCGGGCCCTTGAGCGCGCCGATGGCGGCCGTGACCGCCGAGTGCAGGTCCGACAGGGTCGAGGTCACCACCCGGGCCGTGAACGTCGAGGCGTTGAAGGAGTGCTCGGCGTAGAGGATCATCGACACGTTGAACGCCTCGACGACCTGGGGGTCGGCCTCCTCGCCGAAGGCCATCCACAGGAAGTTCGCCGAGTAGTCGAGGTCGTCGCGCGGGGCCACCACGTCCTGGCCGCGGCGTCGGCGCTGGTCGTAGCAGACGACGGCGGGCATCGCCGCGAACAGCTTCTGCGCCTTGGCCAGGTTCGCCGCGGGGGAGGAGTCCTCGGCCTGCGGGTCCTGGGCGCCCAGGACGGAGGCCGCGGTGCGGCACACGTCCATGGGGTGGCAGGTGGTCGGCAGGGCGTCGATGATCGCCTTGAGCTCGGGCGTCAGCGCCCGGTGCTCCCGCTCCCGGGCCCGGAACTCCGCCAGCTCCTCGTCCGTGGGCAGCTCGCCGTTCCACAGCAGCAGGGCGACCTGCTCGAAGGAGCAGTTCGCCGCGAGCTCCTGGACGGGATAGCCGCGGTAGAGCAGGGAGTTGGTGTCCGGGTTGACCTTGGAGATGGCCGTGTAGTCGGCGACGACGCCGGCCAGTCCCTTGTGGACCTCGCTCTGGGTCTCGGTCATGGTGGTCTCCTTCACGTGGTCGGTGCGGTGGGTGCGGTCAGTGGTGCAGCCCGGGGACCTCGAAGTCGAAGACCCCGGAGTCGAACTGGTTGTACCCGTTGTAGTCCACCAGTTCGTAGAGCCGGGCGCGAGTGAGCATCTCCGGCACGGCCGCCTCCTGGGTGCCGTCGGTGCGGAGGGTGTCCAGCACGCGCTCCATGGCGCCCAGGGCGGCGCGCATCAGGGTCACCGGGTAGATGATCATGTTCACCCCGGCGTCCTGGAGCTGGTCGGCGGTGAACAGCTGCGACTTCCCGAACTCGGTCATGTTCGCCAGGATCGGCACGTCCACCGCGGCCCGCATCGCCTCGAACTCGGACAGGTCGGCCATGGCCTCGGGGAAGATCGCGTCCGCCCCGGCGTCCACCAGGGCCTTCGCCCGGTCGGTGGCGGCGTCCAGGCCCTCGACGCCGCGGATGTCGGTGCGGGCCATGATCAGGAAGTTCGGGTCCCGGCGGGCCTCCGCGGCGGCCCGGATCCGCTTGACGGCGGTGGCCAGGTCCACGACGTTCTTGCCGTCCAGGTGGCCGCAGCGCTTGGGGTTGAACTGGTCCTCGATGTGGCACCCGGCCAGGCCGGCGTTCTCGAGCTCCTGGACGGTGCGGGCCACGTTCATGGGCTCGCCGAAGCCGGTGTCGGCGTCCACGAGGCACGGCAGATCGGTCACCCGGGCGATCTGCCCGGCCCGGGCGGCCACCTCGGGCAGGGCGGTGAGCCCGATGTCGGGGAAGCCGAGCTCGTTGGCGAGCACGGCCCCGGAGATGTAGACGCCGTCGAAGCCCTGCTCCTGGATGAGCTTCGTGGACAACGGGGTGTAGGCGCCGGGGAAGCGGACGGTGCGGGGGCCGGCCAGCATCTCGCGCAGGGCGATCCGCTTGGCCTCGGGGGTGGTGGTGGAGAACAGCATGGCTTAGAAGATTCCCTTCGTGCCGGTGCGCAGGGGATGCGAGGCGGTGACGTTGAGGGCGTCGAGCTCGCCGGCGCCCAGGGCCGGGAGGTTCTCGGCGGCGGCGATGAACCGGTCCAGCTCGTCGTCGGCGACGATCCCGGCGGCCAGCGTCCGCAGCTTGGTGACGTACTGCTCGCGGGCGAACGGGCGGGCGCCCAGCGGGTGGGCGTCGGCCACGGCGATCTCGTCGGTGATCACGGTGCCGTCGGTGAGGGTGATCTCCACCGACCCGCCGAAGGCCTTCTCGCTGATGTCCAGGGAGTGGTAGCGGCGGGTCCACTCGGGGTCCTCGGCGGTGGTCACCTTCTGCCACAGCTCGACGGTGTCCGGGCGTCCGGCGCGCTCCGGGGCGTAGGAGTCCACGTGGTGCCAGGTGCCGTCCTGCAGGGCCACGGTGAAGATGTAGGGGATCGAGTGGTCGAGGGTCTCCCGCGATGCGGTGGGGTCGTACTTCTGCGGGTCGTTGGCCCCGGAGCCGATGACGTAGTGGGTGTGGTGGCTGGTGCGGATCACCACCGAGGTCACGTTGTCGGGGTCCTTTGCCTCGGGGTGCTCGCGGTGCAGCTTGCGGGCCAGGTCGATCCAGGCCTGCGCCTGGTACTCCGCCGAGTGCTCCTTGGTGTAGGTGTCCAGGATCGCGGCCTTGGCCTCCCCGGGGGCCGGCAGCGGGACCTCGTAGGCCGCACCCGGGCCGTCCAGCAGCCAGGCGATGACCCCGTCCTCGCCCTCGTAGATGGGGGTGGGGGAGGTCTGCCCGCGCATGGCGCGGTCCACGGCCTCCACGGCCATCTTCCCGGCGAAGGCCGGGGCGTGGGCCTTCCAGGTGGAGATCTCGCCCTTGCGGGACTGGCGGGTGGCGGTGGTGGTGTGCAGGCCCTGGCCGATGGCGTGGAAGATCGTCTCCACGGGCAGGCCGAGCAGGGTGCCGATCCCGGCGGCCGCGGAGGGGCCGAGGTGGGCGACGTGGTCGATCTTGTGGGCGTGCAGGCAGATCGCCTTCACGAGGTCCACCTGCAGCTCGTAGCCGGTGGCGATGCCGCGGACCAGGTCGTGGCCGGTGGCCCCCACGTGCTGGGCCACGGCCAGGATCGGGGGGATGTTGTCGCCGGGGTGGGAGTACTCGGCGGCCAGGAACGTGTCGTGGTAGTCGAGCTCGCGCACGGCCACGCCGTTGGCCCACGCCGCCCACTCGGGGGAGACCTTGCGGGTGGCGGTGTCCACGCCGTAGAGGCCCGAGCCCGTGCCGCCCGGGGTGGGCGCGTGGGCCAGGGCCTGGTCCCGGGCGGAGACGATCGGGTCGCGGTTGAGGGAGGCGATCGCGACCGAGGCGTTGTCCAGGACCCGGTTGATCACCATCTCCGTCACCTCGGGGGTGACCTCGACCGGGTCGGCGGCGACCTCGGCCATCTTCCAGGCCAGCTGCTCCTCGCGGGGCAGGTTGTCCTTGGACGGGTGGACGCGCACGGAATGGAGAACGGTCATGGGAGTTCCTCTCGTGGGGACGGACGACCGCCGGCGGCGGTCGATGGGGTGTCCGCGCTCAGCCGGCGGCCTCGAGCGGGGGAGCGGGCTGGACCCACTCCCGGACAGGGGTGGTCAGGACTGCCTGCAGCGAGTTGGCCAGGTGCACACGGGTCGCCGCCTCGGCGAGCTCCTCGGAGCCCTCCGCGACGGCGCGGGCGATCTGGGCGTGCTCGGCGGCGGCGCGCGCGAGCCGGTCGGGGTTGGTGCGGGAGAGCTTGCGCACCCGGGCCAGGTGCAGGCGCAGGGAGCGCTGGGCCGCGGTGAGGTACGGATTGGCCGTGGCCTCGTCGATGGCGCGGTCCATGCGCTCCACGAGGTCGTAGTACCCGGCCCGGTCCGTGCCCGGCCCGTGGAGCTGGGCCACGACCGCCTCGAGCTCGGCGGCCAGCTCCTGGAACGCGACGGGGTCGCGGCGCCGGGCGGCCAGCCGGGCCGCCCGGCAGTCGAGGGCCTCCCGCAGCTCGAACAGGGCGCGGACGTCCTCGAGGGAGACCTGGGAGACCACGACGCCGCGGCCTCGGTGCGCCTCCGCGAGACCGTCGGCGGTGAGCCGGCTGAGGGCCTCGCGGATCGGCGTGCGCGAGATGCCGAAGCGCTCCGACTGCTCGACCTCGCCGAGCACCTGGCCCGGGAGCAGCCGCCATTCGACGATGTCCTCGCGCAGGGCCTCGTAGGCGCGGTCGCTGGCTCGCACGGCTCCCTCCTCGCTCTTGTCGCCCGCGACGGGGAGTGCGCCGCGGACTCTGGGTGACAGGCATCACAATGCACGAGCATTGTATACACAGTTCGGTGCAGTTGACGAGGGATTTGGTCCGGATCGGCTCGATCGTGCATCTGTGTATACACAGGTCTTGTCGTGTGTGACCTGCACCACTAGGGTGTCCGGCAGGACCGCAACCCCTGGGAGGGACCCATGAGCACCGACCACCGAACACCGCCGCCGGCCGAGGGCTACGCGGAGGTCTACCGCCGCAGCGTGCAGGACCCGGAGGGGTTCTGGCTCGACGCCGCCCGCGCCGTGGACTGGGTGCGCGAGCCCACCACCGCCCTCGACGACACCGCAGCCCCGCTCTACCGCTGGTTCCCCGACGGCGAGCTCAACACCTCCTACAACGCCCTCGACCGACATGTGGAGGCCGGTCACGGCGAGCGCACCGCGCTCGTCTACGACTCCGCGGTGCTGGGGGTCCAGGAGCGGTTCAGCTACGCGCGCCTGCGGGACGACGTCGCCCTGTTCGCCGGGGCGCTCGCCGCCCGGGGGGTGGGCAAGGGCGACCGGGTGCTCGTCTACCTCCCGATGATCCCGCAGGCCGTCGTGGCGATGCTCGCCTGCGCCCGGCTGGGTGCGGTGCACTCGGTGGTCTTCGGCGGGTTCGCCCCGAAGGAGCTCGCCTCCCGCATCGACGACTCCCGGCCGGTCGTGGTGGTGACCACGACCGGCGGGGTGGAGCCGAGGCGGCGGATCGAGTACATCCCGGCCATCGAGGAGGCCCTGCGGCTCGCCGAGCACGCCCCCGGGACGGTGGTGGTGCACGAGCGCCCGGGGTTCGAGACGACGCTCGAGGACGCCCGGGGCCGGGCCGGGGCCGGCGGGCAGCCGGCCGTCGAGTGGCTCGACTGGGCGGAGGCCGTCGAGGGTGCCGAGCCCGCGGCGCCCGTCCCGGTCGCGGCCACCGACCCGCTCTACGTCCTGTACACCTCCGGGACCACCGGGACCCCCAAGGGCGTGGTCCGCGACAACGGCGGGCACGCCGTGGCCCTGACGTGGTCCATGCGCCACATTTACGACGTCGGCCCCGGCGAGGTGATGTGGACCGCGTCCGACGTCGGCTGGGTGGTGGGCCACTCCTACATCGTCTACGGCCCGCTCCTGGCCGGCGCCACGACCGTGCTCTACGAGGGCAAGCCCGTGGGCACCCCGGACGCCGGGGCGTTCTGGCAGCGTGTCGAGGACCACGGCGTCAAGGTGCTGTTCACGGCGCCCACGGCCCTGCGGGCCATCCGCCGGGCGGATCCCGAGGGCGAGCTGGTGCGCCGGCACGACATCGGCTCCCTGCGGGCCCTGTTCGTGGCGGGGGAGCGGCTCGACCCGGAGACGTACCACTGGGCCGCCCGGGTGCTGGGCGTCCCGGTCGTCGACCACTGGTGGCAGACGGAGACGGGGTGGGCCATCTGCGCCAACCCCTTCGGGATCGAGCGGCTGCCCCTGAAGGCCGGCTCGCCGTCCGTGCCGGTGCCGGGCTACCGGGTGGAGATCCTGGACCCGCTGGGCCGGCCGGTGGAGACCGGCGAGGAGGGCAACATCGCCCTGCGCCTCCCGCTGCCGCCGGGCACGCTCCCCACGCTGTGGGGCGACGACCAGCGGTTCGTGGACTCCTACCTCAGCGCGTTCCCCGGCTACTACGCCACGGGCGACTCCGGCCACGTGGACGAGGACGGCTACGTCTACGTCATGGGGCGCACCGACGACGTCATCAACGTCTCCGGGCACCGCCTGTCCACCGGGGCCATGGAGCAGGTCCTCGCCTCCCACCCGGCGGTGGCCGAGTGCGCCGTGATCGGGGTGGGGGACCCGCTGAAGGGCCAGCGGCCGTCCGGGTACGTGGTGCTCAAGACCGGTGCCGACGTCCCGCCGGAGCAGCTCCGGGAGGAGCTCGTGGCGCTCGTGCGCCGGCAGATCGGGGCGGTGGCGGACTTCAAGGACGTGGCCGTGGTGGAGGGGCTCCCCAAGACCCGCTCGGGGAAGATCCTGCGCAAGACCATGCGGCAGATGGCCGACGGCGAGGACTACACCGTGCCCTCGACGATCGAGGACGCCTCCGTGCTCGAGGCCCTCGAGGGCGTGCTGCGCCCGCCGAGCGGTTCGTGACGCTCCGGCGCACGGCACGGGGTCAGCGGCCGGGGGAGACGTCCTGCCCGGCCCAGC
Organism: Kocuria salina; assembly: GCF_013368965.1. Lineage (NCBI taxonomy): Bacteria > Bacillati > Actinomycetota > Actinomycetes > Micrococcales > Micrococcaceae > Kocuria > Kocuria salina. Next base: position 20,944 of record NZ_SSSF01000004.1, read on the forward strand.
CGTACTCGAGCTCGGGCCGCCCGGGGGTGCCGTGGCGTGGGCGGCGCTGCACGAGGCCCCGGGCCGTCAGGTGCTCGAGGTAGCGCCGCGCCGTGACCCGGGACAGCGTGCTGCGCTCGGCGACCTCACCGGCCGAGAGCCACTCCCCGCCCCGGATCAGCGCGGTGACGGACTCGAGGGTCTGCGGGGACAGGCCCTTGGGCGCGTCCGGGCGGGTGGGCGCGCCCAGGGCCGCGAACGCGCGGTCCACCTCCGCCTGGCCCACCGTCCCGGCCGCGCCCAGGGCGGAGCGGTAGCGCCGGTAGGCGTCGAGCTTCTCCTCGAACACGGCGTAGGTGAAGGGCTTGATGAGGTAGCCGACCACGCCCAGGGTGCTCGCGGCCCGGACGGTCGCCACGTCCCGGTGCGCCGTGATCACCAGCAGGTCCACCGTCTCGCCGCGGGCGCGCAGGGTCCGTGCCACGTCGAGACCGGACATGTCCGGCAGGTTCACGTCCAGCAGCACCAGGTCCACGGGTCGCCCCGCCCGCCGGGCGGCCTGCACGGCCTGCACGGCCGTCCGCCCGGACACGGCGGTGGCGGCCGCCTCGAAGCCCGGTGAGCGCTCGACGTACTGGGCGTGGGCGGCGGCGGTGAGCGGCTCGTCGTCGACGACCAGGACGCGGACCGGCGCGCTCACGGGGCCCGCCCCGCCGCGGCGTCGCGGGCCACCGGGACGGTCACCGTGAACACGGCCCCGCCGTCGTTGCGGTGCTCGATCCGCGCGCCCCACCGCTCGACGACCTCCCGCACCAGGTGCAGGCCCACGCCGCGGCCCTCCGGGCCGGCCGGCTTCGTGGTGACGCCGAGCTCGAACACCTCCCGGGCGAGGTCGTCGGGGACCCCCATCCCGGTGTCGGCGACGGTGATCACGACCGCGTCCCGGGCGGGGTCCGCGGCGTCGGGCGCCCGGGCGATCTCGACCTCGACGACCGGGCGGACCCGGTCGGCGTTGGCCGCGGCGGCCTCGACGGCGTTGTCGACGAGGTTGCCGACGAGGGTCACGAGGTCGGCGGGGGAGACGGGGATCCGGGGCGCGTCCGGGTCGACGACGACCTCCAGCTCCACGCCGCGCTCGTGGGCCGCGGCGGTCTTGCCGACCAGCAGGGCCGCGAGGAACGGGTCGTCGAGGTGGGCGAGTAGGTCGTCGGACAGCACCCGGGTGCGCACCATGTCCGCCGAGGCGAAGCCGAGGGCCTCCTCGTCCCGGCCGAGCTCCAGTAGGGAGACGACCGTGTGCATGCGGTTGGCGTGCTCGTGGGTCTGGGCCCGCAGCGCCCCGGCCAGCGCCGCGGTGGCGCGCAGCTGTCCCGAGAGCCGCGAGATCTCGGTGTGGTCCCGCAGGATCACGATCGTGCCGCGCCCCGCGAGCGCTCCGCGGGCCGGGAGGGCCGAGACGATGAGGGTGCGCTCCCCGACCACGAACCACTGCTCCTGCACGGGCGCGCCGGCGCGCAGGAGGACCGCCAGCGCGTCCGGCAGGTCCAGGTCCGCGACGGGGAGGGGTTCGTGCCTGGCCGGTCCCGGGGCCGCCGGGGCCCGGACCCCGAGCAGCTCCCGCGCCCGGGCGTTGAGCACCTGCACCGCGCCGGTCGTGTCCACGAGCAGGAGGCCCTCCGTGGCCTCGTTGAGCACGGCGTCGTGCAGCGCGTGCACCTGGGCGAGCTCCTCCGGCCCCCAGCCGTGGGTGACCCGGCCCAGGTACCGGGAGCCGAGGGCCGCGACTGTCGCCGACGCGGCCAGCAGCAGCAGCCCGACGAGGAGCACCGCCGGCAGCTGGGCGAGCGCCTGCTGCGAGACGGCCTCGAGGAGGACACCGGTGGCCACGAGCGCCACGACCGTGCCGTCCCCGTCCCGGACCGGGGCGATCGTGCGCACGGAGGGGCCGAGGTTGCCGCGCTCCGTGCTGGTCCAGGTCTGCCCGGCGAGCGCGTGCGAGCGGTCCCCGCGGTAGGCCTCGCCGACCGAGGAGGGCAGGGGGTGCGTCCAGCGGGTGCCGTCCGGGGCCATGATCGTGACGAAGTCGAGGTCCGTGTCCGCGAGCAGCCGGTCCGTGAGCGGCTGCAGCACGGCGTGCGGGTCCGGCCCGCCCACCGCCTCGAGCACGTACGGGTCGTCCGCGAGGGCCGTGGCGAGGACCCGGGTCACCGCCTCGGCGCGCTCCACGACCGCGCCGCGCTCGTGGGCGAACAGGACGAGGGAGACGGCGAGGGTCACCAGCGCGACGACGGCGAGCTGCATCAGGAAGAAGCGCCGGGCCAGGGACATGTCCGCTCCTTGATCTCCCGGTCGTCCCTCCCTCTCTTGTGGTGGGCGTCACGACCATTATGACCACAACACGACAGGGCGCCGGGCCGCGGTGAGACTCGTCACATCGGCCCGATCCCGGGTCCCGCGCTCCACCCCACCGCGCTACCCACCCGAACCGGAGGACAAGCATGGCCACCGTCGCCACGGACCCCGTCGACCCGCAGCCGCCCGCCCAGAAGCAGAAGAAGGACAGGACGCACTACCTGTACGTCTTCGTGATCGTCGCCGTCGTCGCCGGCGCCGTCCTGGGCCTCCTGGCCCCCGAGTTCGCCCAGACGCTCAAGCCGGTCGGCACCGCGTTCATCGCCCTGATCAAGATGATGATCGCCCCCATCATCTTCTGCACGATCGTCCTGGGCGTCGGCTCCATCGCCAAGGCGGCGACCGTCGGCAAGGTCGGCGGCCTGGCCCTGGCCTACTTCATGGCGATGTCCACCATGGCACTGGGCATCGGCCTGGTGGTGGGCAACCTCATCCACCCGGGCGAGGGCCTGAACATCCAGGGCTCGGAGTACGAGGTCACGGACGCGGGCCACGGCGACGGGGAGGGCGGGACCATCGGGTTCCTGCTCGGCATCATCCCCACGTCCCTGCTGTCCTCCCTGACCGAGGGCAACATCCTGCAGACCCTGTTCGTGGCGCTCATCGTGGGCTTCGCGCTGCAGCAGATGGGCCCGGCCGGCAAGCCCGTGCTCAAGGCCGTCGGCTACGTCCAGGCCCTGGTCTTCCGGATCCTGATCATGGTCATGTGGGTCGCCCCCATCGGGGCGTTCGGCGCGATCGCCGGTGTGGTCGGCGAGACCGGCGTCCAGGCCATCGTCTCGATGGCCACCTTGATGATCGCCTTCTACCTCACCTGCGTCCTGTTCATCGTGGTGGTCCTGGGCGGGCTCCTGAAGGCGGTCACGGGGATCAACATCTTCCGGCTCATGAAGTACCTGGGCCGCGAGTACCTGCTGATCTTCTCGACCTCCTCCTCCGAGGCGGCCCTGCCCCGGCTCATCGCCAAGATGGAGCACGTGGGCGTCTCCAAGCCCGTGGTCGGCGTCACGGTCCCGACCGGATACTCCTTCAACCTGGACGGCACCGCCATCTACCTGACCATGGCCGCCCTCTTCGTCGCCTCCGCGATGGGCAGCCCGCTGGCCATCGGCGAGCAGATCTCCCTCCTGGTGTTCATGATCATCGCCTCGAAGGGCGCCGCCGGGGTCACCGGCGCCGGCCTGGCCACCCTGGCGGGCGGCCTGCAGTCCCACCGCCCCGACCTGGTCGACGGGGTCGGCATCATCGTCGGCATCGACCGCTTCATGTCCGAGGCCCGCGCCCTGACCAACTTCACCGGCAACGCCGTGGCCACCCTGCTGATCGGCAAGTGGACCCGCGAGATCGACCTCGTCCAGGTGGAGCGCGTGCTCTCCGGCCAGGACCGGTTCGACGAGTCCACCATGGCCGCCCACTCGCACGGCACCGCCGAGGACCGGCCCGCCGCCGAGCCCGCTCCCGGGGCCCGGGTGGAGGACTCCGTCGTGGAGAAGGTCGAGGCCGCGGCCGGTGCCGGCGTGCGCTGACCCGTCCCGCACCGGGACCCGTGTCCGGCCCGCGCCCGCCGTGCCCCCGAGAGGGGCGCGGCGGGCGCGGGCCGTCGTCGTCCGCCGGCTCCACCGTGCCCGGGAATTCGGGGCCGCCCGGCGGCGGCGGTACCCTGGTAGCTGATCGAGTCCAGGAAAACCCCAGGTCGGCCCGTCCGGCCCGGGCCGCCCCGTGCCCGGGGCCGGTCCGCCCGAGCGCGACCACGAACGAAAGAGCGGTGCCACGAGTGAGCCAGCAGAGCGACGAGAGGAACCCCGGCACGGGCGAGGCCGGGACGGGAACCGTCGGCCTGACCGGCCGTCCCGCCCGCGACTTCCCCGAGCCGCCCGAGCTCTCCACCCACGGGCCCGCCCGGATCATCGCGATGGTCAACCAGAAGGGCGGGGTCGGGAAGACCACCTCGACCATCAACCTCGGCGCGGCGCTCGCCGAGCTGGGGCGCAAGGTCCTGCTCGTCGACTTCGATCCGCAGGGCGCCCTCTCCGCCGGCCTCGGCGCCAACCCGCACGAGCTGGAGCTGACGGTCTACAACGTCATGATGGACCGCTCCGTGGACGTCTGGGACGTGGTCCAGGAGACCGACGTCGAGGGCGTCGACCTGCTCCCCGCGAACATCGACCTCTCCGCGGCGGAGGTGCAGCTCGTCACCGAGGTGGCCCGCGAGCAGGTGCTGGCCAGTGCCCTGCGCAAGCTCGAGGAGCACTACGACGTCATCATCATCGACTGCCAGCCCTCGCTGGGGCTGCTGACGGTCAACGCGCTGACCGCCGCGCACGGGGTGGTCATCCCGCTCATCGCGGAGTTCTTCGCCCTGCGCGCCGTGGCGCTGCTCGTGGACTCCATCGAGAAGGTCCAGGACCGGCTCAACCCCCGCCTGCAGATCGACGGGGTGCTCGCCACGATGTTCGACTCCCGGACCCTGCACTCCCGCGAGGTCATGGCCCGGATCGTGGACGCCTTCGGCGACAAGGTCTTCGACACCGTCATCAAGCGCACCGTGAAGTTCCCGGACGCCACGGTGGCCGCCGAGCCCATCCTCTCCTTCGCCACGGCCCACCAGGGCGCCGAGTCCTACCGTCAGCTGGCGCGGGAGCTCATCTCGCGCGGCGGCGCACCCTGATGCACCCCGAGGAGCCGCCGGTCCCCGAGGGTCCCGGCGGCTTCGCGGTGCAGCTGGAGGACTTCGCGGGGCCCTTCGAGGTGCTGCTCTCCCTGATCGCCAAGCACGAGCTGGACATCACCCGGATCGCGCTGGCCACCGTCACGGACGAGTTCCTCCAGTACGTGCGCGCCCTGCACGAGATCGGCTCGACCCGCGCCCTCGACGAGGCCAGCGAGTTCCTCGTGGTCGCCGCGACGCTCCTGGACCTCAAGGCCGCCCGGCTGCTGCCGCGCGGGGAGGTCGAGGACGAGGAGGACGTGGCCCTGCTGGAGGCACGGGACCTGCTCTTCGCCCGGCTGCTGCAGTACAAGGCGTTCAAGGAGGTGGCCGTGCTGCTCGACGAGCGGATGCGGGCCGAGTCCACCCGCCTGCCCCGGTCGGTGCCGCTGGACCCGGACGTGGCGGCCGTGCTGCCCGAGCTCGACTGGCGGACCACGCCGGAGCAGTTCGCCGCGATCGCCCGCTCCGTCTTCGTGCCCCGCCCCGGGGCGCCCGCGGAGGTCGGGGTGGACCACCTGCACGGGGCCGCCGTGACGGTCCGGGACGAGGCGGAGATCCTCGCCGGGCTGCTCGAGGACGGAGCCCCGCGCTCCTTCCGGGTGCTCGTCGCGGACGCCGGGTCCACCCTCGCGGTGGTCGTGCGGTTCCTGGCGCTGCTCGAGATGTACCGGGACGCGGTGCTCGAGCTCGCCCAGGAGCAGCCGCTGGGGGAGCTGACGGTCCGCTGGACCGGGGCGGGCACCGGGTGGACCGCCGACCGGCTGTCCGAGGACGCCGCGGGCCCGGCGGCCGTCGTCGCGGCCCCGGACGGGGTCCCGGCCGCCTCGGGGGCCCCGGCGTGAGCCCCGCGGCCGAGGGCGGGCCGGACCTCGAGGCGCTGCCCGGCGGCGTGCGGGCCGCCGTCGAAGCGATCCTGATGGTGGCCGACGAGCCCGTCAGCGAGTACGAGATCGCCGCCGCCCTCGTGGTCCCGGTCGCCTCCGTGCAGCGGGTCCTCGACCGGCTCCGCGCGGAGTACGACGGCGTCGCCGCCGATCCGGGGTATGATGGGACGTTGGCGCCGCGCGGGTTCGAGCTGCGCAGCACCGGTGCCGGCTGGCGGATCCACTCGCGCAGCGAGTTCGCCCCCGTCGTCTCCGCGTTCGTCGCGGAGGGACAGACCGCCCGGTTGTCGCAGGCGGCCCTGGAGACCCTGGCCGTCGTGGCCTACCGCCAGCCCGTGAGCCGGGGACGCATCTCCGCGATCCGCGGGGTCAACGTCGACGGCGTCGTCCGCACGCTCGTGCAGCGAGGCCTGATCCGCGAGCTCGAGCGGGACGGCGAGTCCGGCGCCGTGCTCTACGGCACCACCACGTTCTTCCTGGAGAAGATGGGCATCGGCTCGCTCGACGAGCTCCCCGACATCGCCCCTCATCTGCCGGGCATCGACCAGATCGACCACTACGAGGACTGAGACACCACCATGGCCACTTCACGTTCATCATCCGGCCGCCCCGGGCCCGGCGGCCGCCGCGCCCCCGGCTCCCAGGGCGGCCAGAAGCCCCGCACCGGCCAGGGCGGCACGTCGTTCCAGGGCGGGAAGGGCGCTCCTGGCCGCGGCCCCGCCAAGGGTGGCGCAGCCAAGAGTGGCGCAGCCAAGGGGGGCGCCGGCAAGGGTGGCGCAGCCAAGGGCGGGTCCTCGACGGGCACCGGTCAGGACCGCGGGCCCCGCCCGTTCGCGTCCTCCGAGAAGAGCTCCCGGCGGATGCCCGCCACCCCGTACCGCCCGCCGCACCGGAAGCGCCGCCCCAAGAACCCGCCCGTGGACCGGCTCGACCAGCACGACCCGGACGGGGTGCGCCTGCAGAAGCTCATGGCCCAGGCCGGCGTGGCCTCGCGGCGCGTGTGCGAGGAGATGATCGAGGCCGGCCGCGTGCAGGTCAACGGGGAGACCATCACCGAGCTCGGCATCCGCGTGGACCTGGACACCGTCGAGATCCACGTCGACGGCGTCCGCGTGCAGCTCGACGAGAACCTCGTCTACTACGCCTTCAACAAGCCCGAGGGGGTGCTCTCCACCATGGAGGACCCCGAGGGCCGGCCGTGCGTGGCCGACTACCTGAACCAGCAGAAGAACGAGCGCGTCTTCCACGTGGGCCGCCTCGACGTCGAGACCGAGGGCCTCCTGCTGCTGACCAACGACGGCGAGCTGACCAACCGGCTCACCCACCCCTCCTACGAGGTCCCCAAGACCTACCTCGTGCAGGTCCGCGGGCCCATGGAGAAGGGCGTCGGCGCGGCCATGAAGGCCGGCATCGAGCTCGAGGACGGCATCGCCTCCGTCGACTCCTTCCGGCTCGTGGACTCCACCCCCGGCCACCTGCTGGTCGAGGTCGTCCTGCACTCCGGGCGCAACCGCATCGTGCGCCGGCTCTTCGACGCCGTGGGCCACCCCGTCGAGAAGCTCGTGCGTACCGAGGTCGGCCCCATCCGGATCGGGGACCAGCGCCAGGGCACCATCCGCCGCCTGTCGAAGACCGAGGTCGGGCACCTCCTCGCCTCGGTGGGCATGTAGGGAGCGCCCGTGACGCAGACCCCCACCGCACCGCCGACCCCCGCGGCGACCGCCGGGCCCGTGCTCGTGGTCGGCGCCGGCCTGCTCGGCGCCAGCATCGGCCTGGGCCTGCGCCACCTCGGCGTGGACGTCTGGCTGCAGGACTCCTCGCCCACCGCCGAGGCCGTGGCCCAGGACATCGGCGCCGGCCGCTCCTGCCGCGCGGCGGGGCAGGACCGGGTGCCGGAGCCGGCCCTCGTCGTCGTCGCCACCCCGCCCGACGTCACCGCCGAGACCGTGGTCGAGGCGCTGGGACGCCACCCGGAGGCGGTCGTCCTCGACATCGCCTCCGTGAAGGAGTCCGTGCTGGAGGACGTGCGCGCCCGGGGCGGGGACCTCACCCGCTACGTGGGCACCCACCCCATGGCCGGGCGGGAGAAGTCCGGCCCCGTGGCCGCCCGCGGCGAGCTGTTCACGTCCATGCCCTGGGTCGTGTGCGACTCCGGCCGCTCCGCGCCCGCGGCGCTGGCCGCGGCGAAGAACCTGGCCGTGGACCTCGGGGCGACGGTCACGTTCATGGACGCCCGCGAGCACGACACGACCGTGGCGCTGATCTCCCACCTGCCGCAGGTGATGTCCTCCCTGCTGGCCTCCCGGCTGCAGGACACCCCGCTGCACCACCTGTCCCTCGCGGGCCAGGGGCTGCGGGACACCACCCGCATCGCCGCCTCCGACCCGGGCCTGTGGGTGCAGATCCTCTCCGCGAACGCCGCTCCCGTGGTGGCGTCCCTGCACGGGGTGCGCGAGGACCTCGACCGGCTCATCGCCACGCTCGAGGCCCCGCGCGCCCCGGGCGCCCGGCTGGACATCGCCCAGCTGATGTCGGAGGGCAACGCCGGCCGGGCCCGCATCCCGGGCAAGCACGGCGGCGCGCCCCGCGCGTTCGCGACCCTCACCGTGCTCGTCGGGGACGTCCCCGGGCAGATCGCCCGGCTGCTCACCGAGATCGGGGAGATCGGCGTCAACCTCGAGGACCTGCGCCTCGAGCACTCCCCGGGCCAGCCCGTGGGCCTCGTGGAGGTCTCCGTGCTGCCCAACCGCCGCAAGGAACTCGTCGAGGCGCTCCAGGAGCGCGGATGGAAGGTCGTGCAGTGAACACCGGAACGAACACCGCCCGCAGCGCAGCACCCGGCACCGGGACGCCGGCCGCCGCCGGCCGGCAGCTGGTCGTCGCCATCGACGGGCCCTCCGGCTCCGGCAAGTCCAGCGTGTCCAAGGAGGTCGCCCGCCGCTTCGGCCTCGCCTACCTGGACACGGGCGCGATGTACCGCGCGCTGACGTGGTGGTGCCTCGACCGCGGGGTGGACCTCTCCGACGGCGGCGCCGTGGTCGAGGCCGCCCGCTCCTTCCCGCTCGCCCAGGGCACCGACCCCGACCGGGAGCTGGTGTTCGTGGGCGGGACCGACGTGGGCGTCGAGATCCGCGGCGCCCGGGTGACCGAGGCGGTCAGCGCCGTGGCCACCAACCAGGCCGCGCGGGCGGTGCTGGTGGCCCGCCAGCAGGAGCTCATCGCGGACAGCGGCCGGCGCATCGTGGCCGAGGGCCGGGACACCACCACCGTGGTGGCCCCCGACGCCGACGCCCGGATCCTGCTCACCGCCGACGAACGGGCCCGGATGGCCCGGCGCGGCCTGCAGAACGGCGGCGTCGAGGACGCCGAGCAGCTGCGGGCCCGGGTCGTGGGCCGGGACGCCAAGGACGCGACGGTCGTGAACTTCACCGAGGCCGCCGACGGCGTCGTGACGATCGACTCCTCCGAGCTCACCGTGGAGCAGACCGTCCAGGCCGTCATCGACGTGGTCGTCCGGGCCGCGGGCCGCTCCGCCTGAACCGCTCCGCCCCGCACACCCCCCGACATTTTTCCGCACCCCGACCGGCCGCACCCGGCCCAGCGAAGGACAGCCATGACCGGCAACCCCGAGAACTCCGCGCACGACACCGCCCACGACCCCTACGAGGCCGAGATCCTCGGCGGCACCACGGACGACGTCGCCCAGCGGCTCGCGGCCATCGACGACGACGAGGCCGAGCAGCGCGCGCAGGCGCTGCGGGCCGGGCTCGAGGACTACGAGCTCGACGAGGAGGACGCCGCGCTGCTCGCCGAGTGGGCGGAGGACGGGGACCAGGCCCCCGTGCGCCGGCCCGCCCCGGTGCTCGCCATCGTGGGCCGCCCCAACGTCGGCAAGTCGACCCTCGTCAACCGCATCCTCGGCCGGCGCGAGGCCGTCGTGGAGGACACCCCGGGCGTGACCCGGGACCGCGTCTCCTACCGGGCCACCTGGAACGGGCGCAACTTCACCCTCGTGGACACCGGCGGGTGGGAGTACGACGCCAAGGGCATCAACGCCCGCGTCGCCGAGCAGGCCGAGATGGCCGTGGAGTTCGCCGACGCCGTGCTGCTCGTGCTCGACGCCACCGTGGGCGTCACCGCCGCGGACGAGGCCATCGTGAAGATGCTGCGCAAGGTCCGGAAGCCGGTGATCCTGGTCGCCAACAAGGTGGACTCCCCGCAGCTCGAGGTCGAGGCCACCTACCTGTGGTCCCTCGGCATGGGGGAGCCGCACCCGGTGTCCGCCCTGCACGGGCGCGGCGCCGCCGACGTCCTCGACGCGGTCACGGACCTGCTGCCGGAGTTCTCCGCCGTGGCCGAGACCGAGCTGACCGGCGGGCCCCGCCGCGTGGCGCTCATCGGGCGCCCGAACGTGGGCAAGTCCTCGCTGCTCAACAAGCTGGCCGGCTCCGAGCGCGTCGTCGTGGACCCCCTGGCCGGGACCACCCGCGACCCCGTGGACGAGCTCATCGAGCTGGGCGGCAAGCCCTGGCGCTTCATCGACACCGCGGGCATCCGCCGCCGCGTGCACATGGCCCAGGGCGCGGACTTCTACGCGTCCCTGCGCACCCAGGCCGCCCTCGAGCGCGCCGAGGTGGCCGTGGTGCTGCTGGCCGCGGACGAGGTGCTCTCCGAGCAGGACGTCCGCATCCTGCAGCTGGCCGTGGACTCCGGGCGCGCCCTCGTGCTCGCCTTCAACAAGTGGGACCTCATGGACGAGGACCGCCGCTACTACCTGGAGCGGGAGATCGACCGCGACCTCGCGCACGTGGCCTGGGCGCCGCGGGTGAACGTCTCGGCGAAGACCGGCTGGCACAAGGACCGGCTGGTCCCCGCCCTGGAGACCGCCCTGGCCTCGTGGGACACTCGCGTCCCCACCGGGCGGCTCAACGCGTTCCTCGGCGAGATCGTGGCCGCCCACCCGCACCCCGTGCGCGGCGGCAAGCAGCCGCGCATCCTCTTCGGCACCCAGGCCTCCTCCCGGCCGCCGCGCTTCGTGCTGTTCACCACCGGTTTCCTCGACCCAGGGTACCGGCGGTTCATCACCCGCCGCCTCCGCGAGACCTTCGGTTTCGAGGGCACCCCCATCGAGGTGTCCATGCGCGTGCGGGAGAAGCGGAACCGGAAGCGCTGAGGCGCCCGCCGAGATGAATTCCGCCGGAGCTTGCTGTAATGTGATGCGAGTGCTCGGGGCGGGAACGTACTGAGCACTTCGGGCTGTGGCGCAGCTTGGTAGCGCACTTGACTGGGGGTCAAGGGGTCGCAGGTTCAAATCCTGTCAGCCCGACGATTCGAGGCCGGTGGACCGCGGGAACGCGGACCACCGGCCTTCTCTCGTTCCCGGGGACGGCGCCTCCGGCGCCCGTGCTGCCTACCGGCGGGCCCGGGAGGCCGACTCCCGCAGCCGGTCCAGGTCGAGGTCCGGCCGGCCGCCGGCGCTGCCGACCACCTCGGCCGCCGCCGCCGCGGCCCACCAGGCGGCGGACTCCGGCCTCTCCCCGCGCAGCAGCGCGACGGTGAGCGCGGCCACGAACGAGTCGCCCGCCCCGGTGGGGTCCACGGGATCCTCGCCCAGGTGGGGCAGGAGCACGTGCCCGCCCGGCCAGGCGACCACGTCGCCCTCGCCGGTGGCCAGGGCGACGACGCGCGGGCCCTCCGCGAGCAGCGACTCCGCGGCCCGCACCGTCCCCGGCACGTCCTGCGGCGCCCAGCCCACCAGTGCCTCCGTCTCGGCGGTGTCCGCGCGCACCACGTCCGCGGTGCCCAGCACCCGCCGGCGCACCGCCCCGTCCGCCGGGGCGCCGTCGGCCACCACGATCGCGCCCCCCGCCGCGGCCGCCTCGAGGGCCTCCGTCACGGCCGCCCCCGGCTGCTGCAGCTGCACCAGCACGGCGTCCGCCGAGCGCAGCAGGTCCCGGCTCGCGCGCACGTCCCCGGCGTCCAGCAGCATCCGGGCGTCCACGTCCTCCAGCAGGCGGCGGACCCCGCGCGGCCCCACGAGGTCGACGAGCAGCGCGGTCGGGGCGCCGGCGCGGCGCACCACGGCGCCGACGTCGATCCCGTCGGCCGCGGCCTGGGCGAGCACCTCCGTGCCGGCGGAGTCGGTGCCCACGACCCCCACCAGGGCGACCTCGGCGCCGAGCTGGCGGCACGCCACGGCCTGGTTCGCGCCCTTGCCGCCGAGCAGCTCCTGCCGCTCGAGCACGTCGGCGGAACCGCCCTCCGCCGGCAGCTCCGCCACGGTCAGCACGAGATCCCGTCCCACCTGTCCGACCACCACGACACCGGACATCTGGCACTCCTTCCTCCGAGCGGCTCCGCTCGCGAGCCTAGAGCACTCCGGCCGCGGGGCCGACGGCGGTCGGGCGGTGCGGGGCGACCCGGCAGCGGGGGCGGAGCCCCGCCGCCGACCGCGGCGCATACACTGCACGGGACGTCGAGTGCTCCGGTCCCCGGGGCCGACCGCGAAGGAGCGCCGGAGTTGAACGACCTGCACACCCTGCCCAAGGCGGAGCTGCACCTGCACATCGAGGGCACCCTCGAGCCCGAGCTCGCGTTCGCGCTCGCCGCCAAGAACGGGGTGGAGCTGCCCTACGGCTCCGTCGAGGAGCTGCGGCGGCAGTACGACTTCGAGGACCTGTCCTCGTTCCTCGCGCTCTACTACGCCACGATGGCGGTGCTGCGCGACGCCTCCGACTTCGAGGCGCTGACCCGGGCCTACCTCGAGCGCGCGGCGGCGCAGGGCCTGCGGCACGTCGACGTCTTCTTCGACCCGCAGGCGCACACCGCCCGGGGCGTGCCGCTCGGGACGGTGGTCGACGGCATCCGCGCCGCCCTCGACGCCGCCCGCGCCGAGCACGGCCTCACCAGCACGCTGCTGCTGTGCTTCCTGCGGGACCGGCCCGCCGCGGAGGCCGTCGAGCTCTTCGACTCCCTCGGGGACCAGCTGCCGCGCATCGACGGGATCGGCCTCGACTCGGCCGAGGTCGGCCATCCCCCGGCGCTCTTCGAGGAGGTCTACGCGCGGGCACGGGCGGCCGGACTGCACGTCGTCGCCCACGCGGGGGAGGAGGCGGGTCCCGAGTACGTCCGGGAGGCCCTCGACGTGCTGCGCGTGGAGCGGGTGGACCACGGCATCCAGTGCCTGAGCGACCCGGAGCTCGTGGACCGCCTCGTCGCGGAGCGGGTCCCGCTCACCGTGTGCCCGCTGTCCAACGTGCGGCTGCGCGTGGTCGACACGCTCGCCGACCACCCGGTCCTGGACATGCTCGAGCGCGGGCTGCTGGTCACGGTCAACTCCGACGACCCGGCCTACTTCGGCGGCTACGTGGGGGACGTCTTCCAGGACCTGCGCGACGCGCTGGGACTGACCGACGAGCAGGCCGTCGCACTGGCCCGCAACTCGGTGGACGCGTCCTTCGCGGGGACGGAGCGCAAGCGGGCGATCCACGCCGAGATCACCGCGTGGGAGGGCCGCTGAGCGGCCGACACCCGCGAGGTCCCGCGCCCTCGGGCCACGGGGACGTCTGTGCCATAATCGAGCCGACCGCACCCGCCGGACCAGGAGCCACCCCATGAGCAACATCCCCGCCGACCTGTCCTACACGGCCGAGCACGAGTGGATCGCGGGCCCCGACGCCGACGGCGCGGTGCGCATCGGGATCACCGACCACGCGCAGAGCGAGCTGGGCGACGTCGTGTTCGTCCAGCTGCCCGAGGTGGGGGAGAGCGTCGAGGCGGGCGCCGCCGTGGGCGAGATCGAGTCCACCAAGTCCGTGAGCGACATCTTCGCCCCCGTCTCCGGTGAGGTCACCGCGGTCAACGAGGCGCTCGAGGCCGAGCCCGGGACCGTGAACTCCGCCCCCTACGCGGAGGGCTGGCTGTTCGCGGTCCGCCCCTCCGGCGAGGACTACCGCTCCGGGCTGCTCGACGCCGAGGGGTACGCCGCCCAGCTCGACTGACCCGCGCAGGACCCGACCACGCGCGAGCCGGGACGTGTCCCGGCCGCCCCTCCGTGTCTCCACCACCCGGTACACTGACAAGCAACCGGGTGGCTCCGGCCGGTCGCCCGGGGACCGCCGGGACAGGAGGTCGCGGGGCAGGGGTCCCACAGGACCCGTCCACCAACACGTCACCAGTCGAGGGAAGAGATGTCCAGAACCCAGAACGGCTCGAACGCACCCCAGGGGGAGCCGGAGACCACGTCGATCCAGATCGTGGCCGAGGTCCTCTCGCACGCGGCTTCCCACAAGCTCTCCCCCGAGGAGAGCTCGGCGGTCTCCGCGCTCCCGCCGCGCAGCGCACTGCTCGTGGCCCACGACAGCGGCGGCTCCGGGTCACGCTTCCTGCTGGACCGGGACGAGGTCCCCGCCGGCCGCCACCCGTCCTCCGAGATCTTCCTGGACGACGTCACCGTCTCGCGCCGGCACGCGCGGTTCGTCCGGCGCGGCGACTCCTTCGAGATCATCGACTCCGGATCCCTGAACGGCACCTACGTCAACGGCGACCGCGTGGACAGCGCGCAGCTGGACAACGGCGACGAGGTCCAGATCGGGAAGTTCCGGTTCACGTTCTACCGTTCGCTGCGCTCGCAGTCGGACCAGTAGAAGGGAGCCATGACCGACCCCGCGGAGACCGATCCCCACCGGGACGACGTCCAGCACGAGGCCCGGGTGGGCATCAGCGCCGTGCTCAAGGAGCTCGGCGAGGACCACCCCGGCATCACCGCCTCGAAGCTGCGCTTCCTGGAGGACAAGGGCCTGGTCCACCCGGCGCGCACCGCGTCCGGCTACCGCAAGTTCTCGCGCGCGGACGTGGACCGGCTGCGCCGGATCCTGGAGCTCCAGCGCGACCGCTACCTCCCGCTGAAGGTGATCCGGGAGCGGCTGGACGCCGACGAGGACGCCCGCGCCGACGACGCCCGGCGCACCGCGGAGCCCGCCGATCCGGTCACCGCCCCCCTGCCGGTCGTCAGCGCGCCGCGCACCTACAACCTGCGGGAGCTCGCCGCCCGCACGGGCGCCGGCATCCCGCTCGTCCGGGAGCTCGTGAGCTACGGGCTGATCCGGGAGCAGAACGGGGCCTTCGACGACCACGCCCTCGCCATCACCCGGGCGGCCCTCGCGCTGACGGCCCACGGTCTGGAACCGCGCCACCTGCGCCCCTTCAAGGCCGCCGCGGACCGGGAACTGGGCCTCGTGGAGCGCGCCGTCGCGCCCCTCACCTCCCGCCGGGACGCCGCCTCGAGGGCACGCGCGGTCGAGCGCGCCCAGGAGATCTCGGGCCTGTGCCTCACCATCCACACCTCGCTCGTGCGCTCGGAGATCGCCGCGCTCCAGGAGCGCGCCGCGGTGGAGGGCTGACGTGGCCGTGCACCAGGTCCTGATGGAGATCGCGGGCGTCCGCATGGACGTGCCGTCGGCGCAGCCCGTCGTCGTCCTCCGCGAGGTCGAGGGCGGACGGCACCTGCCGATCTGGATCGGCACGAACGAGGCGACGTCCATCGTCTTCGCCGTGCAGGGGATCGAGCCGCCCCGGCCCCTGACGCACGACCTCGTGCTGTCGGTGGCCACCGCGTTCGGGCGCACGCTCACCCGGGTGCGGATCCACACGGTGGAGGAGGGGGTCTTCCACGCCGCGCTCGAGTTCTCGGACGGCACGGTCGTCGACTCCCGCGCCTCGGACGCGATCGCCCTGGCCGCCCGCACCGACTGCCCCATCCTGTGCACCGAGACCGTCCTCGACGAAGCCGGTCTCGTGATGAGCGGGGACGGGGAGCTGCGGGAGCCGTCCCCCCGCGCGGGGGAGGGAGAGCCGCAGCTGCCCCCGGAGACGCAGGTCGAGCAGTTCCGCGACTTCCTCGACAACGTCGACCCCGAGGACTTCTGAGCCGTCCCCGTCCGCCCGACACGGGGTCCGGGCCCCTGATGTCTTTGACCCCGTCCCCGGGGAGGTCTACCGTCATAAGGTGTACTCGAGGTGTTCCCGGGGGGATCCGGACGTCTCTGTGAGACCATCCACTCCCGGCGCCGCGAGCACCGGGTCCACGAGCGAGGAGGCGGCGTGAGCGAACGCGAGCAGCCCGGCGGCCCTCCGGCGCACGGCACCCAGGGCGTCCTCTTCGACGACTCCGTGATCCGGGACGAGTCCGTCGGCTACCGCGGCCCCACCGCCTGCAAGGCCGCGGGCATCACCTACCGGCAGCTCGACTACTGGGCGCGGACCGGTCTCGTGGAGCCCACCGTGCGCGGCGCCTCCGGGTCCGGCACGCAGCGGCTCTACAGCTTCCGCGACATCCTCGTCCTGAAGATCGTCAAGCGGCTCCTGGACACCGGCGTCTCCCTGCAGCAGATCCGCACCGCCGTGGGGGCGCTGCGCGCCCAGGGCGTGGAGGACCTGGCCCGGCTCACCATGATGAGCGACGGCGCCAGCGTCTACGCGTGCACGTCCCCCCACGAGGTCATCGACCTGGTGCAGGGCGGACAGGGCGTCTTCGGGATCGCCGTGGGCCGGGTGTGGCGCGAGGTCGAGGGGACCCTCGCGGCGCTCCCCGGGGAGCACACCGGAGCGGACCGCGCCCCCGCCCAGGAGCCGTTGCCCGGGGACGAGCTCTCCGAGCGCCGGGCCCGCCGGCAGAGCGCGGGCTGAGCCGGGCGGCTCAGGACGAGCCGTCGAGCAGACCCTGCAGGATCGCCGTGTACCGCCCGGAGATGTCCTGGGCCTCCGCTCCCGGCCAGCGGTGGATCGGCCAGGCCGCGCCCTGCGCCTGCTGCCAGACGGGCAGGTCCGGGATCACCGGGCTGACCAGCAGGGGGCCGAACAGCTCCTGCAGCTCGTCCAGGCGGTGCCGGTGCTCCACCGACGAGTGCTGGACCTTGTTGACCACCACCCCGGCAGCCGGCACGGCCCACGTGCGGCTCTGCTCGAACTGGGCGATCGCCGTCATCGTGCGCTTGGTGCCCGCCACCGAGAACAGCGAGGGCTCCGCCACCGAGAGCACCTTGTCGCTGGCGGCCCACGCCGTGCGGGTCAGCGCGCTCAGGGTGGGCGGGCAGTCGACCAGCACCAGGTCGTACCCCTGGGCGCCGGAGAGCGCGCGCTCCAGCCGGCCGAGGTCCTTCTCCCGGTACTCGGAGCGGTCGAGGTGGGACGAGCGGGCCGAGCCCGGGGCGACGTCGAGGGCCCTGCTGTCCAGGCCGGCCCGCACCGCCCAGGCCGAGGCCACGACCACGCGCTCGAGCGCTCCCCGGCGCGGCCTGCGCAGCACCTCTCCGATGTCGTGACCGCGCTCCGGGTGCACGCCCAGTCCGGTCGTGGCGTCGGCGTGCGGGTCGAGGTCCACCACCAGCGTGGGCACTCCCGCCTGCAGGGCCGCCGAGGCGATCCCCAGGGTCACGGAGGACTTGCCGACACCGCCCTTGAGGCTGCTGACGCTGACGATCTGCACGGAGGGGACACCCTTCGCTCGCGGGGAAACGGGAGGAGCGGCTCCTCGGGTCCGGGATCGGGGGCCGCGGCGAGGAGACGGCTGCGCCCATCGTAGCCGGGCGGGCGCGCTCCGCCCCGCTCCGGCGCGGAGCCGCCCGCGGCCGCCCCGCCCCCGCGCCGCCGCCGTGTACGCTGACCACGACGTCGCTCTGTGACAGCAGTCACAGTGTGCCCCGGGGTGGCGTGGTTCACTGGTCAGGACCGCCCGCGGACGGCCATGCTGACCGTGTGCGCGACGTTGTCCGACCTTCGACGAATCAGTGCCCGGGTGTCCGCCGAACGGCCCCGGGTGCGGAACGGGTGTTGATGTTCTCCAAGATCCTGGTGGCCAATCGCGGCGAGATCGCGATCCGTGCTTTCCGTGCCGCCTACGAGCTGGGCGCCAAGACGGTGGCGGTGTTCCCGTACGAGGACCGCAACTCGATCCACCGGCAGAAGGCCGACGAGGCGTACCGGATCGGGGAGGAGGGCCACCCCGTGCGGGCCTATCTCGACGTCGAGGAGATCGTCCGGGTGGCCAAGGAGTCCGGGGCGGACGCGATCTACCCCGGCTACGGGTTCCTCTCGGAGAACCCGGACCTGGCCCGTGCCGCCGCGCGCGAGGGCATCACCTTCGTCGGCCCGCGGGCCGAGATCCTGGAGCTGGCCGGCAACAAGGTCGCGGCGCTGAAGGCGGCGAAGCGGGCGGGGATCCCGACCCTGGCCTCCACGGAGCCCTCGGCGGACCCCGAGGAGCTGCTGGCGCAGGCGGAGGGCATCGGGTTCCCCATCTTCGTGAAGGCCGTGGCCGGCGGCGGGGGCCGCGGCATGCGCCGGGTGGAGACCCCCGAGGCGCTGCCCGAGGCGCTGGCCGCCGCGATGCGCGAGGCCGACACCGCCTTCGGCGACCCCACCGTGTTCCTGGAGCAGGCCGTGCTCCGGCCCCGCCACATCGAGGTGCAGATCCTCGCCGACAACGAGGGCGGGATGGTGCACCTGTTCGAGCGCGACTGCTCCCTGCAGCGCCGGCACCAGAAGGTCGTGGAGATCGCCCCGGCGCCGAACCTCGACGAGGGGATCCGCCAGGCCCTGCACCGGGACGCGGTGAAGTTCGCGAAGGAGCTCGGCTACGTCAACGCCGGCACCGTGGAGTTCCTGGTGGACACGGCCGGGGAGCGGGCGGGTCAGCACGTGTTCATCGAGATGAACCCGCGCATCCAGGTGGAGCACACGGTGACCGAGGAGATCACCGACGTCGACCTCGTCCAGTCGCAGCTGCGCATCGCCTCCGGGGAGACCCTGGCGGACCTGGGCATCGCCCAGGACGAGCTGGCCGTGCGCGGGGCCGCCCTGCAGTGCCGGATCACCACCGAGGACCCGGCCAACGGGTTCCGCCCCGACGTCGGGAAGATCTCCGCCTACCGCTCCGCCGGCGGCGCGGGGGTGCGCCTGGACGGCGGCACGGTCTACGCCGGGGCGGAGATCTCCCCGCACTTCGACTCGATGCTGGTGAAGCTCACCTGCCGGGGCCGGGACTACGCCACCGCCGTGCACCGGTCCCAGCGTGCCCTGGCCGAGTTCCGGATCCGAGGGGTGTCCACCAACATCCAGTTCCTGCAGGCCGTGCTGGCCGACCCGGAGTTCCTCGCCGGCAACGTGGCCACCGACTTCATCGAGCGCCGCCCCGAGCTGCTCGAGGCCCGCACCTCCGGGGACCGGGCCACCAAGGCGCTGACCTGGCTGGCCGAGGTCACGGTGAACCAGCCCAACGGGGAGCGGGTGGAGGGCATCGACCCGCGCACCAAGCTGCCCCGCTACCCGGGCGACAAGCAGGACGAGCCGTTCCGCTCTCCCTTCGACGGACCCTCCGAGCACACCCCGCCGCCGGGGTGGCGGCAGCGGCTCGTCGAGCTCGGCCCCGAGGGGTTCGCCCGGGCCCTGCGGGAGCAGCAGGCGGTGGCGGTGACCTCGACGACGTTCCGGGACGCCCACCAGTCGCTGCTGGCCACCCGGGTGCGCACCCGGGACCTGCTGGCCGCGGCCCCGGCCTACGCCCACACGCTGCCGCAGCTGCTGTCCGTGGAGGCCTGGGGCGGGGCGACCTACGACGTCGCGCTGCGCTTCCTCGGCGAGGACCCGTGGGAGCGGCTGCGGCTGCTGCGGGAGGCGATGCCGAACATCCCGATCCAGATGCTGCTGCGCGGGCGCAACACCGTGGGCTACACCCCGTACCCGACCGAGGTGACGGACGCGTTCGTGGCCGAGGCCGCGGCCACCGGGGTGGACATCTTCCGGATCTTCGACGCCCTCAACGACGTGGAGCAGATGGCCCCGGCCATCGAGGCCGTGCGCAGGACGGGCACCGCGGTCGCCGAGGTCGCCCTGTGCTACACCGGGGACCTGCTGGACCCGGCCGAGGACCTCTACACCCTGGACTACTACCTCGAGCTCGCCCAGCAGTGCGTCGACGCCGGGGCCCACGTGCTGGCGATCAAGGACATGGCGGGGCTCCTGCGCCCCGCGGCGGCGGCGAAGCTGGTGACCGCCCTGCGGGAGCGCTTCGACCTGCCCGTGCACCTGCACACCCACGACACCGCCGGCGGGCAGCTCGCCACGCTGATGGCCGCGATCGACGCGGGCGTGGACGCGGTGGACGTGGCCGAGGCCTCGATGGCCGGCACGACCTCCCAGGTGCCCGCCTCGGCGCTGATCGCCGCCCTGGCCCACACGGACCGGGACACCGGCATCCCCCTGGAGGCCGCGACCGCCCTGGAGCCCTACTGGGAGGTCATCCGCCGGATGTACGCCCCGTTCGAGTCCGGGCTCACCGCCCCGACCGGGCGCGTGTACCGGCACGAGATCCCCGGCGGGCAGCTGTCGAACCTGCGCCAGCAGGCCATCGCGCTGGGACTGGGGGAGCGGTTCGAGGCGATCGAGGACATGTACACCGCCGCCAACGCCATGCTCGGCAGACTGGTCAAGGTCACCCCCTCGTCCAAGGTCGTGGGCGACCTCGCCCTGCAGCTGGTGGGCATGGGCGTGGACCCGGCCGAGTTCGAGGCGAACCCGCAGAAGTTCGACATCCCGGACTCGGTGATCAGCTTCCTCGCCGGGGAGCTCGGCACGCCTCCCGGCGGGTGGCCCGAACCGTTCCGCTCCAAGGCCCTGGAGGGCCGCAACGTGCGTGTCGGGATCACGGAGCTGGCCCCGGAGGACTCCCAGGCCCTGGCCGGGGACCCTGCCACCCGCCGCGCCACGCTGAACCGGCTGCTGTTCGCCGGCCCGACGCGGGACTACGAGACCAGCCGGGCGAAGTACGGCGAGCTGGCGCTGTTGCACACCCGGGACTTCCTCTACGGGCTGACCTCCGACCGGGAGCACGTGATCTCCCTCGGCAAGGGGGTGCGGCTGCTGGTGACCCTGCAGGCCATCTCGGAGCCGGACGACAAGGGCATGCGCACCGTGATGCTCACCCTCAACGGCCAGCCCCGGATGATCGAGGTCCGCGACACCTCGATCACCTCCTCGGTGCCCGAGACCGAGAAGGCCGACCCCACGGACCGCGGCCACGTGGCCGCCCCGTTCGCCGGGGCGGTGACCGTGACGGTGGCCGAGGGCGACACCGTGGAGGCGGGCGGGCAGGTGGCCACCATCGAGGCCATGAAGATGGAGGCCTCCATCACCGCCCCCACCGGCGGCACGGTCGCCCGGGTCGCACTGACCGGGGTCACCCAGGTCTCCGGCGGCGACCTCCTGCTGGCGCTCGACACCGCCGGCTGACCCGGCACGCCCGCGCCGGCACCGCGGCCCCCGGGAGGGCCGCGGTGCCGGCGGGGGCCGCCCGGCGGGCGCGCATAGGATGGGTCGCATGCGGAAATTCGACCTCATCATCATCGGCTCCGGCTCGGGCAACTCGATCCTCACCGAGGACTACGAGGGCCTGGACGTCGCCATCATCGACGGCGGGACCTTCGGCGGCACCTGCCTCAACGTCGGCTGCATCCCGACGAAGATGTACGCGTATCCGGCGAGCGTGGCCCGCCGCGCCCAGGAGGCGGACCGGCTCGGCCTCCACGTCTCGGTGGAGGACGTGCGCTGGCGGGAGATGCGGGACCGGATCTTCGGGCGGATCGACGCGATCTCCCACGGCGGGCTCGAGTACCGCCGGACGCTGCCGCACGTGACGGTCTACGAGGAGCACGTGCGCTTCACCGCCCCGCGGACCCTGCGCACCGCCTCGGGGGAGGACCTCACGGCCGACCAGATCGTGGTGGCCTCCGGCTCGCGCCCGGTGCGGCCGGAGATCCCCGGGATCGACCTGCCCCAGGTGCACACCTCGGACACGGTGATGCGCATCGAGGAGATGCCCCGCCGCGTGGTGGTGGTCGGCGGCGGCTACATCGGCGCCGAGTTCGCCCACGTCTTCTCCAGCCTCGGCGCGCGCGTCACCCAGGTCAACCGCTCGCACCGGATCCTGCGCTACCACGACCCGGAGATCGCCGAGCGGTTCGCCCGCGAGGCCTCCCGGCAGTGGAAGCTGGAGACGGGCTGGTCGCTGAGCGAGGTCGAGGAGTGGGACGGCGACGAGTGCGCCGTGATGGTCACCTTCCGCGACCCGCAGGACCCGGAGCTCGTTATGCGCCTGCCCGCGGACGTGGTGCTGGTGGCCACGGGCCGGCAGCCGAACACCGACGTGCTCGACGCCCGGGCGGGCGGGCTGGACGTGCGGCCGGACGGGCTGCTGGCCGTCGACGAGCACCAGCGCGCCCTCTCCGGGGGCCGCCCCGTCGAGGGCGTGTGGGCGCTGGGCGACATCAGCTCGCCCTACCAGCTCAAGCACGTGGCCAACGCCGAGGCCCGCACGGTGCAGCACAACCTCCTGCACCCCGGCGACCTCCGGGCCACCGACCACCGGTTCGTGCCCTCCGCCGTGTTCACCAGCCCGCAGATCGCCTCCGTCGGCATGACGCAGCAGGAGGCCGAGCAGTGGGCGGTCGAGCAGGGCAGCGAGATCACCGTCAAGGTGCAGGACTACGGGGCCACGGCCTACGGGTGGGCCATGGAGGATCGCACGGGGCTGTGCAAGCTGATCGCGGAGAAGGGCACCGGTCGCCTCCTGGGCGCGCACCTGATCGGGGAGGAGGCCTCCCTGCTCATCCAGCCGCTGGTGCAGGCCATGTCCTTCGGCCTCGACGCGCACACGATGGCGCGCGGCCAGTACTGGATCCACCCCGCCCTGAGCGAGGTCGTCGAGAACGCCCTGCTGGGCCTCGACGTCCCCGAGCACTCACCGCTGTCCCCGGGGGCCCTCGTCGGCGGCCGGTGATCCCACCGGCCGCCGGCCGGCCCGGGGTCAGCCGCGGCCCGGCAGGTGCGCGTGGGAGAGCTTCTCCTTGATCCGCTCCGCCGGGGTGGCGGGGGCCGCGGCCGGTTCGGGGGCGGGGCGCGAGTAGATCTCCTCGATCCGGTCCGCGAAGTCCTGGGCGATCCTGGCCCGCTTGATCTTCATGGACGGGGTCAGGTGCCCGGAGGCCTCCGTCCAGTCGACGTCGAGGATCTCGAAGGCCCGGATGCTCTCCGCGCGGGAGACCGCCTGGTTCGCCCGGGTGACGATGTCCTGGACGTGCTCGACGACCTTCGGGTGGCGGGCGGCCTCCGCCACCGGCATCGCGGGGTCCAGGCCCATCAGCTCCAGGCGGGCGGGGAGCACGTCCTGGTCGAGGGTCACGAGGGCGGCCACGAACGGCCGGTCGTCCCCGACCACCATGACCTGGGAGACCAGGGCCGAGGCGCGGATGGGGTCCTCCAGCACGTTGGGGACCACGTTCTTGCCGCCGGCGGTGACGATGATCTCCTTCTTCCGGCCGGTGAGGGTGAGGGCGCCGTCCTCGTCGAGCGAGCCGAGGTCGCCGGTGCGGAACCACCCGTCCTCGAAGGCCTCGGCGGTGAGGTCCTCGCGCCCGTGGTAGCCGCGCATGACGTGGGTGCCCCGGACCAGGACCTCCCCGTCCTCGCCGATCCGCACCTCGTTGCCCGGCAGCGGCAGGCCCACGGTGCCGATCTTGCCGATCTCCGGGGTGTTGACGGCGATCGGGGCCGTGGTCTCCGTGAGCCCGTAGCCCTCCACGACGTACACGCCGATCCCGTTGAAGAAGTGGCCCAGCCGGGTGCCGAGGGCGGCGCCGCCCGAGACGGCGTGCGTGACCTCCCCGCCCATCGCGTCCCGCAGCTTCGAGTACACGAGCCGGTCGTAGAGGGCGTGGCGCGCGCGCAGCAGCGGCGGGACCCGCCCGTCCTGACCGGCCTTCGAGTACGCGACGGCCGTGGTCACCGCGCGCTCGAAGATCAGGGACTTCGCCCCGCCGGCCTTCTCGGCCTTGAGGCGGGCGCTCTGGTAGATCTTCTCGAACACGCGCGGGACGGCCAGGATGAACGTGGGCCGGAAGGCCCCGAGGTCCGCCATCAGGTTCTTCACGTCCGGGGTGTGGGCCAGGACGGTCCCGGAGTAGAGGGCGATCACCTCCACGAAGCGGGCGAAGACGTGGGCCAGCGGCAGGAACAGGAGCGTCCGGGCGCCCGGGTGGATGATGTCCTCGACGACCAGGGTCGTGTTCTCGCACAGCCGCACGAAGTTCCCGTGCGTCAGCTCGCACCCCTTGGGCGGTCCGGTGGTCCCCGAGGTGTAGATGATCGTGGCGACGTCCTCGAGCCCGCGCGACGTGCGGCGGGCCTCGAGCTCCTCGTCCGGCACGTCCGCGCCGGCGCGCGCGAGCTCGTCGGGGCCCGTGCCGGTGCCGTCCAGGCGCCAGACGTTCTCCGCGGCGCGGAACGGCGTCTCCCGCGAGGCGGCGAGCACGGAGTCCTCGAGGGCCTGCGTCTCGACGAACACGGCCTTGGCGTCGGAGTCGCCCATGATCCAGGCGATCTGCTGCGCCGAGGACGAGTCGTAGACGGGGACGGGCACGGCGCCGGCGTACCAGATCGCGAGGTCCGCGAGGGTCCACTCGTAGCGCGTCCGGCTGAGGATGCCCACCCGGTCCCCGGGCTCGATCCCCGCGGCCACGAGACCCTTGGCCACACCCTGCACGGCGGCGAGGAACTCCCGGGCGCGCACCTCGCGGGCGGCCCCCTCCGGTCCCAGGACGGTGTACAGGTGCGGATCCTCGTCCTGGCCCGCCTGCATGAGGAGGAAGTCGGTGATGCGGCTGTGGGCCGGTGGGTCCACGAGGGCGTCGGTCGCGACGTGGCGCATGGGGTTCTCCTCGGATCGGGGTCGGTGGGCCGTCCGCTCCAGTCTAGTGAATTGGCTCACGCAAACCCCGTCAGACGCGGGCGCCGTCGTCCAGCTCGTCGCGGTCGTCGGGCAGGGACCGCAGCAGGTGGCCGATGGCCCCGACCACGGCGAGCAGGCCCCCCACGATGGCCCACCACGGCAGGGAGCCGGGCAGGAGGGAGAGCACCACCAGCAGCACGGGCACCCCGACCAGCACGGTCCAGGACAGCAGTGCCCCGCCGCTGAGTCCCTGCGTGACCGGCCCGGGGTCGGGGGAGTAGGGCGCGTCGTCGTCCCCCGCGTCCTCCGGCTCCCCGGCGCCCTCTGTCCCGGCAGCCTCCGCTCCGGCGTCCTCCGGGGCGGCGTCCTCCGCCCCGGCGGACGCGCCCGGCCCGGCGTCCTCGGGGGACCAGTCCCGGGGCCCGGCGAGGTGCCGGTCCCCGGCCCGGCGCACGTCCTCGAGGTCCGACACGATCCGGCTCCACTCGTCCTCGGGGCCGTGCCCGGCGCCGCCCGGCGTCCCCGGGCCCGCACTCATCGCCGGTCCCCCCGGGAGGCGGGGCGCAACGGTCTCGCGGTGACCGGGTTGCGGCCCGCCAGCAGGTCCTCCAGGAAGCGCACGGACCGCGCCGCGACCACGTCCGCCTCCCGGTCCAGGGTGGCCACGTGGAAGCTCTCCGCCAGCCGCACCAGCTCCACGTCCCCGCCGGCCCGGCGCAGCACCTGCAGGTGCGAGGCGTCCGACACCACGTGGTCGTGCTGCGAGCGCAGCACCAGGACCGGGGCGGTGACCGCGGGCAGCATCCTCCGGGTCCGGGTCATGAACCGGCCCAGCTCGGCGACGCCCGCCACGGGCGTGCGCGGGTAGGCGTGCTCGGTGACGCCCGGGAGGCTGATGTCGTCCCCCACGCCCGGCACGGACGGCACCGCGCGGTGCAGGGCCGGGGCGAGCCGGGCCGTGCGGCTGACGAGGGACAGCGCCGGGTTCAGGGCCACGACCCCGTCGACGGGCAGGGTCGCGGCGAGGTGCAGGGCGAGCGCCCCGCCCATGGACAGCCCGCACACCACCACCACGTCGTGCCGGGCCCGCAGCCGCTGCACGTGCTCGGCCGCGTGGTCGCGCCACTGCTCCCAGCGGACGCCGGCGAGGTCCTCCCAGCGGGTGCCGTGGCCGGGCAGCACGGGCCCGACGACGTCGGCGCCCGCCGCGTGCAGCGCCCGGCCCCAGGGGCGGACGCTGAACGGGACGCCGGTGAAGCCGTGCAGCACGAGCGCGCCCGCGGGCCCGTCGGCCGGATGGTGGAAGGGCGCGCCGGGATCGTCCGCGGCGGCGGGCCCGACGGTCGCGGAGGGGGCGGGCAGGTGCTGGTCCTCGACGGGTGGCGTCATGCGTCCATGATGTCAGGGCGGGCGCCGTCGGCGGGCGGACCGGCGCGGGTGCCCGTGCGGACGTGAGAGAATACCGGAGGCCGGACCCGGTCCGAGCGGCACGGACCCTCGCGACATCCCGATCAGCACGAAGGAGTCCCCTCCCACATGGTCTACATGTTTCTGAAGCGCTACGTCGTCGGCCCCCTGATCAACGTCGCCTTCCGTCCCGAGGTGCGCGGCCTGGAGCACGTGCCCGAGGAGGGCCCGGCCATCCTCGCGAGCAACCACCTCTCCGTCTCCGACTCGGTGTTCATGCCCGTGGCCGTGCCCCGGCAGGTGTACTTCCTGGCGAAGTCCGACTACTTCAACAGCCCCGGCGTCAAGGGCAGGGTGATGGCCGCGTTCTTCCGCGCCATCAACCAGATCCCCATGGACCGCTCCGGGGGCCGGGCCAGCGCGAAGTCCCTGAGCAACGGCGGCCGCAAGCTGCTGGAGGGCGAGCTGCTCGGGATCTATCCGGAGGGCACCCGCTCCCCGGACGGCCGCATGTACAAGGGCAAGATCGGGGTGGCCCGGCTCGCGCTCGAGACGGGGGCCCCGGTCGTCCCGATCGCCATGGTCGGCACCGACAAGGTCCAGCCGATCGGGACCAGGCTCCCGCTGCCCCGCCGCAGCGCCCGGGTCACCACGATCTTCGGCGAGCCCCTCGACTTCTCCCGCTACCGGGGCCGGCAGGGTGAGCACGCCCTGCTCCGCGAGGTCACCGACGAGATCATGCACGCGATCCAGGCCCTCTCCGGCCAGGTCTACGTGGACGTCTACGCCTCGGAGCACAAGAAGCGGCTCGCCGAGCAGAAGCGCCAGGAGACCAAGCAGGCCGCGGCGGAGCTCGTGGGCAACGCCAAGGACAAGGCGCGCAGCGCCGCCCACACCGCCCGCCGGACCGCGGACTCCATCGCCCACCGCGACCGTCCCGGCGCCGCTGACGACGACACCCCGCGGCCCACCGCACCCTGATCCCGCGCCCGGCCCCGCCCCGGACGAGACATAGGAAGACATGATGCTCGACTTCACCGTTCCCGACAGCCTCCGCAACCTCGCCTCCCCGGTGCCCTCCGCGGCCGACTACCCGGGGCTGGACGACTGGCGCGAGCTGGCCGCCGACCAGCAGCCGACCTGGCGCGACCACCCCGACTTCGCCGCCTCGATCGCCGAGCTCAACGCGGTCCCGCCCCTCGTCTTCGCGGGGGAGGTGGACAAGCTGCGCGACCGTCTGGCCGAGGTCGCCAACGGCCGGGCGTTCTTCCTGCAGGGCGGGGACTGCGCCGAGACCTTCGAGGGCGCCACCGCCGACCGGATCAGCGCCCGGGTCAAGACGCTGCTGCAGATGGCCGTGGTGCTCACCTACGGCGCGTCCATGCCCGTGGTGAAGATGGGCCGGATGGCCGGGCAGTTCTCGAAGCCCCGCTCGTCCAACGACGAGACCCGCGACGGCACGACGCTGCCGACGTTCCGCGGCGAGATGGTCAACGGCTTCGACTTCACCGAGGAGTCCCGGGTCCACGACCCGCGGCGGATGGTGCGCGGCTACCACACCTCGGCCTCGACCCTGAACCTCATCCGGGCCTTCACCACGGGCGGGTTCGCGGACCTGCGCCTCGTGCACGCCTGGAACATGGGTTTCACCACGAACCCGGCCCACGCCCGGTACGAGTCGCTCGCCCGCGAGATCGACCGGGCCGTGAAGTTCATGGACGCGTGCGGCGCGGACTTCGACGCCCTGCGCACCACGGAGTTCTACGCCGGCCACGAGGCCCTGCTGCTGGACTACGAGCGCGCGCTGAGCCGCATCGACTCCCGCACCCACCTCCCGTACGGCACGTCCGGGCACTTCCTGTGGATCGGCGAGCGCACCCGGGAGCTCGACGGCGCCCACGTGGACCTGCTCTCCCGGCTGCGCAACCCGATCGGCGTGAAGCTCGGCCCCAAGACCACCGGGGACGACGCGCTGGCGCTCATCGACAAGCTCGACCCGGAGCGCGAGCCCGGACGGCTCACCTTCATCACCCGCATGGGCGCGAAGAACATCCGGGAGAAGCTGCCCCCGCTCGTCGAGGCCGTGGAGCGCTCCGGCGCCAAGGTCGTGTGGGTCACCGACCCCATGCACGGCAACACCGTGTCCCTGCCGTCCGGGTACAAGACCCGAAACTTCGACGACGTCGTGGACGAGGTCCGCGGCTTCTTCGAGGTGCACGAGGCGATCGGCTCCTTCCCCGGCGGCATCCACGTGGAGATGACGGGCGACGACGTCGCGGAGTGCCTCGGCGGCGCCGACCCCGTCGACGAGTCCTCCTTCCAGGACCGCTACGAGTCGCTGTGCGACCCGCGCCTGAACCACATGCAGTCCCTGGAGATCGCGTTCCTCGTGGCGGGCTACCTCTCCCGCCGCTGAGCGCGGGACCGGCCGACGGGGCCGGGGCCGTTCCTGCCGTCCGCTCAGACGACGGTGAGGACGACCTCGGCCCCGTCCGTCGTCTGGGCCACCACGTAGCCGAAGGGGGCGCCGAGGCTCTCCTCGACCCGCGCCGCGAACCCCGCCTCCGCGAGGAGCCGGACCGCCTCGTCCACGGGCCTGCCAAGCACCCCGGGCGCGGAGTCGGCGCGGGCCCCGAGGGAGACGGCGAGGTCCACCGCCGACCCCTCGGCCACCGCCTCGCCCGCCTCGGGGTGCTGGCCCACGACCGTCCCGGCGGCGGCGGCGTCGGCGACCGGGCCCCGGGTGCCGGCCGCCAGCCCGGCGTCCTCGAGGCGCGCCCGGGCGTCCTCCTCGGACATCCCGGTGACGTCGGGCGCGGTGGTCCGCACGGGACCGGTCGAGACCAGCAGGACGACCTGCTCCGCGGAGCGGACCGTGGCCCCGGCCTCCGGGTCGGTGCCGAGCACGGTGCCGGCGGGGGCCACCGGGTCCGCGGTCTCGTGCACGGCGACGTTGCCCAGACCGGCCCCGGCCAGGTACTGCTCGGCGAGCTCCGGACCCGCTCCCCGCACGTCCGGCACGCTCACGGTCCCGCCCGGACCGGAGCCCAGGAGCCAGCCCAGGAACGCCGCCCCGGCCACCGCGAGCGCGACCAGGGCCAGCGTCCCCGCCGCGTGCAGGGGCCGGGTGGGCCGCAGCTCGACCTCGGGCCGCCAGGGGTCGGAGGAGCCGCTCGAGGTCCGCGCCGGCAGCGGCCGGCCGGAGACCGCCGGGGCCCCGGCTCCAGCCGCTCCCAGGGTCGCGGCGTGCGGACCCGGCACCCCGGTCCGGCCGGCCGCCGGGCCGAACGCCTCCGTGGGAGCGTCCCGGCCGAGGGCCTCGGTGGGGGCGTGCCGGCCGATGGTCTCCGTGGTGCCGCTCGTCCCGAGAGCCTCCGTGGGAGCGCCCCGGCCGAGGGCTTCCGTGGGGGCGCCCGCCCCGAGGGCCGCGGTGGGTCCGACCGCGGGGTCCAGGGCCGCCGTGGCCGCGCCGTCCGGAGCCGGCACGGCCGGGGTGCCGCGGGCGGCGCCGGGTCCCGGGGGGCGGTCGAGCTCCGCGGGCCGCAGACCCGCCCGGACCGACCGGAGCTCGTCGAGGAAGCTGCCGGCGTCGGGCGGACGCCGCTCCGGCTCCCGTGCCGTGGCCCGGGCGACCAGCCGCGCCACACCGGCCGGGAGACCGGGATCGAGGGTGCGGAGGTCCGGGACGGCGCCGTCCGCGTGGGCGCGGGCCACGGCCAGCGGACCGCCCTCGAAGGGACGGCGGCCGGCCAGGAGCTCGAAGAGCAGGATCCCGGCCGAGTACACGTCCGCGCGGGTGTCGACCCGCTGCCCCGTGACGAGCTCCGGCGAGGCGTAGCCGACCGTGCCCAGCACCGTTCCGGTCGCCGTGTGCTGGTCGACGGCGCGGGTGAGACCGAAGTCCGCGACGGTCACCCGGCCGGCGGCGGAGATCAGCACGTTCTCCGGCTTCACGTCGCGGTGCACCAGGCCCTCGCGGTGGGCCGCCGCCAGCCCGTCGAGGACCGGTTCCAGCAGCCCGAGCGCCTCGCCCGGGGGCAGGGCGCCGCGCCGGCGCAGGAGGTCCCGCAGCGTCGAGCCCGCCACGTGCTCCATGACCAGGTACGGCACCCCGTCCGGGGCGTGGCCCTGGTCGAGCACGGAGACCACGTGGGGATGGGACAGCCGCGCCGCCGACCGGGCCTCCCGCACGAACCGGTCCGCCGCGGCCGGGTCCTCGGCCAGGTGGGCGTGCATGAGCTTGACCGTCACGACGCGCTGCAGGCGGGTGTCCACCGCCCGGTACACGGTGGCGGTGCCACCGCGGGCGATCCGCGGACCCAGCTCGTAGCGGCCCTCGAGGACGGTCCCGGTCAGGTGGTCGGGGAGCGCGTGCTGCACGGGATCAGCCTAGGGCGGGGCGCTGTGCGCAGGCTGGGTCGCAGGTCACGGTCCGAACCGCTTGCGGTGCGTCTTGACGCTCTTGACGTACTGCTTGGTGTCGTCGTACATCCCGTACTTCTTCACCCCGTGCAGGCCCTGGTAGTACGCGGCGATGGCCACGTCGGTGCTGGGCGCGGCGCGGCCCAGCTGCCGGATGATGGCCACGCCGGCGGTGACGTTGTCCTGCGGGTCGAGCAGGTCGAGCTCCCGGCCCACGAGTCCCGAGGCCCAGTCCCCGGCGTCCGGGATGACCTGCATGGTGCCCACGGCGTCCGCGGGGGACACGGCCCGGTGGTCGAAGCCCGACTCCTGGTGGGCGTGCGCCAGGGCGAGCGCCGGGTCCACGCCCATCCGCACGGCGGTGTCGTGGACGAGCCGGCGCATCTCCTCGCGCGAGGGCGCGGGGCGGGCGGCGAGCTGCTCGTGGTGGCGGTTGGCGGAGTCCACCACCCCGTCCTCGTACGTGCGGCCCAGGAAGGTGTCGCCGACGGCGCGCGCGGGCGCCGGCCGGGGCTGCTCGGCCCGCTCGGGGGCAGGGGCCTGGGCGGTCCGCACGGTCTCGGGGGCCGGCTCCGAGACCGACAGCCGCTGGCCCGGGCGCAGCAGCGAGTTCACCGTGAGGTCGTTGCCGTCGAGGAGCGACTGGACCGACACCCCGCGCGCCTGCGAGATGCTCCACAGCGAGTCGCCCGAGCGCACCACGTGCTCCGTCCGGGGCGGCTCCGCCGCGGGCGGGGCCGGCTTCTTCGAAGGCTCGGCCGCCGGGGCCGCCCCGCCGGAGAGGCGCAGCTCCTGCCCGGGCAGCAGCAGCGCCGCGCCGGAGAGGTCGTTCCACCGCATGAGCTCGTCCACGGCCACGCCGTGGCGCTGGGCGACCGCCCACAGGGAGTCCCCGGGGGACACGGTGTGCACGGGGGCCTTCGTCGTCTTCTGGCCGGCGAGCAGGGGCGCCGAGGCCACCTGGGCCGTCTGGGCGGGGGCGGCGTGGGCCACGGTGCCCCCGCCCAGGGCGGCGAGGGCGGCGACGGCGGTGACCGCCGACCCCGTCCGGGCGCGGCGCGCCCAGCCGGGGGAGCGGTCGTCCTGCCGCCCGGAGGCCTCGGCGGAGGTCTCGGCAGTGGTCTCGGCGGTGGTGGAGCGCGGTGCGTCGTTCGGGTCGGTCGTGTCGCTGTCGGGGGGATACGGCATGAAGTAACTCTCTGACGCTGATCGGGGAAGGTGCGGAGGTCTCAGCCGGCTCCGCGGGTCGAGCATACCGTGGCGGGCCCGCGTGGCACGGGCACCGGCGGACGTGGCACTCTGGGGGCGTGAAGAACACATCCGGAATCAGCACCGAGGAGTTCGACCGCCTGGACGGTCTCGTCCAGGAGTGGTTGCCCCTGCCCGACGTCGCCGAGCAGCTCGGCCTCGTGGTCACCCGCGTCCACGGCCTCGTCGACGACGGGACGCTCCTCGCCGTCCGCAACCCGCACGACAGCATCCGCCGGGTGCCGGCCGCCTTCCTGCTGGACGGCGCCGTGGTCGACTCGCTGAAGGGCACGGTGGCGGTCCTGCGGGACTCCGGCTTCACCGACGTCGAGGCGATCACGTGGCTGTTCACCGAGGACGAGTCCCTGCCGGGCCGTCCCGTCGACGCGCTGCGGGACGGGCGCAAGACGGAGATCCGCCGCCGGGCGCAGGCCCTGGCCTGGTGACCCGCTCCTGACCGGCGCGCCGGACCGGCCCCGACCGCGGGACCGGCCCGGCGCGCCGGACTCAGGACGAGCGGCGGACCGCAGCCGTCGCGAGGCCGCGCAGCGCGGCCATCGGCACGGCGTCGGCCCCGAGCCGGTCCAGCGCGGTGAACGCCTCCCCGCTGAGCCGTTCGATGAGCTCCTCCGTGGAGCCCAGGGCGCCGCACGCCGTGATGAGCGAGCGGAGCTCCTCGACGTCCTCCTCCGTCAGCTCCGGTCGGCCCAGGGCGTCCTCGAGCCGCGCGATCTGCGCCTCGCTGCCGAGCGTGCGGACGTAGCCGACGAGCACCGTCCGCTTGCCCTCGCGCAGGTCGTCGCCGGCGGGCTTGCCCGTGGCCGCGGGATCGCCGAACACGCCCAGGACGTCGTCGCGCAGCTGGAACGCCTCGCCCAGGGGCAGCGCGAACGCGGAGCAGCGCTCCAGGACCGGCTCCGGCGCCCCGGCCAGGGCGGCGCCGAGCACCACGGGGTGCTCCACCGAGTACTTCGCCGACTTGTACCGGATGACGTCCAGGGCCCGCTGCACCGCGCCGTCGCGGTCCTGGCCCCCGCCGGCGACCTCGCCCTGCACGTCGAGGTACTGCCCGGCCATCACCTCGGAGCGCATGAGGTCGAAGACCGCCCGTGCGCGGTGGCCGCCGGGCGCCGTGGTGGTGGCCGCGGCGAACGACTGCTCGCTCCAGGACAGGCACAGGTCGCCCGAGAGGATCGCGGCGGCCACGCCGAAGGCCGGACCGTCCAGGGCCCAGCCCCGGTCCGCGTGCACGGACTCGAAGCGGCGGTGCACGCTGGGGGCGCCGCGGCGGGTGTCGGAGCGGTCGATGACGTCGTCGTGGATGAGCGCGGCGGACTGGAAGAGCTCGAGCGCCGCCCCGGCCCGGACCACGGCCGGGTCCTCCGGGTCGCCGCCCGCCGCCCGCCAGCCCCAGTAGCACAGCCGCGCCCGCAGCCGCTTGCCGCCGGCGGAGAGCGCGACGACGGCGTCCAGCAGCGGGAGGGCGTCCGCCGAGATGCCGCCCAGGACCGCTCGCTGCCGGCCGAAGAACTCCTCCAGCTCCGCGTGCAGCCGCGCCACGAACCGCTCGTCCTCGGCGCGGAAGGCGTCCTCGGGCCGGGCCTGCGGCGCGGTGCCGGCGGGGGCGTCGGGGTGGTGCGGGAGGGGCGGGCACGTCATGGGCGGATCGACCTCGGACTTGGGGCGGCGGCGGACGCCCTCTGCCGGTCGTCCGCGATGTCCGCCCCAGCCTATCGAAGGCCCGGTGAGCGGACCGGGGCGCTCCGCCCGGGCCGGGGCCCGCACCGCGGCCGGGATGTCCGCGCCGAGGGCTAAGCTGTGCCGGACCCGGGAGGAGGACGCGGTGACCGAGACGCCGAGGGACCGGCTGGAGCGCTGGCGGCAGTGCGCCGTGCTCCACGTCGACATGGACATGTTCTACGTCGGCGTGGAGCTGCTCGCGGCCCCTGGGCTGCGCGGCAGGCCCGTCATCGTGGCCGGGTCGGGCGGACGCTCCGTCGTCCTCTCCGCGTCCTACGAGGCCCGGGCGTTCGGCGTCCGCTCCGGCATGCCCCTGGCAAGGGCCCGGGCGATGTGCCCCCGGGCCGTCCTGCTCGAGCCCCACCGGGACGCCTACGACGCCTACTCCCGCCGGGTCATGGCCATGTTCTGGGACATCACCGACCGTGTCGAGCAGATCAGCGTGGACGAGGCCTTCCTCGACGTCGCCGGAGCGGTCCGGCGGCTCGGCCCGCCCGTGGGCATCGCCCGCGGCCTGCGGGCCCGTGTGCGGGACGAGCTGGGACTGACCGCCTCCGTGGGGATCGGCGCCAACAAGACCGTCGCGAAGATCGCCTCCACCCGCTCCAAGCCGGACGGCCTGCTGCTCGTCCAGCCCGAGGACACCGTCGCGTTCCTGGCGGAGCTGCCGGTCTCGGCGCTGTGGGGCGTCGGCGGGCGCACGGCCGAGACGCTCACCGGCGCGGGGCTCAGGAGCGTGGGGGACCTCGCGGCCGCCCCCGTGCCGATGCTGACCCGCCTGGTCGGACGGGCGGCCGGCCACCACTTGCACGAGCTCGCCAACGGACGGGACCCCCGCCCCGTCGAACCGGTCCGCGAGGAGAAGAGCGTGGGCGCGGAGGAGACCTTCCCCCGGGACGTCGCGGACGACCGCGTGCTGCACGAGACCCTCCTGCGGCTCAGCCACCGGACCGCCTCGCGGCTGCGCCGGCAGGGTCTGCGCGCCCGCCGGGTGGGGCTCAAGGTGCGCTGGGCGGACTTCACGACCATCACCCGGTCGCGGACCCTGCAGCATCCCTTCACGTCCGCCCACGACCTCCTCGAGCACGGCGTGGGCCTGCTCGAGGAGCTCGGGGACCGGCCCCAGCCGGTCCGGCTCATCGGCATCCGCGCCGAGCGGCTGGAGCCCGCCACGGACGCCCTGCAGCTGAGCCTGGACGGCCGCGAGGAGGAGTGGGGGGCCGCCGAGCAGGCCATGGACCGGGTGCACGCCCGCTTCGGCGCCGAGCGCCTCGGCCCCGCCCGTCTCCTGCCTCCCGCACCCCGGAGTCCGGAGGGCAACTCGGAGGCTGTTGACAGCCGTGTGCGCGGTGCCAAATCAGCACCCGACGGTCTATCCTGGTAGCAGGCGGCGCCGGAACAGCCGGGGAATCCGCACCCGAAGGATGAGGAGGCATACCGTGCCACTGTCCGAGCACGAGCAACAGCTCCTGGCGCAGCTCGAGAAGCAGCTCCACGCGGACGACCCGAGGTTCGTGACGAACATGGGGTCCCGCGCCGTCAGGGGTGCTTCCACCCGCAACATCGTCCTCGGGATCGTGATCGCCGTCGTCGGCCTGCTCGTCCTCCTGGGCGGGGTCGTCATCGACTCCATCCTGGTCGGGGTCCTGGGCTTCGTCGTGATGGGCGCGGGTGTCTACGTCGCCACGCTGCGCTCCGGCAAGCCGCGCCCCGGCGGGGAGCCCGGCAAGGGCGGCCCGCCCCGCCGCTCGTCGCCCTTCCTGCAGAACCTCGAGGAGCGCTGGGACCAGCGCAACTCCGGGGGCCCGTCCACCTGACCGGCCCCGCCCGGACCCGGAGCCGACCGCAGGGCGCCGCCCGCTCGGACCGACCCGACCGGCCCCTCCACCTCCCCCCACCCTGCTGCCGCACGGCGGTCTGCAGGGTCCGATCAGCTCCCCGGTGCACCGCCGGGGAGCTTTTTCATGCCCTGGAGGTGCCGCGGCCGCACCCCGGCCGCACCCCGGGAACGTCCGGGGAGCGTTCCTCCACCGTCCTCCCCGCAGCCCGCACCGCGGCGTCCTCCACTCTCCTCCCCGCACCCCTCCGCCGGCGCCCGGTGCCGCGGGCCGCGGCGTCCTCCACCGCGCTCCCCGACGCCCGGTGCCGGCGCCCCGCACCGCGGGCCCGGGGTGTCCTCCACGCTCCTCCCCGCCGCCCTCCGCCGCGGCGCCATCGTGCCCACCTGGGGCGACGCCCGTCGCGGCGCCCGGGCGCCGCGCCACGCCGCGGCGCCCGGCCCCTGCGTTCGTTGACCGGGGAGTGAAGTGGAGTAAAGTGGGGCGAAGAGATGGATCTGAGAGAACTCTCGGGCTGGAGAGGCGGTGAGCATGTTTCTCGGAACGTACTCACCCCGTCTCGACGAGAAGGGCCGCCTGATCCTGCCGGCGAAGTACCGGGAGGAACTGGCGGAGGGACTCGTGCTGACCCGCGGTCAGGAACGGTGCCTCTACGTGTTCAGCGTCCGCGAGTTCGAGCGGGTCCACGAGCAGCTGAGGGCGGCACCGCTGTCCTCGAAGCAGGCCAGGGACTACATCCGGGTCTTTCTCTCGGGCGCCTCGGACGAGGTCCCGGACAAGCAGGGCCGAGTCACCATACCGCCGCCGTTGCGGGACTACGCCGGGCTGGGCCGGGAGCTCGCCGTCATCGGCGCGGGCACCCGGGCGGAGATCTGGGACGCCCAGGCGTGGAACGACTACCTGAACGAGAAGGAGGCCGTCTTCTCCGAGACCGAGGAGGAAGTGGTGCCCGGGCTCTTCTGAGCGCAGGGCCGCCGAGACCACCGCGGAGCACGCGGAGCCGCTTCCCGGATGAGATCTCCAGCCGCACAGCCGTCACCGTCCTGACTCACCTTCCCCTGAGCCAGGCCGGATTCGAGGGACGGCCAGCGGATGGGGTTCTGATCCTGGAAGGCCCGCCGCCGCACCACGGCGTCGACCCGGCGCCGGCCACCGAAGACCGATCCACCGTCGACCGCCGAAGAGAGGGCCCATGGCGCAACGCCCAGCCGAGCAGCTCCACGTTCCCGTGCTGCTCGAACGGTGCCTGGACCTGATGGCTCCCGCGCTCGGCGAGGACGGCGCCGTGGCGGTGGACGCGACGATGGGCATGGGCGGTCACTCCGAGGCGCTGCTGCGGCGCTTCCCCGGCCTGCAGCTGGTGGCGATCGACCGGGACCCGCAGGCCCACGCACTGGCCGGCGCGCGGCTCGCCCCGTTCGGCGACCGGTTCCACCCCGTGCACACGACCTACGACCGGATCCCGGAGGCCCTCGGCCGGCACGGGTTCGACCACGCGGACGCGGTGCTCTTCGACCTCGGGGTCTCCTCGTTGCAGCTCGACGAGCGCGAGCGCGGCTTCGCCTACTCCTACGACGCGCCCCTGGACATGCGCATGGACTCCACCGCGCCCGTCACGGCCCAGGACGTGGTCAACGACTACAGCGAAGAGGACCTGCGCCGGATCCTGCGGGACTGGGGCGAGGAGCGCTTCGCCGGTCGGATCGCCCGCGCGATCGTGGCGCAGCGGGCCAGGACCCCGCTGCGGACCACGGGCGAGCTCGTCGAGGTCGTCCGCGGGGCCGTGCCGCAGGGTGCCCAGCACCGCAAGGGCCACCCCGCGAAGCAGACCTTCCAGGCGCTGCGGATCGAGGTCAACGAGGAGCTCGACGTGCTGCGCCGGGCGATCCCCGCCGCACTGGACGCAGTGCCCGTGGGCGGGCGCGTGGTGGCCATGAGCTACCACTCCCTCGAGGACCGGATCGTCAAGCAGGCCTTCGCCCGCGGAGCCGCCTCGACGGCGCCGAAGGGCTTCCCCGTGGAGCTCGACCAGCACAAGCCCACCCTGCGGGTCCTGACCCGCGGGACGGAGACCCCCACCCCCCGGGAGATCGACGAGAACCCCCGTGCCGCCTCCGCGCGCCTGCGCGCGGTGGAGCGCATCCGAGAGCACGTCCCCCCCACAGCACAGAACGCGCAGAGGTACACGGCATGAGCGGAACCGGACTCCAGCGACGCCCCGTCCGCCCGACCTCCCAGCGCACGGGCATCGGCGCCTGGGCCGGGCGGCGCGGGCAGCGTCCGCCGGTGGAGGGCACCTCCGCCCGCCAGCTGAGCGACCCGGCGCCGCCCGCCGAGGAGCGGGCCGGGTCGACCCGGGCCCCGCTGTCCGTGGTCCCGGGCCGGGCACGCCGGCAGCGGTTCTCCACCGTGGTGCTCAGCCTGGTGGCGCTCGTGGTGGCGCTGGCCTCGATCCTGGTGCTGAACATCCAGATCTCCGGGGGCCAGTACCGGCTCGTGGAGCTGCGCGCCCAGGAGCAGGCCCTCAGCCAGCAGAACGAGGCGCTCACCCAGGACCTCGAGTTCTACAACGCCCCGCAGAACCTTGCGGTGATGGCGACGGACCTCGGCATGGTCCCCGCGCAGGACTCGGGCACGGTCGACGTCACGAACGGGACCGTCGAGGGCGACCCCATGCCCGCGCAGCCCCAGGAGAACCACGAGATCCTGGTCGACCACGCCCACCAGACCGGCTCCGAGGCCGCGGACCGTGCCGCCCAGCGCGCCGAGGACCGCGAGCGGGAGAAGGCGGCGCAGGAGCGGGAGGACGCCGAGCGCAGCGCCCGCGAGGACGCCGCGCCGGCCGGCGCCGCGGACGCGGAGGGCGGCTCCCTCGCGGCCCCGCCGCAGCGCACGCCCGGGGAGTGACCGGGCCACCGGCCCCCGCCCCCGCCGGCAGCAGCCCCCCGGACATCTCCCAGTCGCAACCAGGAACGAGGCAGACACGTGGCACGCGCACGCTCGACGTCCGACGCCCCCCGCGCCCGCGGCATCGGACGCAGCCACATCGGAGTGGTCCTCGTGCTCGGCCTGCTCGTGGTCCTCGGGATCCGGCTCGTGTGGGTGCAGGGCTTCGACGTCGCCGGCCGGGCCGAGGCCGCCGCCGGCGAGCGGTCCCGAACGGAGGTGGTGCCCGCGCTGCGCGGTGAGATCCGCGACACCCACGGCAACGTCCTGGCCCGCACGCTCCAGCGCTACGACGTCACGGTCGACCAGTCCCTGGTGCGCGAGTTCGAGCGTCCCCTGGCCGACGGCACCACCGAGACCGTGACCCCCACGCAGGCGGTGTACCAGCTCGCCGACGCCCTCGAGCTCGAGGACACCGAGGTCAAGGACGCCCTCGACGGCGACAAGCAGTTCGAGTACGTGGCCCGCGGGGTCACGCCCGAGCAGTGGAACACCGTGCGCGAGCTCGGCCTGCCCTACGTGTACGGGCAGCCGTCCTCCGACCGCATCTACCCCAACGGCCCGGTGGGCGGCAGCGTGGTCGGCTTCATGGGCGGGGACGACGAGGCGCTCGGCGGGATCGAGCAGACCCAGGACGAGCTGCTGCGCGGCACCGACGGGAGCCGGACCTTCGAGATCAGCGCCGACGGCGTGCGGATCCCGGTGGCGCCCCAGGAGGAGAGCCCGGTGGAGGACGGCTCCTCGGTGCAGCTGTCGATCGACAGCGACGTCCAGTTCTTCGCCCAGCAGGCCGTCACCGAGCGCGCCGAGGAGCTGGACGCCGAGTGGGGCACGGCCGTGGTCATGCGGATCGAGGACGGTGCGGTGCTCGCGCTGGCCGACTCCTCGACCGTGGACCCCAACGACATCGGCTCCGCCGAGGCGGAGGACCTGGGGGCGCGGGCCGTCACCCAGGCCGTGGAACCCGGCTCCACCCAGAAGATCCTCACCGCGGCGGCCGCCGTGGAGGAGGGCGTGGCCACGCCCCGCACGGAGATCACCGTGCCCCCGTTCCTGGAGATCGACGGGCAGAAGATCACCGACGCCTTCGACCACGGCGAGCAGCGGCGCACGTTCACCGGGATCATCGCCGACTCGATGAACACCGGCACCGTCCTGGTCGGCGGCAAGCTCGCCCCGGAGCAGCGCCACGAGTGGATGCAGCGCTTCGGCGTCGGCGAGACCACGGGCATCGAGCTGCCCGGTGAGTCGCCCGGCATCCTCACGAGCGCGGACCAGTGGGACGTGCGCCAGCAGTACACCGTGCTCTTCGGCCAGGGCGTCGCCCAGACCCCGCTGCGCACGGCGACGATCTTCCAGGCCATCGGCAACGGCGGGGTCCAGGTGGAGCCCCGGGTCGTCGAGTCCGTCGTCGCCCCCGACGGCACCAGCACCCCGGTCGAGCGGCCCGAGGGCGAGCGGGTCGTCTCCGAGGAGACGGCCGAGCAGGTGCTCGACATGATGGAGGTCACCGTCACCCAGGGCGGCGCCAAGGAGGCCGCCGTGGAGGGCTACCGGGTGGGCGGCAAGACCGGCACCGCCGAGGCCCCCAGCCCGGAGGGCGGCTACGACGGGTACACCACCTCCTTCGTGGGCGTCGCCCCCGTCGAGGACCCCCAGTACCTCGTGGCGGTCACGCTCCAGCGCCCCC
Organism: Kocuria salina; assembly: GCF_013368965.1. Classification (NCBI taxonomy): domain Bacteria; kingdom Bacillati; phylum Actinomycetota; class Actinomycetes; order Micrococcales; family Micrococcaceae; genus Kocuria; species Kocuria salina. Next base: position 60,998 of record NZ_SSSF01000004.1, read on the forward strand.
AGGGTGACGTCCGCGCGATCGGCACCACCCCCACCTTCAGCAAGATCATGGGCCAGGTGCTGCGCCACTACGACGTCCCGCCCTCCACCACCGAGCCCGTGCGGATCCCGCTGCGCACGGACGATCCGGAGGAGGACGAGAGCGAGCAGACGGCGCCGGTGGACACCCCGCCGGGCGTCGAGGCACCCGAGGACGGCAGCACCGGGGCGGACGCCCCGGCCGACGCCGAGGAGGGGCCCGCCGCCGGCACCGAGGCCGGTTCAGGGGCCGACGCCGCGGCCGGGACCGGGGCCGCCGGGACCGGCGGGACCGCCCCGGAGGCGTCCCGGCGGGCCGACGAGGGCGACTAGACTTCCATATCGCCGTGCCCGGCCACCCCCCGGGCCCGCCCCCCGCTCCCGGCGGACCACCCACCCGCCGCCCAGACCACGAAGGACGTTGATGGACGCGACAGCCCAGCAGGGACACGACGCGCAGACGATGCGCCCCGCCCGCCCCCGGCCGCTGAGCCTCGCGGAGACCGCCCGGCTCGCGGGCGGGACGGCGCCGTCCCGCGCGGTGGAGGTCACCGGCATCGCCCTGGACTCCCGGGAGCTGCGCCCCGGGGACCTCTATGCGGCGCTGCCCGGCGCCCGCACCCACGGCGCCCGCTTCGGCGCGGCCGCCCAGCGCTCCGGCGCCGCCGCGGTGCTCACCGACGCCGAGGGCGCCGCGATCCTCCGGGACGCCGGCATCGGGCTGCCCGTGGTCGAGGCCCCGGACCCCCGCCGGTCCGTGGGGGCGATCGCCGCACGCGTCTACGGCTCCCGGCCGGAGGACGGGACCGCCCCGGCCCTGATCGCGGTGACCGGCACGAACGGCAAGACGACCACGACCTACTTCACCAACTCGGTGCTCCGCGCCCTGGGCCGGCGCACGGGCCTGATCGGGACCATCGAGATCCTCGCCGGCGACGAGTCGATCCCCTCCCGGCTCACCACCCCGGAGGCCCCGCACGTGCACGCGCTGCTGGCGCTCATGCGCGAGCGCGGCATCACGGCGGCGTCCATGGAGGTCTCCTCCCACGCCCTGCAGTTCCACCGGGTGGACGGCGTCCGCTTCGACGTCGCCGGGTTCACCAACCTGACCCAGGACCACCTCGACCTGCACGGGTCGATGGACGAGTACTTCGCGGTCAAGGCCCAGCTGCTCACCCCGGAGCGGACCCGCCGGGCCGTCGTCGTGGTCCAGGACGAGGACGACGTCTGGGGCCTGAAGATGGCCGAGCACGCGCGGGAGCGGCTCGGCCCGGACCTCGTCGACACGATCGCCCTGCGCGGCGGCGTGCCGGGGGACCGGGACGCCGGACCGGGCCGGCACGGCGCGGACTGGACGCTGACCAGCCTGACCCGCCGCGGGATCGGGCACTCCTTCGCGCTGCGGCACCGGGACGGCCGCACGCTGCGCGTGTCCACGGGCCTGCCGGGCGACTTCAACGTGGCCAACGCCGCGCTCGCCGTGGTCATGGTCGTGGCCTCCGGGGTCGACGTCGCCGACGTGCAGCGCGTCCTCGACGAGGCGGACCCCCTCACCACGGATGTGCCCGGGCGGATGCAGCTCATCGGCACGCAGCCCACCGCCGTCGTCGACTTCGCGCACAACCCGGACGCCCTGCGCCGCGCGCTCGCCGCCGTCGAACCGCCGGACGAGGAGGGCCGCGTGATCGTGGTCTTCGGCGCCACGGGGGAGCGGGACCGCTCCAAGCGCCCGGTCATGGGGGAGATCGCCGCCCGCCACGCGGACGTGGTGATCATCACGGACGACGACCCGCACGACGAGGACGCCGGCGCGATCCGCGCCGAGGTCGCGGCCGGGGCGTTCGCGGCCCGCGACGCCGGCGCCCGGGCCCAGGAGGTGCTCGTGCTCGAGCCCCGCACCGTGGCCATCCGCGCCGCGGTGGCCATGGCGGGGCGCACCGACTCCGTGCTCGTGGCCGGCCGCGGGCACGAGACGGTCCAGGAGATCCGGGGCGTGGACCACCCGCTGGACGACAGGGAAGAGCTGCGGGCCGCGCTGGCCGACGGGCAGCAGGACCGTTGGGAGAACCGATGATCGACCTCACCGCCGCACAGCTCGCGCAGATCACCGGCGGGCGCGCCGTCGGCGCCGCCGCCGCGGCGCCCGTCGTCCGCCACGTCGCGACCGACTCCCGCGAGGCGCGTCCCGGCACGCTGTTCGTCGCCAAACCGGGGGAGGTCACCGACGGCCACGAGTACGTGGGCGCGGCCTTCGCCGCCGGCGCCGTCCTCGCCCTCGTCGAGCACGAGGTCTCCGACGCCGCGGGGGTCACCTACCCGGGCGTGCTGGTCCCCGACGTGGTGGAGGCGATGGGCCGGCTGGCCGCCTGGGTCGTGGCCCAGCTGCGCGCCGACCACGAGGTGAAGGTCATCGCCGTCACCGGATCCGTCGGCAAGACGACCACCAAGGACCTCCTGCGGGGCATCTTCGCCGCGGAGGGTCCCACGGTCGCGCCCCGCGGTTCGTACAACGGGGAGGTCGGCGTGCCGCTGACCGTCTTCGAGGCCGAGCCGGACACCCGGTTCCTCATCATCGAGATGGGCGCCACCCGGATCGGCAACATCGACTACCTGTGCCGGATGGTCCGCCCCGACATCGGGGTGGTGCTGTGCGTGGGCTCCGCCCACGCCGGCGAGTTCGGCGGGGTCGCCAACATCGCCCGCGCCAAGGGCGAGCTCGTCGAGTCCCTGCGGGCCGACGGCGTGGCGGTCCTCAACGACGACGACCCCCTGGTCCGCCAGATGCACCGTCGCACCGCCGCGCCCGTGCTGTTCTTCGGGGAGTCCCCGGCGAACGCGCTGCCCGACGTCCCGGCCGCCCGGGTGCACGCCTCCGAGATCCGCCTCGGGCCCGGCGGCAGCCCGGAGTTCCTCCTGCACCTCCCGGACGGCTCCGCGCACCGGATCGTCTCCCGGCTCATCGGGGAGCACCACGTCTCCAACCTGCTCGCGGCCGCCTCCGCGGCCTTCGTGGCCGGGGTCGCCCCGGAGCGGATCGCGGCCTCGCTCAACGCCCAGGGCGCCGCGAGCCGGTGGCGGATGGAGCGCACCGAGCGGGCCGACGGCGTCACGGTGGTCAACGACGCCTACAACGCCAACCCGCAGTCGATGCGCGCCGCGCTGCAGACCCTGGCCCAGCTGGGCCGCGGCTCCGCCGGGTCCGCGCCCCGCCGCACCTGGGCGGTGCTCGGGGGCATGCTCGAGCTCGGCGACAGCACGATCGAGGAGCACGACGCCCTGGGCCGCATGGTGGTCCGGCTCAACATCTCCAAGCTGATCGCCGTGGGCGACCTCGCCCGCCCGGTCTACGACGCCGCCCAGCTCGAGGGCTCGTGGGGCAACGAGGCCACCTGGGCGGCGACCGCGGAGGACGCCGAGGAGATCCTGCGCCAGGAGCTCGCTCCCGGTGACATCGTGCTCTTCAAGTCCTCCAACGCCGCCGGTCTCCGGGTGCTGGGGGACCGGGTCGCGGCCGACGCCGGGGACGGCGCCGGCGGGCCCGCCCCGGGCAACGACGCCCCGGCGCGCGGCGACCACTGGCGCTCGGCCGGTCCCTTCGTCAACGCCTCCCTCGACCCGAGCGGGAGGCCCACCACCCCGGGCCCCTCCGCGGACGGGAACGAGCCGGCATGATCCAGATCCTCATGGCGGCCTGCTTCGCCCTGGTCCTGTCCCTCTTCGGCACCCCGGCCTTCATCAAGTTCCTCGCCCGGCGCGGCTACGGCCAGTTCATCCGGGACGACGGGCCCACCAGCCACCACACCAAGCGCGGGACGCCCACCATGGGCGGCGTGGCGATCCTCGGCTCCGTGGTGGTCGCCTACGCGCTCACGCACCTGATCTCCGGGGTGCTGTGGCCCTCCTACGGGGGCGTCACCCTCTCCGGGCTCTCCGCGCTGCTGCTGATGCTCGGCATGGGCTTCGTCGGGTTCATCGACGACTACAAGAAGATCGCCAAGAAGCAGAACCTCGGGCTCAGCCCCGTGGGCAAGATCGTCCTGCAGGGCCTCATCGGCACCGCCTTCGCCCTGCTCGTGCTGCTCGTGCCCGGTCCGCAGGGCACGACCCCCGCGTCCTCGGCGATCTCCATCACCCGGGACACCGCTCTCGACCTCGCCTTCGCCGGCACCGCGGTCGGGGCCGTCCTCTTCGTGATCTGGGTGAACCTGATCGCCACCGCCACGACCAACGCCGTGAACCTCACCGACGGCCTCGACGGCCTCGCCACCGGGGCGTCCATCCTCGTGTTCAGCGGCTACCTGCTGATCGCCATGTGGCAGAACACCCACCTGTGCGGAGCCGTGGCCGAGGGGGTCTGCTACGAGGTCCGCGACGCCGCCGACCTCGCCCTCACCGCCGCCGCGCTGGTCGGGGCCCTGGTGGGCTTCCTGTGGTGGAACACCTCCCCGGCGAAGATCTTCATGGGCGACACGGGATCGCTGGGCCTCGGCGGCGCGCTCGCCGCGTTCGCGGTGCTCACCCGCACCGAGCTGCTGCTGGTGCTCATCGCCGGGCTGTTCGTGATCATCACGGTCTCCGTCATCCTGCAGGTCGGCTACTTCAAGCTCTCCGGCGGCAAGCGCATCTTCAAGATGGCGCCGCTGCAGCACCACTTCGAGCTCAAGGGCTGGAACGAGGTGACCATCGTGGTCCGCTTCTGGATCATCGCCGGGCTGTTCGTCGCGGCCGCGCTCGGCGTCTTCTACGGCGACTGGCTGCTCTCCCACGGAGGAATGATCCAATGATCCACGCGAGCAACGACAACCCCGTCCTGGACCGGCCGCGCCTGGCCGGGCTCACCACGTGGGACGCCGACTGGGCCGGGCTGCGCGTGGTCGTCGCCGGCATCGGCCTGTCGGGCTTCGCCGCCGCGGACACCCTGATCGAGCTCGGCGCCCGCGTCGTCGTCGTCGACGGGGCGGACACCCCGGAGAACCGGGCGAAGGCCGACACCCTGCGGATCGTGGGCGCCGCCGACGTCCTGCTGGGGGAGGCGGCCCAGGGGGCCGTGCCCGACGTCGAGGGCGAGCGCCCCGACCTGGTCGTCACGTCCCCGGGGCTGCGGCCCGACCACCCCCTGCTCGTCGCCGCGGCCGCCGAGGGCGTCCAGATCTGGGGCGACGTGGAGCTCGCCTGGCGGGTGCGCGAGCGCGCCGGGCGCAGGACCGCCGAGTGGGTGTGCATCACCGGGACCAACGGCAAGACCACCACGGTCGGGATGACCGCGTCGATGCTGCAGGCCGCCGGGCTCACCGCGGCCGCCGTCGGCAACGTGGGCACCCCCATCCTGGACGCGCTGCGCGAGCCGGTCGAGCACGACGTCCTCGCCGTGGAGCTCTCCAGCTTCCAGCTGCACTGGACGTCCTCGATGTCGCCGCTGGCGTCCGTGGTGCTCAACGTGGCCGAGGACCACGTGGACTGGCACGGCGGCTACGAGAACTACGTGGCGGACAAGTCCCGCATCTACGAGCACACCCGGGTGGCGTGCGTCTACAACGCCCAGCAGGCCGAGACCGTGCGCATGGTCGAGGAGGCCGACGTCGAGGAGGGCTGCCGCGCCGTGGGCTTCACCCTCGAGACCCCGGACGTCAGCATGCTCGGCGTCGTGGAGGACCTGCTCGTGGACCGCGCCTTCCTCGACGACCGCCGGGGCTCCGCCCTCGAGCTCGCCTCCATCACCGACACCGGCCCCCTCCCCACGCCCCACGGCGTGGCCAACGCGCTGGCCGCCGCGGCGCTGGCCCGGGCGGCCGGCGCCCCGCCGGAGGCCGTGCGGGAGGGGCTGCGCGCCTGGGAGCCCGGCGACCACCGCATCCAGGCCGTCGCCACGACCCACGGCGTGCTGTGGATCAACGACTCCAAGGCCACCAACCCGCACGCGGCCGACGCCGCCCTGGCCGCGTTCGACTCCGTGGTGTGGATCGCCGGCGGCCTGTCCAAGGGCGTCTCCTACGATCGGCTCGTCGCCCGGCACGCCGGCCGGCTGCGCACCGTGGTGCTCATCGGCACGGACAACGACTCGCTGCTGGCCGCGCTCGCCGCGCACGCCCCCGAGGTCCCCGTCCTGCGGACCGCCGAACGTCCCGGCCCCGCGGCGGGCGACGCCGTGATGGGCGAGGCGGTGCGGCTCGCCCACGAGGTCGCCAGGAAGGGCGACACGGTGCTGATGGCCCCGGCGTCCGCCTCGATGGACCAGTTCAGCTCCTACGCCCACCGCGGTGACGCGTTCGTCCGGGAGGTCGCGGACCTCGTGGGACGGCTCTCGTGACGCAGCTGCAGGACCGGGCGGGGCTCGCGGAGACGGCCCGCGGCTCCCTGGGCGGGGCGCGCCGCTTCTGGCGTGCCCTCGTGGACGGCCCCCTCATCCACTCCTACTACGCGCTGGCCGGCTCCGTGCTGCTGCTCACGGCCATCGGCATCATGATGGTCCTCTCCGCCTCGGCGGTCGAGTCGATCTCGGCGCAGGAGTCCGCGTACTCGTACTTCGTCAAGCAGGCCACCTTCGGGGGGATCGGCGTGGTCCTGATGTTCGCGCTGTCCTTCGTGCCCACCGCCTGGTACCGCCGGGGCGCCACCGGACTGCTGGTCCTCGCCGTGCTGCTGCTCATGCTCGTCTTCACCCCGCTCGGACAGGAGATCAACGGCAACCGGAACTGGATCGTGGTGGGCGGGCAGACCTTCCAGCCCTCCGAGGCCGCCAAGCTCGCCGTGGCGATCTGGCTGGCCATGGTCCTGGCCCGGCAGGGCGACGCCGTGCGCGACTGGCGCCAGGCCCTGTGGCCGTCCGGGCTGGGCATCGGGATCCCCGCCGCGATGATCGTGCTGGGCGACGACGTCGGCACGGCCCTCGTCTTCGTGCTGATCTACGGGGCCGCCCTGTTCTTCGCCGGGGCGCCGCTGCGGCTGTTCGCGATCGCGGCCGCCGGGGCCGCGCTGGTCGGCACGCTGGCCGTGGTCACCGCGCCCCACCGCGTGGACCGGATCACCGGCTGGTTGTTCGGCGAGTGCGGCGCCACCGACGCCTGCTACCAGTCCCAGCAGGGGCTCAACGCCCTCGCCTCGGGCGGCTGGTGGGGCGTGGGGCTGGGCCAGTCCCGGCTCAAGTACAACTACGTCCCCGAGGCGCACAACGACTACATCTTCTCGATCATCGGCGAGGAGCTGGGCCTGCTGGGCACGGTGCTGATCCTCGCCCTCTTCGCGGTCATGGCCCTGGCGATGGCCCGGGTCATCCTGCGCGCCCGCAGCGGCTTCGTCCGGATCGCCACCGCCTGCATCGTGACCTGGCTGGTCGGCCAGGCGTTCATCAACATCGGCATGGTCACGGGGGTGCTGCCCGTGATCGGCGTCCCCCTCCCGTTCATCAGCTACGGTGGGTCGTCGCTGCTGATGAGCCTCGCGGCCGTCGGCGTCGTGATGTCCTTCACCCGGCTGCCGCGCCGGATCCAGGTCCCCACCCGCACCCCCCGCCCCCGCACCCCGAACGAGGATCGCGCATGACACCGTCCGAACCCACCACCGGAGGCCCCGCGCCGTCGGTCCTGCTGGCCGGCGGGGGCACCGCCGGGCACGTCAGCCCCCTCCTGGCCGTGGCGGCCGCGCTGCGGGAGCAGGCCCCGGCGGCCCGCCTCAGGGCGGTGGGCACCGCGTCCGGGATGGAGACCCGGCTCGTCCCGCAGGCCGGGCTCGAGCTCGAGCTCGTCGACCGGGTCCCGCTGCCCCGCCGGCCCTCCGTGGACCTCGTCCGGCTGCCCGGACGGCTCCTCGGCGCCGTGCGGCAGGCCGGGGAGATCCTCGACCGCGTCCGGCCGGACGTGGTGCTGGGCGTCGGGGGCTACGTCTGCACCCCCGTCTACCTCGCCGCCGCCCGGCGCGGGCTGCCCATCGTGGTGCACGAGGCCAACGCCCGCCCCGGTCTGGCCAACCGGGTCGGCGCGCGCTGGGCCAGGACCGTGGCCGCCGCGTTCCCCGGCACCCCGCTGCGCGGAGCCGTCACCGTCGGCATGCCCATGCGCCGGGAGATCTCCCACCTGGACCGGGAGGCGCTGCGCGCCGAGGCCCGCCGGTCCTTCGGGCTCGACCCCGACCTGCCCACCGTCGTGGTCACCGGCGGCTCCTCGGGCGCCCTCGCCATGAACCGCACCGTGGCCGGCGTCGTCGGGGAGGTCGCCGCGCGCGGCTACCAGCTCCTCCACGTCACCGGCCGGGGCAAGCAGCTCACCCGGGACGACGGCGTGCCGCTGAGCGCCCCCGGCTACGTGCAGGTCGAGTACGTGGACGGCATGGAGCGCGTCTACGCCGCCGCGGACCTGCTCGTGGCCCGCGCCGGCGCCGCGACCGTCTCGGAGGTCGCCGCCGTCGGCCTGCCCGCCGTGTTCGTCCCGCTGCCCGTCGGCAACGGCGAACAGGCGCTCAACGCCGCCTCCCTGGTGGCGGCCGGCGCGGCGCAGCTCGTCGCCGACGACGCGTTCACCCCCGACTGGTACCGCCGGAACGTGCACCCCCTGCTGGCCGACCCCGGCCGCCTCGCCGCGATGGCCGCCGCGAGCCGCGCCCACGGCGTGCGCGACGCCGACACCGTGCTGGCACGGATGATCCTCGAGGAGGTCCCCGTTGAGCGCTGAGCACGAGACCGACCCCGCGCTGCTGGGCCGGGTCCACTTCATCGGGATGGGCGGCGCGGGGATGTCCGCCGTCGCCAAGCTGATGCTCGCCCGCGGGGTCCCGGTCAGCGGCTCCGACCGCCAGGACTCCCCGGCGCTGCGCCAGCTCCAGGACCTGGGCGCCACCGTGCACGTGGGCCAGCGCGCCGAGCACGTGGACGGGGCGCAGACCGTGGTCGTGTCCACCGCGATCCCGCCCGAGGACCCCGAGTACTCCGCCGCCCGGGCCGCGGGGCTGCGCGTGCTGCACCGCTCCGAGGCCCTCGCGGCCGCGATGCACGGCCGCGCGGTCGTGGCGGTGGCCGGCACGCACGGCAAGACGACCACGAGCGCCATGGCCGCGCTCGCGCTGCACACTGCCGGGCTGGAGCCCTCCTGGGCCATCGGCGCGCACGTGGCCGACCTCGGCTCCAACGCGGCCCTCGGCACGGGTCCGTGGTTCGTGGCCGAGGCCGACGAGTCGGACGGCTCCTTCCTCGCGTACGGTCCGCGGATCGCCGTGGTCACGAACATCGAGCCCGACCACCTCGACTACTACGCCTCCCGCGAGGCCTTCTACCGGGCCTTCGACGAGTTCGCCGCGACCCTGCCCGCGGACGGGCTGCTCGTGGCCTGCCAGGACGACCCCGGCTCCCGGGCGCTCGCGGAGCGCCACCGGTCCGCCGGCGGACGGGTGGTCAGCTACGGCACGGACCCGGGCTCCGACGTCCGGGTGCTCCCCGGGGAGGCCGACGGGCTGCGCACCACCAGCACCCTGCTCCTGGGCGAGGGCGCCGACCGCCGGGAGGAGCGGCTCGAGCTCGTGGTGCCGGGCCGGCACAACGTCCTCAACGCGACCGCCGCCTTCTGCGTGGCCGTCGAGGCCGGCGTCCCGCCCGCGGATGCGGTGCGCGGGCTGGCCGGCTTCCACGGCTCCGCCCGGCGCTTCGACCTGCGGGGCGAGGTGGACGGGGTCCGGGTCTTCGACGACTACGCCCACCACCCGACCGAGGTGGTCGCGGCGCTCACGGCCGCGCGGGAGGTCGCGTCCGGGCACCGGGTGATCGCGATCTTCCAGCCGCACCTGTTCTCCCGCACGCGCGAGTTCGCGGCCGAGTTCGCCGACGCCCTGGCGCTGGCCGACGAGGCCCTCGTCATCGACATCTTCGCCGCGCGGGAGCAGCCCGTCGACGGCCTCACGAGCCGGATCGTCACCGACCGCGCCCCCGCCCACGTCCGCTACGTGCCGGACGGCGCCGACGCGGTCGCAGAGGCCGCGGCGGCCGCACGCCCCGGGGACCTGGTGCTCACGGTGGGCGCCGGGGACGTCACCGCCCTCGGGCCCCGGCTCGTGGACCGCCTCGGAGCCCGCTGATGAGCCGGCACGGCCGCCCGCACCAGCCCCGCTTCGGGGACCCGGCCGGGGACTCCGCCGGGGACTCCGGCGTTCCCGGGCCCGCCGGCGGGCCCGTGCCGGAGACCACCGCGGGCCCCGCGCCCGAGCGGGGCGCCGCCCCCGAGCGCGACCCCGGATCGCCGGCCGGCCCCGGGGGCCCGCCGCGGTCAGGGAGCACCGCCTCCGGCGCGGCCGCGCCGGAGGGCGGGCGCGTGCGCGTGCGCGTGAACGACGGGACCAAGGTCACGCCCCTGGCCGACGAGGACGACCTCGAGGAGGTCCCGGCCGCCGGCGGGCGCTTCAGCGCCTGGCGGCGGCACCGGCAGGAGCGCGCCGCCACCCGCACGCTCACCGCCTCCCGGCTCCCCCCGGTGGAGGAGCCCCCGCGGGCCGGTTCCACGGCCGTGGGGGCCACAGCCGTGGGAGCCACGGTGGTGGCCTTTCCCGCCTCACCGGGGGCGCGGCGCCGGCGCCGGCGGATCGGCGCGGTCCTCGGGGTGCTCGCCGCCCTCGCGGTGCTCGCCGGCGTCCTGTTCCTCTCCCCGGCGCTGGCCGTGCGGGACATCACGGTGCGCGGCGCGGAGCTGACGGACCCGGCTCGCGTCGAGTCCGCGCTCGACGCCTACCGGGGCGTCCCGCTGACGCGGATCTCCAAGGACGAGGTGCGGGAGCGGGTGGGGCGGATCCCGCAGGTCCGCTCCATCGAGGTCCTGCTCGAGCCCCCGCACCACCTCGTGGTCGCGCTGCGCGAGCGCGTGCCCGTGGCCGCGATCGAGGACGACGGGGAGTTCGTGGTCGTCGACTCGGAAGGGGTGGAGCTGATGACCGCCGGCTCCGCGGAGGAGGCGGGCGTCCCCGTCGTCACGGGCGGGCGCGACGTGCTCGAGGGCGAACGGTTCGAGGCCATCGCGGACGTGCTGGCCGCCCTCCCGGAGTCCGTCCTCGCCCAGCTGCGCACCGCCTCGGCCGAGTCGCTGTCCTCGGTGGAGCTGGCCTTCACCGACGGCCGCACGGTCGTCTGGGGCACCGCCGAGGACAGCGAGCTCAAGTCGCAGGTCCTCCGGGAGCTCGTCGAGGCGCGCGGCGCCGGCAGCGGCGTCGAGACCTACGACGTGTCGAGCCCGACCCGCCCCGTGGTGCGCTGAGGGGCGACACCGGGCCTCACGTTCCACCAGAGGTCGAGAGTGCGGCCGAAACGCAGCACGACCTGCGGTTTTGGCGAAAAGTGTCGAAAGCGGTATGGCTTGTCGTGCAGGTGGTCCCCGTCGTTGTTAGGCTTGACCCCGACATCGAACCCGCCGGGGGAGCAGCTGACGGCATGAGATTCGACCTTCGATAGAAGGTTGAGAAACGGCTCGCCATCCCCGACCCGAACCATCTCCAGTTAGGTACCCATGGACTCCTCCACCCCCCAGAACTACTTGGCCGTCATCAAGGTCGTCGGAATCGGCGGCGGCGGCGTCAACGCCGTCAACCGGATGATCGAGGAGGGGCTGCGCGGCGTCGAGTTCATCGCGATCAACACGGACGCGCAGGCCCTGCTGATGAGCGACGCCGACGTCAAGCTCGACGTCGGGCGCGAGCTCACGCGCGGCCTGGGCGCCGGCGCCAACCCCGATGTCGGCCGCCAGGCGGCGGAGGACCACCACGAGGAGATCGAGGAGGTCCTCAAGGGGGCCGACATGGTCTTCGTGACCGCCGGCGAGGGCGGCGGCACCGGCACCGGCGGCGCCCCCGTGGTCGCCCGCATCGCCCGCTCCCTGGGCGCCCTGACCATCGGTGTCGTCACCCGCCCGTTCACCTTCGAGGGCCGCCGCCGGTCCAACCAGGCGGAGAACGGGATCGAGACGCTGCGCGACGAGGTCGACACCCTCATCGTGATCCCCAACGACCGGCTGCTGTCCATCTCCGACCGCAACGTGTCCATGCTGGACGCCTTCAAGTCCGCGGACCAGGTGCTGCTCTCCGGCGTGCAGGGCATCACGGACCTGATCACCACCCCGGGCCTGATCAACCTCGACTTCGCCGACGTGAAGTCCGTGATGCAGGGCGCCGGCTCGGCGCTCATGGGCATCGGCGCCGCGCAGGGCGAGGACCGTGCCGTGAAGGCGGCCGAGCTCGCGATCGCGTCGCCGTTGCTCGAGGCCTCGATCGACGGTGCCCACGGCGTGCTCCTGTCCATCCAGGGCGGCTCCGACCTCGGGCTGTTCGAGATCAACGAGGCCGCCCGCCTGGTCCAGGAGGTCGCCCACCCCGAGGCGAACATCATCTTCGGCGCGGTCATCGACGACGCCCTGGGTGACCAGGCCCGCGTCACGGTCATCGCCGCGGGCTTCGACTCGGTGAGCCCGGAGACCAACGCGAACAACACCAACGCGGCCGCCCAGCAGGCGGCGACCACGCGCGCGGCCTTCGGGTCCGGCGCCGGTCAGCCCGCCGGCGTGGGCCGTGCCCCGCAGCGTGGCGGGGCCCCGTCCTTCGCCCAGCCCTCCACCTCGCAGCGGTGGGCGCAGCCGGTGCAGAACGACGACGTGCCCGACGACGCCGGCTTCGACGTCGACCTGCCCGCCGAGGCGGAGGCCGGCGCCGGGGCGGGCTCCGGGCGCAAGGACTCCCTGGACTTCCCCGACTTCCTGAAGTGAGTCCGGCCCCCTGGGGGCGGACGCGGTGGACCCGCGTCCGCCCCCAGGGCGCGTTAAGCCCCGCCGCCGGTTCCTCCGGCGGCGCGACGAGACACGACGAGCAACGACAGGAGGACCCGGTGCTCTGGTGGCAGGACGACGTCGGGCAGGGCGTCCGGGTGGCGTTCACGGACCGCGGCGCGGGCAACCTCGCCCTGCACACGGGCGACGACCCGGACGCGGTGCGGGCCCGCCGGGCCGCGCTCGAGCGGTCGATCGGCGTGCCCGGGGGCTCCCTGGTGTTCCTCGACCAGGTGCACGGCACCGACGTGGCCGACGCGGACCGGCACGACCGGCCGGCCGTGCCGACCGCGGACGCCGCGGTCACGGCGACGGGCGTGCCGCTGGCCGTGATGGTCGCCGACTGCGTGCCCGTCGTGCTGGTCGGGGAGGGGCCCCGCGGCCCGCTCACGGGCGTGGCGCACGCCGGGCGCCGCGGCCTGCTCGAGGGCGTGCTCGAGCGCGCCGTCGAGCAGCTGCGGGCCCGGGGCGCGAGCGGGCTGTCGGCCTGGCTCGGCCCCTCGATCTGCGGCAGCTGCTACGAAGTGCCGGCCGCCATGCGCGAGGAGTCCGCGGAGCGGATCCCCGCGGTGGCCGCCACGACGTCCTGGGGCACCCCTGCCCTCGACCTGCGCGCCGGGGCCCGGGAGCGGCTGACCGCCCTTGGGGTCGGCGTCGTCGAGCCGTCGGGGGCCGGCCCCTCCTGCACCCTCGAGAACGAGCGGCTGTCCTCGCACCGCAGGAACCCCGGCTCCGGCCGCATCGTCGGCCTCGTCTGGCGCTCGGGTCCCCGCGGGGAGGACGCCGCGTGAGCGCCGACCCGGCCGCCGCCCCCGGCGGCGACGATCCGCGGACCCTGGAGCTCGCCCGGTCCCTCGACCGGGTGCGTGCCCGGATCGCGGCCGCGGCGCGGGGGAGCGGGGCGGCCGAGGAGCCCGTGCTGGTCGCCGTGACGAAGTTCTTCCCGGCCGCGGACGTGGCCCGGCTGCACCGGCTCGGCGTCCGGGACGTGGGGGAGAACCGGGACCAGGAGGCCGCCGCCAAGGCGCGGGAGGTGGCCGGGCTCGTGGACGGACCCCTCACCTGGCACTTCGTGGGCCAGCTCCAGTCCAACAAGGCGAAGTCGGTGGTGCGCTACGCGGGGTGGGTGCACTCCGTGGACCGGGCCTCCCTGGTCACGGCCCTCGGCAAGGCGGTGCAGCGGCACCGGGAGGCCGTGGCGGCCGGGGACGCGGCCCCCGGGCCGTGCGCCGAGCAGGACCTGACGTGCCTCGTCCAGGTGTCCCTGGACGCCGAGGAGCGCCGCGGCGGCGCCCGCCCCGAGGACGTCGTCGGGCTCGCCGAGCAGATCGCCGGCACCGAGGGCCTGCGGGCCGGGGGCCTCATGGCCGTCGCCCCGCTGGGGGCGCCCCCGGGGCCCGCCTTCGACCGCCTCCAGGAGCTCTCGCAGCGGCTGCGGCGGCCCCTCCCGGAGGCCGCGGCCGTGTCCGCGGGGATGAGCCAGGACCTCGAGGAGGCGGTCGCTCGGGGAGCCACGCACGTGCGCGTCGGCTCCGATATCCTCGGGCCCCGGGCGCCCGTAGGATAGCTTGGAGGACGGCCCCGCGGGGCCAGGGCCGTACCGCGTTCCGGGCAGCACCACGGGCGCAGGGCGGTCCGAGGATCCCGGAACTCCCCCCACCGCCGATATCCGCACAGACAGTCAAGGAGAGCACCATGGCCGGAGCGTTGCGCCGCACCATGATCTATCTCGGCCTCGCCGAGACGGACGAGGACTACGACGAGCCGACGCCGTCCCGCCAGGAGCACCAGCCCACCGCCGCGGTCCGCGAGGAGCCGCGCGAGGCCCGCGCCCACGAGTCCACCGCAGTGGCCGTGCCGCGCCGGTCGGCCGAGTACCGGGCGCCGGTCACCCCCATCAAACGCGCCCCCTCCAGCTCTCGAGAGGACAGCTCGACCTTGCGCACGATCACCACGGTCCACCCCCGCTCCTACAACGACGCGAAGTCCATCGGCGAGGCCTTCCGCGAGGGCACGCCCGTCATCATGAACGTCAGCGACATGGGCGACGCCGAGGCCAAGCGCCTGGTGGACTTCTCCGCAGGCCTGGTCTTCGCCCTGCACGGCTCCATCGAACGGGTGACCGGCAAGGTCTTCCTGCTCACCCCGTCCTACGTGGAGGTCGTCGGGCACCCCGCCGGCGGCGAGGACGAGACCGACGACCACCAGGAGGACTGAGGCGGACCGATGGACCTGTTGCTCTCCGTGCTGTACCTGGCACTGCACCTCGTGTACGTCGCGCTGCTCGCGCGCCTCGTGCTCGACTGGGTGCAGATGTTCGCCCGCAACTGGCGGCCCCGCGGAGCCGCCCTCGTCGGGGCCTCCGCCGTGTACACCGTCACCGACCCGCCGATGCGGTGGCTCCGGCGGATCGTGCCGCCCCTGCGCTTCGGCGGGGTGTCGCTGGACCTCGGGTTCCTCATCCTCATCTTCGCCGTCAGCATCGTCCAGGGCATCATCGGCTCGATGCTGGTCTGACGCCGTGCCGGTCCGACCCGGCCCGCCGGGGACCGGCCTGTACGCTGTAACCGCACGACCACCGGGCGCCGGCCACCGCGCCGCCCCGGCCCCGGTCGGACGGATCCCCCGCCGCGGGCCGCGCCCGCGCTCCGCCCACGAAGGAATGCACCCATGGCTCTGACGCCCGAAGACGTCATCAACAAGCGGTTCCAGCCCACCAAGTTCCGGGAGGGCTACGACCAGGACGAGGTCGACGACTTCCTCGACGAGATCGTCGTGGAGCTGCGCCGCCTGAACCAGGAGAACACCGACCTCAAGCAGCAGCTCGAGGCCGCCGGGCAGCCCGTCGCGCCCAAGGACTCCGCGCCGTCGCCCGTCTCCGAGCCCGGCCTCCCGGTCGCCGAGGACACCGCCGGAGAGACCGCTGGGGAGACCGTCGAGGCCCCCGCCCCGGTCGCCGGCGGCGCGCCGCAGGAGGCGGTGGAGCTGACCTCGCCCGCCGCGGCCGGCACCGGAGCCGCCGAGACCGTCCCCGCGGAGACCGCGCCCGCCTCCGGCGCGGCGCAGTCCGCGGCCGGAGTCCTGGCGATGGCCCAGAAGCTGCACGACGAGTACGTCGCCGAGGGCACCGCCGAGCGGGACCGGATCGTCGGCGAGGCCCGCGAGCGGGCCGAGGAGCTCGTCACGGACGCCCAGCGCACGCGCGAGGAGACCCTCACGGCCCTCCAGGAGGAGCAGGCCGAGCTGCAGGCCCGCGTCTCGGGGCTGCGCGCCTTCGAGCAGGACTACCGCACCAACCTCAAGGCGTACATCCAGGACCAGCTGCAGGACCTGGACACCACCCCGTCCCTCGAGCCCGCACAGGCCGCGGACGGCGCCGTCGGCCCGGTCCGGTCCGAGCAGGCCTAGCCGCCGCGCCGCGACGCGCACCCCGCGGAGGGACCGGCCACGTGCCGGTCCCTCCGTCGTCGTCCGCCCCGGGCCGCCCTGGCGGGGCGCCCCCGGGGCGGATGGCTCCCCGGCGGACGTGGCACCATGGAACGGGGCCGACGTCCCCGCCGCCCCGCCACCCGGGGCGGGCCCGATCCCCGCCCCGCCACCCGAGGAGAGCATGAGCGAGTCCCCCGAAGTCCCCGCCGGAGCACCCGACCGCCGGACCCCGCGGGGCGTCCTCCTCCTCGCCGCGGCCGCCGCGCTGCTGGTGTACGCCGCGGACCAGCTCACCAAGTGGTGGGTCGTCGCGACCATGGAGCTCGGCCAGCGGACGCCGGTGGTCGAGGGACTGCTGTGGTGGCAGTTCATCCGCAACCCCGGCGCCGCGTTCTCCCTGGGGGAGAACATCACCTGGGTCTTCACCCTGGTCATGGTGGTCGTCTCCGTCCTCATCGTGCTCACCCTCCGCCGCGTCCGCTCGGCCGCGTGGGCCCTGGCCCTGGGGCTCGTCCTCGGCGGCGCCCTCGGCAACCTGACCGACCGGCTCCTGCGGGAGCCCGGCTCCGGGATGGGCCACGTGGTGGACTTCATCGCCGTGCCGCGCTTCGCGATCTTCAACATCGCCGACTGCGGGGTGGTCGTGGGGGTCTCCCTCGTGGTGCTCCTGACGCTGCTCGGCCGGGAGCTCGACGGCACCCGCACGGGCGCGGGCGCCCCGGGCGCGCAGCCGGTCGAGGCCGCGCCGGAGGAGGAGGGCACCCGTGGCTGAGCCCGAGGAGCACGTGCAGGAGCGCTTCACCGTGCCGCCCGAGCTCGAGGGCCAGCGCGCGGACGCGGCCGTGGCCGCCCTCACCGGGCTCTCCCGCTCCGCGGCCGCCGTGCTCTGCGCCGAGGGCCGCGTGCTGCACCGCGACCGGCCCGTCGCCAAGTCCTTCCGGGTCGAGGCCTCGCAGACCCTCACCGTGCACGTGCCCGTCCCCGAGGACCCGGCCCGGATCGTGCCCCAGCTGGTCGAGGACTTCCGCGTGGTGCACCTGGACGACGACATCGTGGTGATCGACAAGCCCCCCGGCGTCGCCGCGCACCCCTCACCGGGCTGGAAGGGACCGACCGTGGTCGGGGCCCTGGCGGGCGCGGGCGTCACCGTGAGCACCTCCGGCGCCCCCGAACGGGCCGGTGTGGTGCACCGGCTCGACGTCGGCACGTCCGGGCTGATGGTCGTGGCCCGCACCGAGCGCGCGTACACCGCGCTCAAGCGCGCCTTCAAGGACCGGACGGTGACGAAGGTCTACCACACGGTGGTGCAGGGCCTCCCGGACCCGCTGCGCGGGACGATCGACGCGCCGATCGGGCGCCACCCCGGCTACGACTGGCGCTTCGCCGTGGTCGACGGCGGCCGCGCGTCGATCACCCACTACGAGGTCCTGGAGGCCTTCGGCCGGGCGGCGCTCGTGGAGGTGCACCTGGAGACCGGCCGCACCCACCAGATCCGCGTGCACTTCTCCGCGCTGCGCCACCCGTGCTGCGGGGACCTCACCTACGGCGCGGACCCCGCGCTGTCGGCCGGCCTCGGGCTCACCCGGCAGTGGCTGCACGCCAAGCGCCTGGGCTTCGAGCACCCCGGCACGGGCGAGCCCGTCGAGTACGAGAGCCCGTACCCGCCGGACCTCTCCTTCGCCCTCGAGACGCTGCGCGACGGCGGTCCCGCCTGACCCGGCGGAGCGGCCCCGGCCGGGGGAGCCGGCCGCCGCGGGACGGCCCCGGCGGGGCGGAGCGGTCGGTGCGGACCACTACACTGGTCGGGTGACGACGGCGACCGGCAAGAACAGCTTCACCCACCTCCACGTGCACACCGAGTACTCGATGCTCGACGGTGCGGCACGCCTCGACGACCTCTTCGAGGCCTGCCACGAACTGGGGATGTCCTCCCTGGCGACGACCGACCACGGCTTCGTCTTCGGGGCCTTCGACTTCTGGAACAAGGCCCGCAACGCGGGGATCAAGCCCATCATCGGCGTGGAGGCCTACCTGACGCCGGGCACCGCCCGCTCCGACCGCACCCGCGTGAAGTTCGCCGACGGCGGCCGGGACGACGTCTCGGGCGGCGGCGCCTACACGCACATGACGCTGCTCGCGGAGACCACCCAGGGCATGCAGAACCTGTTCCGCGCCTCGTCCCTGGCGTCCCTGGAGGGCCAGCTGTACAAGCCGCGCATGGACCGCGAGCTGCTGAACACCTACGGCAAGGGCCTCATCGCCACCACAGGCTGCCCCTCCGGCGAGGTGCAGACCCGCCTGCGCCTGGGCCAGTACCAGGAGGCGCGGCAGGCCGCGGCGGAGTTCCGCGACATCTTCGGCGCCGAGAACTACTACTGCGAGCTCATGGACCACGGCCTGGGGATCGAGAAGCGGGTCACCGGCGACCTGCTCAAGCTCGCCAAGGACCTGCAGCTGCCGCTCGTGGCCACCAACGACCTGCACTACACCCACGCCGAGGACGCGAAGTCCCACGCCGCCCTGCTGTGCGTGCAGTCCGGCTCGACGCTGGCGGACCCGAAGCGGTTCAAGTTCGACGCCGACGAGTTCTACCTGAAGTCCCCGGCGGAGATGCGGGAGCTGTTCCGGGACTTCCCCGAGGCGTGCGACAACACCCTGGAGATCGCGGAGCGGTGCAACGTCGAGTTCGACACCTCCGCAAACTACATGCCCCGCTTCCCGACCCCCGAGGGCCACGACGAGGAGTCCTGGTTCGTCGAGGAGGTGCAGCGGGGCCTGCACCACCGCTTCCCCGGCGGGATCCCCGAGGACGTGCAGCGGCAGGCCGACTACGAGAAGGGCATCATCCTGCAGATGGGCTTCCCCGGGTACTTCCTGGTGGTGGCCGACTTCATCAACTGGGCCAAGAACAACGGGATCCGGGTGGGCCCGGGCCGCGGCTCCGGGGCCGGCTCGATGGTCGCGTACGCCATGCGCATCACCGAGCTGAACCCGCTGGAGCACGGCCTGATCTTCGAGCGCTTCCTCAACCCGGACCGCGTCTCCATGCCCGACTTCGACGTCGACTTCGACGACCGCCGCCGCTCCGAGGTGATCCACTACGTCACCGAGAAGTACGGCGACGAGCGCGTGGCCATGATCGTCACCTACGGCACCATCAAGGCCAAGCAGGCGCTCAAGGACTCCTCGCGCGTGCTCGGCTACCCCTTCTCGATGGGGGAGAAGCTGACCAAGGCCATGCCGCCGGACGTCATGGGCAAGGGCATCTCCCTCAAGGACGTCTACGACGAGAGCGCCAAGCGCTACGGGGAGGCCGACGAGCTGCGCGAGATCCTCGCCCAGGACCCGGAGGCGAAGAAGATCTTCGACACCGCCGAGGGCCTCGAGGGGCTCAAGCGGCAGTGGGGGGTGCACGCGGCGGGCGTCATCATGTCCTCGGACCCGCTGATCGACATCATCCCGATCATGCGCCGCGAGCAGGACGGGCAGGTCATCACCCAGTTCGACTACCCCACCTCCGAGGGGCTCGGGCTGATCAAGATGGACTTCCTGGGGCTGCGCAACCTCACGATCATCTCCGACGCGATCGAGAACATCACGCTGAACCAGGACGGGTTCGTCCTCGACCTGGAGAACCTCCTGCTCGACGACGCCGAGTCCTACGAGCTGCTGGCCCGCGGCGACACCCTCGGGGTGTTCCAGCTCGACGGCGGGCCCATGCGCCAGCTGCTCAAACTCATGCGCCCCGACAACTTCGAGGACATCTCCGCGGTCATCGCGCTGTACCGCCCGGGTCCCATGGGCGCGAACTCGCACACGAACTACGCGCTGCGCAAGACCGGCCAGCAGGAGATCACCCCGATCCACCCCGAGCTCGAGGAGCCGCTCGCGGAGATCCTCAACACGACCTACGGCCTGATCGTCTACCAGGAGCAGGTCATGGCGATCGCCCAGAAGGTCGCGGGGTTCACGCTCGGCCAGGCGGACATCCTCCGCCGCGCCATGGGCAAGAAGAAGAAGTCGGAGCTGGACAAGCAGTACGAGGGCTTCCACGGCGGCATGGTGGAGCGCGGCTACTCCGAGGCCGCGATCAAGGCCCTGTGGGACATCCTCCTGCCCTTCTCGGACTACGCGTTCAACAAGGCCCACTCCGCCGCCTACGGCCTCGTCTCCTACTGGACGGCCTACCTCAAGGCGCACTACCCGGCCGAGTACATGGCCGCGCTGCTCACCTCGGTGGGCGACGACAAGGACAAGCTCGCCCTGTACCTCACCGAGTGCCGCCGGATGGGCATCACCGTGCTGCCCCCGGACGTCAACGAGTCCGCGCTGAACTTCACCCCGGTGGGCACCGACATCCGCTTCGGGATGGGCGCGGTGCGCAACGTGGGCGCCAACGTGGTCAGCGCGATGGTCGAGGCCCGGGAGGAGCACGGCGCCTTCACCTCCTTCAACGACTTCCTCGCGAAGGTCCCCGCCGTGGTGTGCAACAAGCGCACCATCGAGTCCCTGGTCAAGGCGGGCGCCTTCGACCGGCTGGGCCACACCCGGCGCGGACTCGTGCTCTGCCACGAGGAGGCCGTGGACGCCACGGTCGCCGTCAAGCGCCAGGAGGCGGCCGGGCAGTTCGACCTCTTCGGGGGCATGGGGCTGGACGACGAGGACCCCTCGACGTCGCTGACCGTCGCGGTGCCGGACGTGCCCGAGTGGGAGCGCAAGGACCTGCTGGCCTTCGAGCGCGAGATGCTCGGCCTGTACGTCTCCGACCACCCGCTGCGCGGCCTCGACGAGGCGCTCGGGCAGTACGCCGACACCTCGATCCAGCCGCTGCTCGGCGAGGACGGCCGGCCCGACGGCGCCGTGGTGACCGTGGCGGGCATGATCACCTCCCTGTCCCGGCGGATCGCCAAGACCTCGGGCAACGCCTACGCGCGGGTGGAGCTCGAGGACCGGACGGGTTCGATCGAGATCATGTTCTTCGGCAAGGCCTACGCCCCCATCGCGGGCGTGCTCGCGGAGGACCTCATCTGCGTGATCAAGGGCCGGCTGCAGCGCCGGGACGACGGGTCGGTGACGATCTCCGCGCAGGAGCTCACCGTGCCGGAGCTCTCGGCGGACGGGCACAGCGGCCCCGTGCTGATCGCCCTGCCCGAGTTCCGCGCCACGGAGGAGACGGTCAAGGAGATCGGCGCGGTGCTGCGCAACCACCGCGGGGACTCCGAGGTGCGCATCCACCTCGAGACCCGCCAGAAGGTGCAGGTCCTGCGCCTGGGCCCCGATCTGCGGGTGAACCCCTCACCGGCGCTGTTCGGGGACCTCAAGGTGCTGCTCGGCCCGACCTGCCTGGAGGTGTAGCCCACCGGGCGGCTGAGCGCAAGGCCCGGCACCCGGCCGGGCGCCGCGGTGGAATACCATGGAGAGCGTGACTACTGCTGAGACGACCACGACTCCCGTCCTGCGAACGATCGACCTGCGCGGCCGGCACCTGTCCTGGTCCGAGCTGCGGGCGGCAGTGCCCCGGCAGAGCTCCACGTCGCTCGCCTCGGCGCAGCAGGCCGTGGAGGAGATCATCGCCGCGGTCCGCACCGAGGGCGCCGTCGCCCTGCGCCGCTACGCGCAGCGCTTCGACGGCGTGGCCCAGGACCGGCTGCGCGTCGACCCGGCGGAGATCCGGCGGGCGGTCGACGAGCTGGACCCGGCCGTGCGCCGGGGCCTGGAGACCGCCATCGAGCGCACCCGGGCCTTCGCGCAGGCGCAGCGCCCGGCCGACGCCCGCGTCGAGGTCGCGCCCGGCGCCGTGCTCGTGCACCGATGGACGCCCCTGCGCCGGGCGGGACTCTACGTGCCCGGCGGGCTGGCCGTCTACCCCTCGTCCGTGGTCATGAACGTCGTCCCGGCCCAGGCGGCCGGGGTCGGCTCCGTGGTGCTGTGCAGCCCGCCGCAGAAGGAGTTCGGGGGGCTGCCGCACCCCACGATCCTCGCGGCCGCGGGGCTGCTCGGGGTGGACGAGGTCTGGGCCATCGGCGGCGCCCAGTCGCTGGCCGCCATGGCCCACGGGGTCACGGACGGCGAGGACGTCCTCGAGCCGGTCGACACCGTGACCGGTCCGGGCAACGTCTACGTCGCCACCGCCAAGCGCCTGCTCCGCTCCGTGGTCGGCGTGGACGCCGAGGCGGGGACCACCGAGATCGCCGTGCTGGCCGACGACACCGCCGTGCCGGCCTACGTGGCCGCCGACCTGATCTCCCAGGCCGAGCACGACCCCGCCGCCGGCGCGGTGCTGATCACCCACTCGCCCGAGCTCGCCGAGCGGGTCGCCGCGGAGCTCGCCGTCCAGGTCCCCGAGGCGAAGCACCGGGAGCGGATCACCACCGCCCTGTCCGGGCCGCAGTCCGGGATCGTGCTCACCGACGACCTCGACTCCTCGATCGGCGTGGCCGACGCCTACGCCGCCGAGCACCTCGAGATCCACACCGCCGACCCGCAGGAGGTGGCCGCCCGGGTGCGCAACGCGGGGGCGATCTTCCTGGGGCCCTACAGCCCCGTCCCGCTCGGCGACTACGCGGCGGGCTCGAACCACGTGCTGCCCACGGGCGGGACGGCGGTGCACGCCCAGGGCCTGTCCACCACCGCCTTCATGAAGGCGGTGCAGATCGTCGAGTACACCCAGGACGCGCTCGCCGTGATCGGGGAGGACATCGTGGCCGTCGCGCGCTCCGAGGACCTGCCCGCGCACGGCCGGGCCATCACGATCCGCACCGGGAGCTGATCCGACCGTGCACTGCCCGTTCTGCCGTCACACCGACTCCCGCGTCGTCGACAGCCGCACCACGGACGACGGGACGGCGATCCGCCGCCGCCGCCAGTGCTCCGAGTGCGGCCGGCGCTTCACCACGCTCGAGACCACGACCATCTCGGTCATCAAGCGCTCGGGCGTCACCGAGCCCTTCGACCGGCAGAAGATCGTCAACGGGGTGCGCAAGGCCTGCCAGGGGCGGCCGGTGAGCGAGGACGACCTCGCGATGCTCGCCCAGGAGGTCGAGGAGACGATCCGGGCGCTGGGCGCCGCGGAGATCGAGGCGCACGAGGTGGGGCTCGCGATCCTGGCCCCGCTCCGCCGGCTGGACGTTGTGGCGTACCTGCGCTTCGCCAGCGTCTACCAGGCCTTCGACGGCCTGGGGGACTTCGAGGAGGCGATCGACCTCCTGCGCCGGCAGCAGGCCGAGCAGACCGGGCAGCAGACCATCCCCGCCACCGTGGAGCCCATCGGCGCCGCCCGGAAGCGCAGCGGCCGGCGGCCGCGGGGCAAGGGCCTCGAGGGCGTGTCCCAGCCGAGGCTGCTCTGACGACCCGCCCGTGCGGTGCACCGGCTCCGGCCGCCACGTCCCGGCGTGTCCCTTGCCGCAGGCCGGAGGAGGACCGTAGAGTGGGGTCCACAACAAGCTCCCGCCGGGGGCTGCGGAGGGGAAGCCGCGGCCCCCGGCGGGTTTTTTTCTGCCCCCGGCCGGATCGTTCCCGCCCGGTCACGACGACGCCCGGTCACCTCCTCGCGGAGGTGACCGGGCGTCGTCGTCGGACCGGGCTCAGCTCTCGGGCGCGTGCGGGATGCCGGCCCACAGGGCGGCGCCCACGATCCCGGCGTTGTTGCGGAGCTCGGCGACCTTCACGGGCGTGCGCAGCTCGATGAAGGGGAGGAACTTCTCCGCCTTCTTCGACACCCCGCCGCCGACCACGAACAGGTTGGGCGAGAACAGGAACTCCACGTGGCTGAAGTAGCGCTGCAGGCGGGTGGTCGCCCACTTCTTCCACGGCATGTCCTCGCGCTCGCGCGCGGCGGCGGACGCCTTCGTCTCGGCGTCGTGGCCGTCGATCTCCAGGTGCCCCAGCTCGGCGTTCGGGACGAGCTTGCCGTTGAGGATCAGGGCGGAGCCGATCCCGGTGCCCAGGGTGATCACGATGACCAGACCCTTGACGCCCCGTCCGGCGCCGTAGACGGCCTCGGCCAGCCCCGCGGCGTCGGCGTCGTTGAGGGCCTCGACCGGACGGCCGAGCCGTTCGGTCATGAGGCCGTCGACGTCCGTGCCGATCCAGGACTTGTCGATGTTCGCCGCGGACAGGGCCACGCCCTCCTTGATGATCGCCGGGAAGACGATGCCCACGGGCGAGTCGGGAGCGGGAGCCTCGGGACGGGACTGCAGCTCCGCGACGATCTGCTGCATCACCTCCGCGACCTTCTCGGGGGTGGCCGGGCGGGGCGTGGCGATCCGGAAGCGCTCGCCGACGAGCTCGCCCGTGTCGAGGTCCACGATCCCGCCCTTGGTCCCGGTGCCGCCGAAGTCGATGCCGATGACGCGGCGGTTCGGGACGGCGGCGACGTCGCGGTCTGGTGTGGTCATGGGGCGGTCCTCTCGTGGGGCCGTGGTCGGATGATCAGTGGGCAGTCTACGGCAGGGCCTACGGAAGGGTGAGGACGTCCGCCCCGTCCTCGGTGACGGCCATGGTGTGCTCGAACTGCGCGCTGCGCCGCCGGTCGCGCGTGGTCACGGTCCAGTCGTCGTCCCACTGCTCCCACTGGATCGTGCCCAGGGTCAGCATGGGCTCGATCGTGAAGACCATGCCCGGGACCATCGGGGTGGAGTAGGACGGCGCGGCGTCGTAGTGGGGGACGATCAGCCCGGAGTGGAACTCCCGGCCCACCCCGTGGCCGGTGAAGTCCCGCACCACGCCGTAGTCGAAGCGCCGGGCGTACTTCTCGATGACGCGGCCGATGACATTGATCTCCCGGCCCGGGCGGACGGCCTTGACGGCCCGGTTCAGGGCCTCCTCGGTGCGCTCGACCAGCAGGCGGGACTGCTCGTCGACCTCGCCCACCAGGAACATCCGGTTGGTGTCGCCGTGGAAGCCGTCCTTGTAGGCCGTGACGTCCAGGTTGATGATGTCGCCCTCCTCCAGCACCGTGGAGTCGGGGATGCCGTGGCAGATCACCTCGTTGAGGGACGTGCAGATGGACTTGGGGAAGCCCCGGTACCCCAGGCAGGAGGGGTAGGCCCCGTGGTCGCACAGGTACTCGTGGGCGATCCGGTCGAGCTCGTCCGTGGTCGTGCCCGGCACGGCGGCCCGGCCGGCCTCCTGCAGGGCGCGCGCCGCGATCCGGCCCGCCGCGCGGATGAGCTCGATCTCGTCCGGGGTGTAGACGTTGCCGCCGCGGCCCTCGTCCGGCTCCGCCCGGCCCACGTACTCGGGGCGGGGGATGGACGCCGGCACGGGCCGGCCGGGGGTCACGGCGCCGGGGGCGAGGGCGCCGACGGGGGCGGTGCCGCCGGGGGCGGGAGCGGTGAGGTTGTGCGTGGGCACGGGGGTCTGGACCTCCTGGATCGGGTGGGCCGACCCCGTCCGGGCCGGTCCGGGCCTAGGATCTACCCTAGCGCGCCGGGCACGGGGCCGGTCCGGTCACCGGGGCCCGGCGGCCGTCGAGAGGAGAGGTCATGGCCGAGTACTGGTTCAACACCTACACCCACCAGGTCGAGGAGGGCCCGCAGTCGGACTACCGCAAGCTGCTCGGGCCCTACGCCACGCGCGAGGAGGCGCAGAACGCGCTGAAGCTCGCCGCGGAGCGCACCCGGCAGTGGGACGAGGAGGACCGCGCCTTCGAGGAGGGCTGATCCGCCGCGGGCGCAGCACCCCGAGGGTCGGGGCGCCCCGGAGCGGTGCGCCGGGCGCGGTGGCTCAGAAGCCGTGCTCCGGGGCCGGGAAGGCCCCCGAGCGCACGTCCTCGACGTAGCGGCCCACGGCGTCGGAGACCACCCCGTGCAGATCCGCGTACTGCCGGACGAAGCGCGGCATCCGGCCCCGGCGCAGCCCCAGCATGTCCTGCCACACGAGCACCTGGCCGGTGGTCGCGGGCCCGGCCCCGATGCCCACGGTCGGGATCTCCAGGGCGGCGTCCACGGCCGCGGCGGCCTCCGCCGGGACCATCTCCATCACCAGGCAGAAGGCCCCGGCGTCCTCGAGGGCGCGGGCGTCCTCCGCGAGCTTGCGCGCGGCGTCGCCGCGCCCCTGCACCCGGTACCCGCCCAGGGCGTGCTCGCTCTGCGGGGTGAAGCCGATGTGGGCCACGACGGGCACCCCGGCCTGGACCATGGCCCGGACGTGGGGGGCGAACCACGCCCCGCCCTCGAGCTTCACCGCGTGCGCGCCGCCCTCCTTGAGGAAGCGCACCGCGGTGGCCACCGCCTGCTCGGGGGAGGCCTCGTAGGAGCCGAAGGGCAGGTCCACCACCACGAACGCGCGCTCGACGGCGCCGGACACGGCACGGCACATCGGCAGCAGCTCGTCCACGGTGACGGGCAGGGTGCTGGAGTGGCCCAGGACGTTGTTGCCCGCGGAGTCCCCGACCAGCAGCGAGTCGACGCCGGCCGCGTCGAAGATCGCCGCCGTCAGGGCGTCGTAGCACGTGAGCATCGTGAACTTCTCGTCACGGCGCTTGGCCTCGCGCAGGTGGTGCGTGCGCACCCGGCGCACGTCCAGCGCGCCCGGTGCCGGACGGGGTGTCTCCTGGGTCATGGCCCCACCCTATCGGGCGCGCCCGTCCGCGCCGTCCGGTCCGGCGGGCGCGGCGGGACAGCGCGTTAGAGTGGGCGGGACAGCAGGCGTGCCCGGGCGGCACAGCACTCCCGGGCAGGAAGACGAGGAAGACAACCATGGACCGTCAGCAGGAGTTCGTCCTCAGGACCATCGAGGAGCGCGACGTGCGCTTCGTGCGCATGTGGTTCACGGACGTCGTCGGGAGCCTCAAGTCGGTGGCCCTGGCCCCCGCCGAGGTCGAGGCGGCCTTCGAGGAGGGGCTCGGCTTCGACGGCTCCTCCATCGAGGGCCTGTCGCGGGTCTCCGAGGCGGACATGCTCCTGCAGCCGGACCCGTCCACGTTCCAGATCCTGCCCTGGCGCAGCGAGACGGAGCCCACCGCCCGGATGTTCTGCAACATCCTCACCCCGGACGGCGAGCCCTCCTCCTCGGACCCGCGCGGGGTGCTCAAGCGGGTGCTGGAGAAGGCCTCGGACATGGGCTTCACCTGCTACACGGCGCCGGAGATCGAGTTCTACCTGCTGAAGTCCGCGGACCTCGACGCCGAGGGCCGGCCCACGCCCGTGGACCACGAGGGGTACTTCGACCACGTGCCGGGCGGCGTGGTGCAGGACTTCCGGCGCAAGGCCGTGAACATGCTGGAGGCCGTCGGGATCTCCGTCGAGTTCTCCCACCACGAGGCCGGCCCCGGGCAGAACGAGATCGACCTGCGCTACGCCGACGCCCTGCAGACGGCCGACAACATCATGACGTTCCGCACGGTCATCAAGGAGGTCGCGCTCTCGCAGGGGCTGT
Source organism: Kocuria salina (assembly GCF_013368965.1). Taxonomy (NCBI): domain Bacteria; kingdom Bacillati; phylum Actinomycetota; class Actinomycetes; order Micrococcales; family Micrococcaceae; genus Kocuria; species Kocuria salina. Next base: position 88,602 of record NZ_SSSF01000004.1, read on the forward strand.
ACGCGACCTTCATGCCCAAGCCGTTCACCGAGCACCCCGGCTCCGGCATGCACACCCACTTCTCGCTCTTCGAGGGGGACACCAACGCCTTCTTCGAGGCCGGGTCCGAGTTCCGCCTCTCCCGCACGGCCGGGCACTTCATCGCCGGCATCCTGCGGCACGCTCCCGAGTTCACGTCGGTGACCAACCAGTTCGTCAACTCCTACAAGCGGCTGTGGGGCGGGGGAGAGGCCCCCTCCTACCAGTCCTGGGGCCACAACAACCGCTCCGCGCTCGTGCGGGTGCCCCTGTCCAAGCCGGACAAGGTGCAGGCCGCACGCATCGAGTACCGCGGCATCGACTCCGCCACGAACCCCTACCTCTCCTACGCCGCGCTGCTGGCCGCGGGTCTGCGGGGCATCGAGAACGAGTACGAGCTCCCGCCCGTGGAGCTGGACGACGTCGCGGCGATGAGCTCCGCGGAGCGCCGCGCCCTCGGCCACAACCCGCTGCCCTCGAGCCTGTACGACGCCATCCGGGAGACCGAGGAGTCGGAGTTCATGGCCGAGCTGCTCGGGGAGCAGGTCTACGACTACTTCCTGCGCAACAAGCGCCGCGACTGGAACGACTACCGCCGGGTCGTCACGCACTTCGAGCTCAAGAACAACCTCGGCATCCTCTGACCCCGGACGGACCGTCCCATGACACACCCTCCCCAGTCCGCGGCCCCGGCGGGCACCGTCCCGTCCGGCCGTCTCATCAAGGTCGGCTTCGCGGACACGGGCAACGCCCAGCGCTGGCTCGGCTTCCCGGAGCTCGCCGAGGTCGACCTCGACCGGCTGCTGGAGGGTCTGGCCCTGGCGGCCTCGCCCGATGTCGCCCTGCGGCTCACCGTCCGGCTCCTCGAGGGCTCCCCGGAGCTCGCCGAGCGGATCAACGCCGGCCCTGAGGCCTCCGAGGCCATGTTCCGGCTACTGGGCTCCTCCGAGGCGCTCGGGGAGTTCCTGCTCCGGCGCCCCGAGCACCTGGACCTGCTCGCGGAGCCCGCCGCCGCCGAGCCGGCGGAGATCCCCGGCGAGCAGTTCCGGGACGCGCTGCTGACGGCGGTCGGCGCGGACCCCGCCGCCCGGACCCCGGTGGCCGCCGGGACCGGTGACGCCGCCTGCAGCGCCCTGCGCGCGGCCTACCGGCGGGAGCTGACGCGCATCGCGATCCGGGACGTCGGGGCCCTCTACCCCGCCGACCACATGCCCGCGGTGGGCCGCCAGCTCGCCGACCTGGCCGCTGCGGCCCTCGAGGGGGCGCTCGCCGTCTCCCGGGCGGAGGCGGCGGGGACCTGGGCCCCCGGGACCGTCGACCGGGTGCGGCTCGCCGTGATCGGGATGGGCAAGTGCGGCGCCCGGGAGCTCAACTACATCTCCGACGTCGACGTCGTGCACGTCATGGCCGTCGAGGACCCGGACGGCGCGGAGCCCCTGGACGGGGCGGAGGCCACCGTCATCGCCACGGCCCTCGCCACGGGCACCGCCCGGGCGCTCATGGCCCGCGGCGCGGAGCCCCCGCTGTGGGAGGTGGACGCCAACCTCCGGCCCGAGGGCAAGGACGGGCCGCTCGTGCGCACCTTGGACTCGCACGTGCGCTACTACGAGCGGTGGGCCGAGTCCTGGGAGTTCCAGGCCCTGCTCAAGGCCCGGCCCGTGGCCGGGGACCCGGAGCTCGGGGCGGCCTACCGCAAGGCCATCGAGCCGTTCGTGTGGCGCAGCTCCGGGCGCGAGGGCTTCGTCGAGTCCGTGCAGGCCATGCGCCGGCGGGTCACCGACAACATCCCGGCCGCCGAGGGCGAGCGCCAGATCAAGCTGGGCCCCGGCGGGCTGCGCGACGTCGAGTTCACCGTCCAGCTCCTCCAGCTGGTGCACGGGCGCACGGACGAGCGGGTCCGGACCCAGGCCACGACCGAGTCCCTGGCCGCGCTCTCCGAGGGCGGGTACATCGGCCGCCGGGACAGCGAGCAGTTCTCCGCCCACTACCGCTGGCTGCGCCTCCTGGAGCACCGCATCCAGCTGTTCCGGCTGCGCCGCACGCACCTCATGCCGCGGGGCGAGCAGGAGCTCACGGTCATCGCCCGCTCCCTGCGCGGCGCCGCGGACACCGCCCGCCCCTCCGGCGACTCGCTGCTCGAGGAGTGGCGCAAGGTCAAGCGCAGCGTCCGGGGGATGCACGAGCGGATCTTCTACCGGCCGCTGCTGGCCGCGCTCGCCCACCTGCCCGAGACCGACACCCAGCTCTCGGCGGAGTCGGTGCGGGACCGGCTCGCCGCGCTCGGCTACCGGGACCCGAAGGCCGCCGTGCGCCACATCGAGGCGCTCACCCGCGGCGTCAGCCGGCGGGCCGAGATCCTGCGCACCCTGCTGCCCGTGCTCCTGGCCTGGCTGGCCGACGGCGTCGACGCCGACGCGGGGCTGCTGGGCTTCCGGCGGCTCTCCGAGTCCCTCGGGACCACCCCCTGGTTCCTGCGCCTGCTCCGCGACTCGAACGCCGCCGCCGAACGCCTGTGCCAGATCCTCTCCAGCTCCCGGTACGTCACCGACCTGCTGGAGAACTCTCCGGAGGCGACCGCCTGGCTCGGCCAGGACGACGAGCTGTGCCCGGTGTCCTTCGAGACGCTGTGGAGCGAGATCCGCGCCCAGATGGCCCGTCACCCCGACCCCGGGGAGGCCGTGCGGATGATCCGCCTCATCCGCCGCCGCGAGGAGCTGCGCGTGGCGCTCGCGGACACCTCCGGGCTGCTCGACGTCGAGCAGGTCGTGGCGGCGCTGTCCGACATCGACCGGGTCTGCGTCCTGGGCGCCCTGCACGTGGCCGAGCGGGAGGTCTACGACCGCGCCGGCCGGCTCGCCGACGTCCTCGTCGTCGCGATGGGCCGGCAGGGCGGGCGGGAGATCGGCTACGGCTCCGACGCCGACGTCATGTACGTCTACGCCCCGGTGGGGGACGCGGACCCCGCCGCGGCCCGGGAGCAGGCCGAGACCCTGCTGCAGCGGATGGTGCAGCTGCTCAAGGCGCCCTGCACGCCGCCCATCGTGGCGGAGCGCGTGCTGGAGATCGACAACGACCTGCGCCCCGAGGGCAAGCAGGGGCCCATGGTGCGCTCCGTCGAGTCCTACGCCGAGTACTACGCCCGGTGGGCGCAGACCTGGGAGTTCCAGGCGCTCACCCGGGCGCTGCCCCTGGCCGGCAGCGACGAGCTGGCCGACGCGTTCCGGCGGGTCGTGGACCCGCTGCGCTACCCGGCGGAGTTCACGGAGCGCCAGCTGCTGGAGATCCGGCGGATGAAGGCCCGCGTGGAGAACGAGCGGATGCCGCGCGGCGCGGACCCGGCCCGGCACCTGAAGCTGGGCCGCGGCGGGCTCTCGGACGTCGAGTGGCTCGTCCAGACGCTGCAGCTCCAGCACGGGCACCGCGTCCAGGGGCTGCGGACCACGAGCACCCTGCGGGCCCTGCACGCCGCCGAGGAGGCCGGTCTCGTGACCGCCGAGGACGCCCTGGCCCTGTCCGCCGCGTGGCGGCTGGCCACGGCCGTGCGCAACGGCAACGTCCTGCGGACCGGGCGCCGCTCCGACGCCCTGCCCGCCAAGCGGGCCGACCTCGAGGCGGTGGCCCGCTGGTGCGGGTACCCCCACGGTGGCGCCGGCCGGCTCGAGGAGGACTACCTGCGCACCACCCGCAAGGCCCGCGCCGTGTTCGAGCGGCTCTTCTACGGCCACTGACGGCGGCCATCGTCGGCGGCTACCGACGGCGTCGTCGTCGGACTGCCGGCGGCATGGGAAAGGCCCCGGACCCCTTTAGGGGTCCGGGGCCTTCCCGGTGCGGTGGCCGATCCGTGCGGATCAGACGCCGTAGTACATCGAGAACTCCAGCGGGTGCGGGACCACGGACAGCGGCTTGAGCTCGAACTCGCGCTTGTACTCGATCCAGGACTGGATGGTGTCCTCGGTGAAGACGTCACCGGCGAGCAGGAACTCGTGGTCCGCCTCGAGGGCCAGCAGCGCCTCCTCGAGCGAGGCCGGGGCCTTCTTGATGTCCTTGGCCTCCTCGGCGGGCAGCTCGTAGAGGTCCTTGTCGATCGGGTCGGCCGGCTCGATGCGGTTGCGGATGCCGTCGAGGCCCGCCATCAGCTGGGCGGCGAACGCCAGGTACGGGTTACACGAGGGGTCCGGGGCGCGGAACTCGAGGCGCTTGGCCTTCGGGTTGGTGCCCGTGATCGGGATGCGGATGCCGGCGGAGCGGTTGCCCTGCGAGTACACCATGTTGACCGGCGCCTCGAAGCCCTTGACCAGGCGACGGTAGGAGTTCACCGTCGGATTGGTGAAGGCCAGCACGGCCGAGGAGTGCTCCAGGAGGCCGCCGATGTACCAACGCGCGATGTCGGACAGGCCCGCGTAGCCCTTCTCGTCGTAGAACAGCGGCTCGCTGCCCTTCCACAGGGACTGGTGGCAGTGCATCCCGGAGCCGTTGTCGTTGTAGACGGGCTTGGGCATGAACGTGGCCGACTTGCCGAAGGCGTCCGCGGTGTTCTTGATGACGTACTTGAACTTCTGCAGGTCGTCGGCCGCCCGGGTGAGCGTGCTGAACTTGTAGTTGATCTCGGCCTGACCGGGAGCGCCCACCTCGTGGTGGGAGCGCTCGACCTCGAGGCCCACCTCGTCCAGGGCCACGCACATCGCGTCGCGCAGGTCGGCCTGCTTGTCGACCGGGGAGACCGGGAAGTAGCCGCCCTTGGTGGCGGTCTTGTTGCCCAGGTTGCCGCCCTCCTCCTTGCGCCCGGTGTTCCAGGCGGCCTCGTCGGAGTCGATGGCGTAGAAGGAGCCCTGCGGCTGGATGTCGTAGCGGACGTCCTCGAAGATGAAGAACTCGGCCTCGGAGGCGAAGTTGGCGACGTCCGCGATGCCGGTCGACGCCATGTACGCCTCGGCGCGCTCGGCGACGCCGCGGGGGTCGCGGTGGTAGGGCTCCCCGGTGCGGGGGTTCACGATCGAGCAGGTGACCACGAGGGTCTTCTCGACGCGGAACGGGTCCACGAAGGCCGACGTCGGGTCCGGGATGAGCTGCATGTCGGACTCGGCGATGCCCTGGAAGCCCCGGATGGAGGAGCCGTCGAACAGCTGCCCGTGCTCGAAGAAGTCGTCGTCCACGGACTTGGCGGGGAGGTTGAAGTGCTGCTGCACGCCGGGCATGTCCGTGAACCGGACGTCGACGAAGACGATCTCCTCGTCCTTGATGAACGTGAGGACTTCCTCGGGTGTCTGGAACATGTGCTGTTCTCCTTGTTAGGTGGGCTGGACCGCCGTGCCGGGAATGCTCGTGCGGCGTCCGTTTCCGGGGACAACGCTACGGACCGGGCATTAAGGCTCCGTGTCCCGGTTGTTTCCTCGGTGTTACGCGGAGGACCGCCGGGGAGCCACGGTCTCCCGTCAGTCTAGGGGAGTCCCGCCCCGATACCCTGAGGGGATGATCGACAGACGTGACGTGGGCTCGTGGCTCGAGGGGCCGGGGACCGGCCGGCAGCAGTACCCGGGGCAGCGCCTCGGGCGACCGGAGCAGGGGCCGGGCTCCGTGGGACGCGTGGGGCGGCGGATCGTGGCCCTGGTGGTGGACTGGTTCCTGTGCTGGGGCCTCGCCGAGTGGCTCGTGCCCCGGTGGAACGAGCAGGGCCTGATGACCCTGGCGTTCCTGTTCGTGCTCAACGTGCTGCTGGTCGGCGCGACCGGTCACACCCCCGGGCACCTGCTCCTGGGCCTCCAGGTGCAGGCGCTGGCGGGTCGCCCGGCGGGGTTCGCCCGCGCCGCGGTCCGCTCCCTCCTGCTGTGCCTCGTGATCCCGGCGGTCGTGTTCGACCCGGACCAGCGCGGCCTGCACGACCGGGCGGCAGAGACGATCCTCGTCCGCACGCGCTGAGCCCGGCGCCGGGCGCGGCACCCGGCACCACGACGACGGAGCCCCCCGCCTTCCGAGGAAGGCGGGGGGCTCCGTGCGTGTCGTGGTGCGTGTCGTGGGGCCGGCGGCTCAGCGGCCGCGCATGGCCCTGCGGTCCGGGCGGGCGCGCATCGGGTCCACGCCCTTGGGGATCGGCAGGCGGTTGCCCAGGGTGCTGATCCGCTTGTGCACGGTCTGCACCTCCTGCTGGGTGAGCTTCTTGTCGAGCTTCTTCATCCGCTTGGACAGCTCCCGCAGCGGGACCTGTCCCTCTCCCTTGCCGGTCTTGATGACGTGGATCGGCACGTTCTGGATCACGGGGCCGATTCGGCGGCGCTCCTTGGCGACGAGCTTGTCGACCCGCCCCGCGGGGCCCTCGGTCACGAGGACCACCCCGGGCCGGCCGATGGCCCGGAAGATGAGGTCGCGGGTGCGCGGGTCCATGGCGGCCGGCTGGTCCTCCACGATCCAGCCGCGGCGCAGCGCGGACAGCGCGGCGCCGGCGGCCCCGGGCTGGTCCTCGATCCGGGCGAACGCGGCGCGCTCGGCCCGCCGGGACAGGTAGAAGGAGGCGGCCAGCAGGGCGAACGGCAGGCCGATGAGCAGCCCGGTGATCCAGTTGCCGAGGAGCACGCCGATGAGCAGGAAGGCCAGCAGGACCCCGAGGCCGATCAGCAGCATCCACCAGCCGATGTTGGGCTCGACCTCGCGGGTCATCTTGAAGACCTGCTTGATCTGGCCGAGGAACCCGGGCCCCTTGGTCGCCTTCCGCTGCTTCTTCGCCTCGCGCTTCTGCGCCCGGGTGAGCTTCCCGGACGGCTTGCCCGCCGGCTTCCCGGGGGAGGTGGATCGCGACGCGGGGCGCCACTTGGCGTGGGAAGGTGACACGGTGAGACCTCGTCCTGTGGTGCGGTGGCGGTGTTCCGGGGGGACCAGCGGCGTCAGGGCGTCAGGGCGCCCGGCCGTGGTCCGTCCTCCAGTTTAGCGGGTGGGCGGGGCCACGCCCCGCCGGACCTCAGCGGAGTCGCTGGACGAGCGAGGAGGCCTCCTGGGAGGCGCTGCCGGTGTCCTCGATGTGCGCCAGGTGCTCCGGGATCGCCCGGCCCGACTTCTCCATGGCGCGGGCCCACAGCCGGCCGGCGCGGTAGGAGGAGCGGACCATGGGGCCGGCCATGACGCCCAGGAAGCCGATCTCCTCGGCCATCTCGGAGAGCTCCACGAACTCCTCGGGCTTGACCCACCGGTCGATCGGGTGGAACAGCGGGGAGGGGCGCAGGTACTGGGTGAGCGTGATGATGTCGCACCCGGCGTCGTTGAGGTCGCACAGCGCCTCGTAGATCTCCTGGTTCGTCTCGCCCATGCCGAGGATGAGGTTGGACTTGGTGATCATCCCGGCGTCCTTGCCCTGGGTGATGACGTCCAGGGAGCGCTCGTAGGTGAACGCGGGCCGGATCTGGCGGAAGATGCGCGGGACCGTCTCGACGTTGTGCGCGAAGACCTCCGGCGCGGCGTCGATGACCTGCTGCAGCCGGTCCGGCTTGCCCTGGAAGTCGGGGATCAGGATCTCCACACCGGTGTTCGGGTTCAGCGTGTGGATCGCGCGGATCGTCTCCGCGTACAGCCAGGCGCCGCCGTCGTCGAGGTCGTCACGGGCCACGCCCGTCACGGTCGCGTAGCGCAGGCCCAGCTCCTTGACGGACTCGGCCACCTTGCGGGGCTCGGTGACGTCCAGCAGGTCCGGCTTGCCGGTGGCGATGTCGCAGAAGTCGCAGCGGCGGGTGCACTTGGATCCGCCGATCAGGAACGTGGCCTCCCGGTCCTCCCAGCACTCGTAGATGTTGGGACAGCCCGCCTCCTCGCACACGGTGTGCAGGCCCTTGCCGCGGGCCAGCGACTTCAGCTCCTGGAACTCGGGGCCCTTCCGTGCGGTGTTCTTCAGCCAGGACGGCTTCTTCTCGATCGGCGTCTCGGCGTTGCGCGCCTCGACGCGCAGCAGGCGGCGGCCCTCGGGGGCAACGGTCATGGTCGGTCTCCTTGTCGAGATGTCGACGGTGGTGCGCTCACGGTCCCGGCGGTCCCGGGGGCGGCGCAGGTCAGCTGACGGCGGTGGGCCAGGGCAGCGGACCCGGGGTCCCTGACGGGACGAACTGTTCGCACAACTCGTCCCGGCGGGCGGATATTTCCTGCTCCACGCGCGCGACCACCGTCTCCGGGGTCACGAGCCGGCCCGTCTCCTGCGAGAGGCTCGTGACGGAGGCGTCGGTGATGCCGCAGGGGATGATCCTGCCGAACGGCCGCAGGTCATTGGAGCAGTTCAGGGCGAAGCCGTGCATGGTGACCCGCTTGGAGACCTGCACGCCGATGGCGGCGATCTTGCGGTCCGGCCCGTGCTCGTCCGCGAGCACCCAGGCCCCGGAGCGTCCCGCCACGGTGGTGGCCTCCACCCCGAGGTCCGCGACGACGGCGATGATGATCTCCTCGAGCAGGCGCACGAAGCGCACGACGTCGATGGGCGTGGTCAGCCGGACGACGGGATAGCCCACGAGCATCCCCGGGCCGTGGTAGGTGAGCTTGCCCCCGCGTCCGATCTCCACGACCTCGGTGCCGTCGGTGGGGTACTCGTGGGGCTCGGCGCGCCGTCCGGCCGTGTAGACCGGGGGGTGCTCCAGCAGCAGCACGGTGTTGTCCCGCTCGCCCGCGACGACCTCCCGGTGCACGTTCTTCTGCAGCTCGAGCACCGAGCGGTAGTCGACGAGGTGCGGGTCGAAGCCGAGCCGTTCGAAGCAGATGGACATGTCCCCAGCCTATCGCGCGGCGGGGACAACGCGCGCCGGGCGGGGGCTGTGGACGGCGCCCACGGCCCGGGGCGACGGGCGGGCATGCTGGGGGCATGGAGCAGCGCCCCGCCGCGCACGGCGGCCACCACGAGCCCTCCCGGGCCCCGTCAGTCTCCGCCCGGGCGCGGCTCGCCGCGGCCGTCCGGGACGACGGGGCGGGCCCCCTCCCCGGCACGCGGATCGAGGACACGCCTCCGCGGCTCCCGCCGGAGGACGGCCTGGAGCCGGTGCGCCGCCTGGGCGGCCGATCGTGGCTGGTGCGGGAGGCCCGGTCGGGGGAGCACTTCGTCCTGCGGCCCTGCCCGGAGGAGCCCGGACCGGAGCGCGACCGGTCGAGGGCCGCGCTCCGGTCGCTCGCGGTCGCCCTGGCAGGCCGGGACGAGGCCTGTCTCGTGGCCGTGCGCGGCCTGCTGGGCCCGGCGGCGGCACCGGCCGGGCTGGTCGAGGACTTCCTGCGGGGCGGCTCCGTCGCCGACCGGCTGGCCGAGCGCGGCCGGCTGACGCCCGCCGAGGCCGCCGCGGTGCTGCGGGACGCCGCGACCGGCCTGGCCGCCCTGCACGCCCTCGGCCGGTGCCACGGGGAGCTCTCCGCCCGGCAGGTCCTGTTCCGCGGCACCGTGGCCCCTCCGGAGAGCCCGGCTGCGGGCCCGGCGGCCGCGGACGGCGCGGGGCACGTCGCCGCGGTGCGCGCGGGCACCGCGGCGGGGAGCCCGGAGGAGGACGTCCGCGCTCTCGGGGCCCTCGGGTGGGCGGCGCTCACCGGGCGGGCCCCGGCCCGGGAGGCGCGGCGGGCGCCCCTGTCCCTGCTGTGCCCCGGCGCCCCGCCCGGCCTCGTGCGGGCGGTCGAGGCGGCCCTCGACCCCGACGCCTCGGCCCGGCCCACGGCGGCGGAACTGGCCGACCGGTTCGCGCGGGCCCAGGAGCCGGACCCCGGCGGGCGGCGGGTCGCCGCCGCCCGTCCGGAGCCGGTGCGGACGGGCGGCGGTCGCCGGGCCGCGCTCGTCGGGGCAGCGCTGCTGCTGGCCGCCGGGGGCGCGGTCCTGCTCCCCCTGGGCGGGGCCGGCCCGTCGCCGGAACCGGCGGCCGATCCGGCGAACACGCCGGCGGCCACGACGCCCCCGGCGCGGTTCCCCTCTGCGGCGCGGTCGGGCCCGGTGGCGCCGGGGTCCGTCGTCGACCCGCCGCAGGACTCCGTCGAGGACGCGGACCCCCGGCGGGCGCTGGGAGAGCTGGTGGCGCGGCGGGGAGAGGCCCTGCGCACCGGTGACGCCCGGCTGCTGGACGAGGTGTACGCCCCCGGCGCCCGGGCCGCGGCGGCGGACCGGGACACCATCGCCCGGGCGGACGGCGGTTTTCCCGGCCTCGTCCTCGAGGCCGAGAGCGTCCGCGACGGGCCGGCGGGGTCCGCGCCGCCGGGCGGGGTCGTGCTGGTGGCCGAGGTGCGGGTGGACGGCCACCGCGGCGGGCCGGGCACGGTCCCGTCCGTGGTGCCGGCCGGGGACGGATGGGTGCAGACGGTCCTCGTCGAGCTGGTCCACGGGGAGCAGGGCTGGCGGCTGGCCGAGGTGGAACCTGCGGCGGGGGCGACGGCCCCGCCGGGAACCGGCTCGGACGGGCCGCCGCGGAACGGACGGGGGCCGGACGGGCAGGAGCCGGACGGATCGGAACCGGCACGGCAGGACCCCCGGGGCTGACGGGCAGCGCCGGGGGTCCGGTCCTCGATGGTGCGGTGGCGGGCGGGGCTCACCAGAGGGTGGCGACCGCCATGTTGATCACCGCCAGCCCGCCCACGGCGTGGGCGAGACCGGTCGAGACCGTCTCCCCGCGCCTGGTCCTCCGCTGGCCCACGAAGGCGGCGACCGCCACGGCGAGGGCGACCAGCAGCTTCACGGCGACCTTGGCGTGGTTGACGTCAGCCTCGCCCATTTCGTGGACCGCCACGAGCAGAAGACCGGTCACCAGGCTCAGCAGCGAGGCGTGGAACTGCCCGGGGGACACCGTCGGTCGCTTCATGGTGTAGATCCAGGTGCCCACGATGATCGCGGCGCCGACGAGGTGCAGGAAGACGAGGAGTCCGGTCAGGAAGGTCATGCCGTCGAGCCTATCGGAGCGCCGCCGGCGGACGCCGAGAGGGCGTGCCCCTGTGACCAGGAACACGCCCTCTCGGCGTCCGCCGGCCCTCCGCAGGTGCTCAGCGGGGGCCGTGGACCGGCACGGGGCCGGTCAGAGGCCGACCTCGGACTCGAAGCGGCCCTCCTCCAGGCGCGCCTTGAGCGCCTGGAGGAAGCGGCCGGCGTCCGCGCCGTCGACCAGGCGGTGGTCGTAGGTCAGCGACAGGTAGCACATCTGGCGGATGGCGATGGTGTCGTTGCCGTCGGCGTCGGAGACCACCATGGGGCGCTTCACGATCGATCCCGTGCCGAGGATCGCGACCTGCGGCTGGTTGATGATCGGGGTGTCGAACAGGGCTCCGAACGACCCGAGGTTCGTGATCGTGAAGGTGCCGCCGGTGAGGTCGTCCGGCGTGATGTTGCCGTCCTTGGCCCGGGAGCCGAGGTCCGCGATCTGCTTGGCCAGGCCGCCGAGGTTGAGGTCGCCGGCGTTCTTGATGACCGGCACCAGCAGGCCCTTCGGGGTGTCCACCGCGATGGCGATGTTCTCCGAGCCGTTGTAGACGATCTCCTTCTCGGCCTCCTTGAAGGTGGCGTTGAGCTTCGGGTGGGCCTGCAGGGCCTCCGCCACGGCCTTGGCGAAGAACGGCAGGTAGGTGAGCTTGGCGCCCTCCCGCTCCTGGAACTTCGCCTTCGCCCGGCCGCGCAGCACGGCCACCCGGGTCATGTCGACCTCGGTCACCTGGGTCAGCTGAGCGGCCTCCTGCAGCGACTCGCGCATGCGCTGGGCGATCGTCATCCGGATCCGCGGGGCCTTCTCGGTGGTCCCGCGCTTGGCGTCCGCCTTCGGCGCGGCCGGGGCGGCCTCCTTCGCCGGGGCGGCCGCGGCCGTCTCGGCCGGGGCCTCGGCGGCCGGTGCGGCCGCGCTCTTCTGCTGCTCGGCGGCGGCGAGCACGTCCTGCTTGCGGATCCGGCCGCCCACACCGGTGCCGGTGAGCGCGGAGAGGTCCACGCCCTCCTTCTTGGCGAGCTTGCGCACCAGCGGGGTCACGTAGGACGAGTTGTCGCCCGTCGGCGCCTCCGCGTTCTCGGTGCGGGCGCCGTCGCGCTGGGCGGCGTCCTGCTGCTCGTCCCCGGAGGTGTCGGCCAACACGGGCTCGTCGGTCTCGACCATGGCCTCGTCGCGGGACGGCGCCTTCTCCTGCTTCCCGGAGGAGGAACCCTCGTAGCCCTCGCCGCCGGCGGAGGACTGCTTCGCCGGCTTCTCCTCGGCGGAGGTGTCCGCGGCGGGCTTCTCGGCGGGCTTGTCCCCGGACGGGGCGGAGCCGGAGCCGATGACCGCCAGGACCTGGCCGACCTCGGCGTCCTCGTCCTCCTGCACCCGGATCTCCAGCAGGGTCCCGGCCACGGGGGAGGGGACCTCGGTGTCGACCTTGTCGGTGGAGACCTCCAGCAGCGGCTCGTCGACGGCGACCTCGTCACCGACCTGCTTGAGCCACCGGGTCACGGTGCCCTCGGTCACGGACTCGCCCAGGGCGGGCAGGGTGATCTCGCTGCCCTCGCCCGTCTGCTGGGCCTCGGCCTGCGGGGCCTGCTCCTGACCGGAGGACTCCTGGCCGGAGGACTTCTGCTCGGCGGCCTCGTCGGTCGCCTCGGGGGTCTCGGCCTCGGTCGCGGCGTCCTCGGCCTCCTCGGCGGAGGTGTCCGCGGCGGGCTTCTCGGCGGGCTTGTCCCCGGACGGGGTGGAGCCGGAGCCGATGACCGCCAGGACCTGGCCGACCTCGGCGTCCTCGTCCTCCTGCACCCGGATCTCCAGCAGGGTCCCGGCCACGGGGGAGGGGACCTCGGTGTCGACCTTGTCGGTGGAGACCTCCAGCAGCGGCTCGTCGACGGCGACCTCGTCACCGACCTGCTTGAGCCACCGGGTCACGGTGCCCTCGGTCACGGACTCGCCCAGGGCGGGCAGGGTGATCTCGCTGCCCTCGCCCGTCTGCTGGGCCTCGGCCTGCGGGGCCTGCTCCTGACCGGAGGACTCCTGGCCGGAGGACTCCTGGCCGGAGGACTCCTGGCCGGAGGACTTCTGCTCGGCGGCCTCGTCGGTCGCCTCGGGGGTCTCGGCCTCGGTCGCGGCGTCCTCGGCCTCCTGGGCGGAGGTGTCCGCGGCGGCACCGTCCTGGCCGGACCCGCCGCCGGAGCCCGAGCCGTCACCGATGACGACCAGCGGCGCGCCGACCTCGACGTCCTCGTCCTCCTCGACGAGGATCTCCTCGATCACGCCCGCCACGGGGGAGGGGATCTCGGTGTCGACCTTGTCGGTGGAGACCTCGACCAGGGGCTCGTCGACGGCGACCTCGTCACCGACCTGCTTGAGCCACCGGGTCACGGTGCCCTCGGTCACGGATTCGCCCAGTGCGGGCAGGTTTACGGTTTCTGACATGGTCCGACCGTCTCTCTTTCGGTGCCTTCGATGGTGCGGTCCGGGCGCCGGGCCCGGGTCCGGGGTAGTGGGGGAGGCCCCGCCCGGGAGGGGCGGGGCCTCGACGCGGTCAGCCGTGCAGCGGCGTGCCCGCGAGTGCCATGGCGGCCTCGCCGATGGCCTCGTTCTGGGTGGGGTGCGCGTGCACGAACGCGGCGACGTCCTCGGGGTAGGCCTCCCAGTTGACGATGAGCTGGCCCTCGCCGATCTGCTCGCTGATGCGCTTGCCGATGGCGTGGAAGCCGATGATCGGCCCGTCCTTCTCGCGCACCAGCTTGATGATGCCGCCGGTGCCCAGGATCGAGCTCTTGCCGTTGCCGGCGAGGTTGTACTCGGCGACCTCGACGTTGTCCTCGCCGAACTTCTCCTTCGCCTTCGGCTCGGTGTAGCCGACCGAGGCGATCTCCGGCTCGGTGAACGTGACCTTGGGGATGTTCACGTCGTCGACGACGGCCGGGTTCAGGCCGGCGATCTCCTCGGCCACGAACCGCCCCTGCTGGTAGCCGCGGTGGGCGAGCTGGACCCCGGGGACGATGTCGCCGATCGCGTAGATGTTGCCGACGCCGGTGTGCAGGCGCTCGTTCGGGGTGACGAAGCCGCGGTCCATGGGGATGCCCTGCTCCTCGTAGCCCATGTCGGCGGTGTTCGGGCCGCGGCCCACGGCGACGAGGACGATGTCGGCCTCGAAGACCTTGCCGTCGGCCAGGGTGACCTTCGCCCCGTTGTCGTCCTGCTCGACCTTCTCGAAGAAGGTCCCGAGGCTGGACTTGATGCCGCGCTTCTTGAACTCCCGCTCGAGGATCTTGATGAGCGCGGGGTCCTCGTTGGCGACCAGGTGGGGGAGGCCCTCGATGACGGTGACGTCCACGCCGAAGGACTTCCACATGGAGGCGAACTCGCAGCCGATCACGCCGCCGCCGAGGACGATGGCGCTCTTGGGCACGAAGTCGATCTCCAGCGCCTCGGTGGAGGTCATGATCCGTCCGCCGATCTCGACGCCCAGGGTCTTGGAGATCGAGCCGGAGGCCAGCACGATGTGCTTGCCGGTGTAGGTGGTGCCGTCGACCTCGACGGTGTTCTCGCCCGTGAGCTTGCCGACGCCCTCGATGACCTTGATCTTGCGCATCTTCATCAGACCCGTGAGGCCCTTGAACTTGCCGGCGACGATCTTGTCCTTGTACTCCCGCACGGCCGCCATGTCGATGGAGTCCAGCGTGGTGTGGATGCCGTACTTGGAGCTCTCGCGGGCGTCCTCGGCCAGCTCGGCGGAGTGCAGGTACGCCTTGGTCGGGATGCACCCCCAGTGGAGGCACGTGCCCCCGAGCTTGTTCTTCTCCACCAGCGCCACGGTGAAGCCGAGCTGGACGGCCCGCAGCGCGGCGGCGTAGCCGGCACTCCCTCCGCCGAGGACGAGGATGTCGAATTCGTTGTCGGCCACGTGTTTGGCTCCCTTGCGCGTTGACGTCGTTCCGGGTGGGTCGCACCCGTCCCGTGACGGGTTCGTTTCGTACATACCTTAGCCCTACGCCGGAGGGAGCGACCAGGCGGGCGCTCCCTCCGGCGCAGGGGTGTCGCGGGACCTCAGCCGCGGTCGGCGACCGCGTCCTCGAGCAGCCGCACGAGCGTCCGCACGCCCGCGCCCGTGCCCTCAACCGGGGTGTAGCCGTAGGGCGATCCCTCGTTGAAGGAGGGGCCGGCGATGTCCACGTGCGCCCAGGGCACCCGTGCCCCGTCGGCGCCGCCGACGAACTCGCGCAGGAAGATCCCGGCGACGAGCATCCCGCCGTTCTTGTCCCCGATGTTCTTGAGGTCGGCCACCTTGGAGTCCAGGGACGGGCGCAGGTGCTCGGGCAGCGGCATGGGCCAGCCGTCCTCGCCGGCGGCGCGGGCGGCCTCGGCCACGGCGGTGCGCACCGCCTCGTCGCCCATGATCCCGAACGTCCGTGCGCCGAGGGCCACCATCTGCGCGCCGGTCAGCGTGGCGATGTCGACGACGGCGTCCGGGGCCTCCTCGCACGCGGCCACGAGACCGTCGGCCAGCACCAGGCGCCCCTCGGCGTCGGTGTTGAGCACCTCGACGGTGCGGCCGCCGCGGATGGTGATGACGTCGCCGGGGCGGGTGGCGGTCGACGAGGGCAGGTTCTCGGCCAGGCACAGCCACCCCGTGACCTTCACGGGCAGGCCCAGCTCGGCGGCGGTGAGGACGGTCGCGAGCACGGCGGCGGCGCCGGCCATGTCCGACTTCATGGTCATCATCGAGGCCGGGGGCTTGAGGGAGAGGCCGCCGGAGTCGAAGGTGATGCCCTTGCCCACGTAGGCGTAGTGCTTCGCGGCGCGCGCCGGGGCGTACTCCAGCTTGACGAGGCGCGGACCGTGCACGGAGCCCTGTCCCACCCCCAGGAGCCCCCCGTAGCCGCCCTTGGCGAGCTCCTTCTCGGCGAGCACGGTCACGGAGACCTTGGTGCCCCTGGCGGCCCGGCGGGCGTAGTCCGCCACGGCCTCCGGGTACATGACGTTGGGGGAGAGGTCCACGAGGGTGCGGGCCGCGCGGACGCCGCGGCCCAGGGCAGCGGCGCGGTCGAGGCACCGGCCCAGCGCGGCGCGCGCCACGCCCGGGGCGTGCACGACGGCGGAGGCCAGCGGGTCCTGCACGGCACCGGCGGTCGCCGCGCGCTGGTGGGCGAAGGCGAAGGCGCCGAGGGCGGCGCCCTCGGCGACCGCCGCGGCGTCCTGCTCGGAGTCCACGGGCAGGGCGAGCACCGCGGAGTCGGTGCCGGCGAGCCGCCGCACGGCGGCGCCCACGGCCCGGCGCAGCACCTCGGCGCGCTCCGCGGTCCCGGCGGGCAGGGCGCCGACCCCGGTGAGGACCACCACGGCGAACGGCAGCCCGGACGGGGCCGGCACCACGGTCACCTCGTCGGCGGCACCCTTCACGCGCAGCGCCGCCGCGGCCTCCACCACGGGGGCGAGCCGTCGCTGCTCACCGGCGGGGAGCAGGACACGGCCCGAGCCGTCGCCGTCCTGTCCCTTCGCCACCCCGAGCACGAGCGCGTGGGCCGGCGTCCGGCCCAGGGCCTTGTGCGTGGCGGTGAGCTCGATGCCACGGGGTTCGAGCAGGTCCTGTACGTCGGGCATGGATCGTCCTTTCGCTGAGGTCTGGACCGGCCCAGCAGGCGTGCTGTCGATCCTATCCTCGGCCGGCGCGCCGCCGGGGCCCGGACGCACGGGGCGGGCCCCGCGGGATCGGCGGGGAATAACGCGGTGCCCGCGGACGGTTGACATGATCCGGGCCCGCCGTAGCAGGCGTGCTCCCACCGGTCTCCCCACGGACGCCCGGAACCGACCCACCCCAGGAGGAAGAGCTGTGCTGGACCCCACCTCGCTGTACCTGAGCAACCCCGCTCTGCTCGAGGACGCCCGGGTTCGCGGACTGCCGCTGATCGTCGCCCTGTCCGGCTACGCGGAGGCGGGGCACGTGGCCGTGCAGATCGAGCACACCATCACCGAGGCCCTCCCGCACGAGGTCGTGGCCCGTTTCGACCTGGACCAGCTCTACGACTACCGGGCCCGCCGCCCGCACGTGAGCTTCGTGGAGGACCACTTCGAGGGCTTCCAGACCCCCGAGCTGTCCCTCCGGCTCGTCACGGACGGTCTGGGGCGCAGCTTCGCGCTGCTGACGGGCCCCGAGCCGGATCTGCAGTGGAACCGGTTCACCGAGGCCGTCGTGGGCCTGGCCCGGCGGATGGACGTGTCCCTCGTGGCCATCGTCTCGGGAATCCCCATGCCCGTCCCGCACACCCGTCCGTTCATCGTCTCGGTGCACGGCAACCGGGCCGACCTGCTGCCCGCCGAGCACGCGTGGAAGCCGGTCGTGGAGATGAGCTCGTCGGCCGCGCAGCTCCTCGAGATCCGGCTGGGCGAGGCGGGGATCGACAACATCGGCTTCACCGTGCACGTCCCGCAGTACCTGGCCGAGGCGCACCTGCCGCACGCCGCCGTGGCCGCCCTCGAGCACATCAGCGCCGTGACCTCGCTGACCCTGCCCTCGGACGAGCTGCGCGAGGCGGCCCGCGAGATCGAGCGCCAGATCGACCAGCAGGTCGGCGCCTCGCCCGAGGTGCAGGCGGTCGTGGCAGGACTGGAACAGCGCTACGATGACGTCGTCGACGCCTCGGTCCCGCGCTCCCTGCTGGTGGGGGACGAGTCCGAGCTCCCCGACGCCGACGAGATCGGCGCCGCGGCCGAGGCCTTCCTCGCCGCCCAGGAGGACGACCAGGACTGAGCCCGGCCGGCGCGCGGGGCGGTCCGGCGCCGTCCGGGGCGGCCCCGCCGTCCCGGGTCCCGGCCCGGCCCCGTCCCCCCGAGAGCGAAGTGCATGCCGTCCGACCGGTACCGGGCCCACGAGCCCGGCAAGGACTCCCGCCGCGCCTACCTGGTCTTCGCGATCGGCACCTTCGCCTACTTCAGCGCCGTGGCGCAGCGCACCAGCTTCGGCGTGGCGTCGGTCGACGCGGCCGAGCGCTTCGGCACCGCGGCCTCCGCGCTGTCGATGTTCTCGCTCATGCAGGTCCTCGTCTACGCGGCGCTGCAGATCCCCGTCGGCGTGCTCGTGGACCGCTTCGGCTCCCGCGTCATGGTCGCAGCCGGGGCGCTGCTCATGACGGCCGGGCAGGTCCAGCTGGCCCTGGCCGACACGGTCGGCGAGGGCGTGGCCGCCCGCGTGCTCGTGGGCGCGGGCGACGCGACCACCTTCGTGTGCGTGATGCGCCTGATCCCCGCCTGGTTCTCCGCGCTGCGCGTGCCGCCGCTGACCCAGTTCCTGGGCGTGGTCGGCAACCTCGGCCAGCTGGTGTCCGTCATCCCGTTCGCGTGGCTGCTCGAGCTCACCGGGTGGTTCCCGTCCTTCGCGGCGCTGGCCTCCCTCGCGCTGCTCGCCGCCGTGCTCGCCGCGACCCTGCTGCGCAATGCGCCCCCCGGGGTGGAGGTCCTGAACCCGGCGCTGGGCCTGCGGCGGACCGGCCGGGTGCTCCGAGAGAGCGTGGCCGAGCCCGGCACCCGGCTCGGCTTCTGGGTGCACTTCACCACCCAGTTCGCGGGCAACACGTTCGTGCTGATGTGGGGCTACCCCTATCTCGAGTACGCCCAGGACCTGTCGGACACCACGATCTCCCTGGTGATGACCTCCTTCGTGGTGACCAACCTGGCCGTGGCCCTCGGCCTCGGCGGGCTCTCCGCCCGCCACCCGCACCGCCGGGTGCGGCTGTCGCTGGGGGTGACCGCCGTGATCTTCGCGGCGTGGACGGTCCTGCTGGTCTGGCCCGGGACGGCCCCCGTCCCGGTGGTGCTGGCCGCCGTGTGCGTCATCGCGATCAGCATGCCGGCCTCCATGATCGCCTTCGACATCACCCGCAGCTTCAACCCGGCCCGCCGCTCGGGCACCGCCACGGGCATCGTCAACGTCGGTGGCTTCACGGCCTCGGTGCTGGCCATCTTCGTCACCGGCTTCGTGCTCGACGTGCTCCACGCCGCGGGTTTCCGCGACGAGCTGTACGCTCCCGACGCGTTCCGGGTCGCGATCGCGGCGCAGTTCCTGGTCGCTGCGGCGGGCGCCGCGGGCGTGCTGGCCACCGTCCGGCGGGTGCGCCGGCAGCACGGGCACGACGCCGCCTGACCGGCCGGCCGGTCCCGTCGGCACTGCACCGCGCCGGGCGCCGGGCCCCCGACCCGCCGGCCGTCCACAGACCGCGCCCCGGCGCGTGCCCCTGTACCGGCCGGTGCCCAGGCTGGGCGCATGAGACAGCACCCCATCCGAGACCCCTTCGTCCCCGTCGTCCGGTGCGCGGCCGACCTGCTGGCCGTCGTGCCGCACACGCTCGGCTACTGGCCCGCCGACTCCCTCGTCCTGTTCGCCGCCGGCGGCGGGACGGCAGGGGCGTGCGTGCGCGTCGACCTCCCGGCCGGCCCGTCCGACGAACGCCTCGGGGAGGCCTTCGTCGCCGAGCTCGCCGACCTCGTCGCCCACGACACCCTGAGCGACCGGGTCTTCGTCATCGTGTACACGTCGCCGCCGCCCGGGGACCCGTCCGGGGCCGCGGCGCCACCCGCCGCGGTGGACGGTGTGCTCGCCGTCGTGGACGAGGCCGCCCGACGCGCGGGGCGGGCGGTGGCGGCGCGCTGGATCGTGGCCGGCGACCGCTGGTGGCCGGCCGAGGACCCGGCCGACGTCCAGGACGTCGCGGACATCGAGGACAGCGCCGTCAACGCCGCGCTCGTGGCCTCGGGCAGCTCCTACGCGGCGGCCCCGCGGCTCGCCATGGACCAGGAGTACGGGGCGCTGCCCGCCGGCACCGCCCGTGCCGCCGGGCAGGCCGCGGTCCGCTGGGCACGGGCCGGTGCGGACGCATGGCACCACCTGGACCGCCTCGGGCCCGCACTGTCCGTCTGGACCGACGTGCTCGCCACGGTCCGGGGCGCGCCGGGGGATGCGGTGCCCGCGGTGCTGGACCACGACGACGACCTGCTCGGCTTCCTGGCCGCGAGCCTGGCCGACCCCGTGCTCGCAGACCTGCTCCTGGCCGCCTGCGCCACGGACGACCTCGACGGCGTCCTCGCGGCCGCCGCGATGTGGGCCGAGCTGTGCGACGACGTCGACGACCGGGTGGACGGACCCGACGCCCCGGGCGTTCCGATCGGGCCGACCCGGGCGCCCCTCCCTCCGGGCGTCCCGCCGCTGCCCCGCCGACCGGCGGCCGGTCGCGGCGGCACCGCGTCCGGCCCGGCCGCCGCCCGGGTGCCCGTGCCGGACGCGGGGGAGCTGGTCCGGCTCTCCCGCGTGCTCTCCGGCGAGTGGGCGGAGACCCCGCACTGGTCGCTGCTCGACACCCTCTACCGGGTGCTCCAGGTGCTCGGCTGGCTCCTGGAGCCCACGGGGCTGGGACCGGGGCCCGGACCGGAGCCCGGTGCGGGGGCGGCCGGCGGAGCGGCCGAGGATTCCGCGGGGACGGGCGACGCGGCGCGGACGGACGACGAGGCGCGGGGCCGGGCTGTGCTCGCGGGCGTGCTGGTCGAGCTCGCGCAGCTCAACCGGTTCCGGGCGCGCGGCTCCCACACCGCGCACTTCGTGCGCCGGGCCACGGCGCTGCTCCCCGGACACCCGCCCGCGCTGCGCGTGCTCCGCCTCGCCGACGCCCGGCCCGTGCCGCTCTGGGCCCGGGACCGTGCCACCGCCTGGCACTCCTGAGCCCCGTGCGACGAGCTTTTTCGGGTCCGTCCGGTCGAGCGGGAACAAATCCCGCCCACGGGTGGTTCCGGCTGTCAGGACCCTTCAAGCCCGCCGCGCCGGACACTGCCCGGCGCACGGACTTGACAGGGTCATAGGCGTGTTGCCCCGAGGGCGGACGCCGTGACCGCTCAACGAAAGGCTCTCAGTGTCACCTGCCGCCAGCAACAAGACGACGGACACCGCCGCCGAGACCCCGGGCACCGGGGACGCTCGGTCGCCGTCCGGCACCACGGGCACGTCGCCGCGGGCGAAGACCGCCGCTGCGAAGTCGACCGCGACCAAGAAGACCGTGGCCGCGAAGAAGACCACGGCGGCGAAGTCCACCGCCGCGAAGTCCACCGCTCCCAAGAGCGCCACCGCGGCCGCCTCGACGAAGTCCACCGCCGGCCGGTCGACCGCGACCAGGACCGCCGCGAGCAAGCCCCCGGCCGCACCGAAGGCCGCGGGCCGCAAGAAGGCCGCGGCCCCGGCGGACAAGGACGCCCTGGCCGTCGCCGGGGAGCCCGAGGAGGACGTCGTCGTCACCGACGACGCCGACATCGAGACCGCCCTGACCGACGAGGCCGGGGTGATCGAGCCCGACGTGGACGAGGACGCCGACGCGGAGGAGGAGGCCGCGCCCGAGGACGCGCCGGCCGTCCCAGCGCCCAAGGACGAGAAGACCTCCGGCTTCGTCATCACCAACAACGACGACGACGACGCCCCGGCCCAGCAGGTCGTCTCCGCCGGCGCCACCGCCGACCCGGTCAAGGACTACCTCAAGCAGATCGGCAAGGTCGCGCTGCTGAACGCCGAGCAGGAGGTGGACCTGGCGCTGCGGATCGAGGCCGGCCTGTACGCGGAGCACAAGCTCGCGGACGGGAAGGACAGCCTCGACCCGCAGACCCGCAAGGAGCTGCGCTGGGTCATCCACGACGGCAAGCGCGCCAAGAACCACCTGCTCGAGGCCAACCTGCGCCTGGTCGTCTCGCTCGCGAAGCGCTACACCGGTCGCGGCATGCTGTTCCTGGACCTCATCCAGGAGGGCAACCTCGGACTGATCCGCGCGGTCGAGAAGTTCGACTACACCAAGGGCTTCAAGTTCTCCACGTACGCCACCTGGTGGATCCGCCAGGCCATCACCCGTGCCATGGCCGACCAGGCCCGCACCATCCGCATCCCGGTGCACATGGTCGAGGTCATCAACAAGCTCGCCCGCGTCCAGCGCCAGATGCTGCAGGACCTCGGCCGGGAGCCCACCCCGGAGGAGCTGGCGAACGAGCTCGACATGACGCCCGAGAAGGTCGTCGAGGTGCAGAAGTACGGCCGTGAGCCGATCTCGCTGCACACCCCGCTGGGGGAGGACGGCGACTCGGAGTTCGGCGACCTCATCGAGGACTCCGAGGCCGTGGTCCCCGCGGACGCCGTGAGCTTCACGCTCCTGCAGGAGCAGCTGCACTCGGTCCTGGACACCCTCTCCGAGCGGGAGGCGGGGGTCGTGGCGATGCGCTTCGGCCTGACCGACGGCCAGCCCAAGACGCTCGACGAGATCGGCAAGGTCTACGGCGTGACGCGTGAGCGCATCCGGCAGATAGAGTCCAAGACGATGTCCAAGCTGCGCCACCCGTCCCGCTCGCAGGTGCTGCGCGACTACCTCGACTGACCGGCCGTCCCCGCGCCCGGAGATCCTCCGGGCGCGGGGCGACCACGCCCGGGACCCGCGCACCGCTCCGGTGACCGGGGCGAGGACCGGACACGCAGGAGGGCCCCGACACCAGGTGTCGGGGCCCTCCTGCGTCGACCGCCCTGGGCGGTCGCCCGGTCAGGAACCGATGCGCTCGGTCTCGTCCTGCCAGGTGGCCGCCAGCGGCCGCAGCTTCTGCTCGTTCTTGCGCGCGTGGTGAGCGCAGAACAGCAGCTCACCGCCCGTCGACTCGAGGATCACTCGGACGTAGGCCTGGGCGCCGCACGCGTCGCAGCGGTCGGTCGCATTGAGCTCTCGGCTCTCCAATGTTGCGTTCACGGGATCCTCCTCCTGGGTCGTACTCGTTGCACGGGGCACGGGGCCGCCGGTGCGGGTACCCGGGGTCTCGTGGACGCGTCGGGGTACTGCTCTATACAACCACGACCCTCGGACAATCGATTCCGGCGGAGGCCGTTTTTCGCCCCGGGCGTAGGTCACGGTGCCGGCCGGGGTCGCGTCCGCGTGACCCGCGCCCGGGCCTGCGGTGTCCGCCGCCGGGACTACAGTGGTGGGGAATCCCGCCGTCCCCCAGGAGTCGTATCCCCGTGACACCGTCCCGTTCCGAGTACAACGCCCGCCACCTCTCCGTCCTCGAGGGCCTCGAGGCCGTCCGGAAGCGGCCGGGCATGTACATCGGCTCCACCGACTCCCGCGGGCTGATGCACTGCATGTGGGAGATCATCGACAACTCCGTGGACGAGGCCCTCGCCGGCTTCGGCCACCAGATCACGGTGGTCCTGCACGCCGACGGCGCCGTGGAGGTCCACGACGACGGCCGCGGCATCCCCATCGACCTCGAGCCGCGCACCGGGCTGACCGGCGTGGAGGTCGTCTTCACCAAGCTGCACGCGGGCGGGAAGTTCGGCGGCGGCTCCTACAGCGCCTCCGGCGGCCTGCACGGCGTGGGCGCCTCGGTGGTCAACGCGCTCTCCGCCCGCCTGGACGTCCAGGTGGACCGCGGCGGGAGGACCTACCAGATGTCCTTCCGGCACGGCGAGCCCGGCCGTTTCGTGGACCAGGGCCGGCCCTCCCCGCACGCCCGGTTCGAGCCGTTCGTGGAGGGGTCGGTGCTCGACGTCGTCGGCAAGGCCAAGCGGGGCGTCACCGGCACCCGGATCCGGTACTGGGCGGACGAGCAGATCTTCACGGCGGACGCCCGGTTCAGCTACGAGGAGCTCGCCAAGCGCGCCCGCCAGACCTCGTTCCTGATCCCCGGGCTGCGCATCACCGTGCGCGACCAGCGGGGCCTGCCCGGCACGCCGGGGGAGTTCGGGACCCACGAGGAGGTGTTCCAGCACGACGGCGGGATCTCCGAGTTCGTGGAGTACCTCGCCGCCGACAGCTCGGTCACCGACGTGTGGCGGTTCCAGGGCGAGGGCCGGTTCAAGGAGAACGTCCCGGTCCTGGACGAGAACGGCCGCTCCAAGCTCACGGAGCTGGACCGCACGTGCGAGGTCGACGTCGCCCTGCGCTGGGGCATCGGCTACGACACGTCCCTGCGCTCGTTCGTGAACATCATCGCGACCCCCAAGGGCGGCACCCACCAGGCCGGCTTCGAGGCGGCCCTGCTGAAGACGTTCCGGAAGCAGATCGAGGCCAACGCCCGCAAGCTCAAGGCCGGCAGCGACAAGATCGAGAAGGACGACGTCCTGGCCGGGCTCACGGCCGTCCTCACGGTGCGGCTGGCCGAGCCGCAGTTCGAGGGCCAGACCAAGGAGGTCCTGGGCACCCCGGCCGTGCGCCAGATCGTGAGCCGGGTGATCGAGAAGGAGCTGACCGCCAAGCTCACGGCCACCGGCCGTCACGACAAGCAGCAGGCCGGGCAGCTGCTCGAGAAGGTCGTGGCGGAGATGAAGTCCCGCATCTCCGCGCGGGTGCACAAGGAGACCCAGCGGCGCAAGAACGCCCTGGAGACCTCCTCGATGCCGGCCAAGCTCGTCGAGTGCCGCTCGAACGACGTGGAGCGCTCCGAGCTGTTCATCGTGGAGGGCGACTCCGCGCTCGGCACGGCGCGGCTGGCCCGGTCCTCCAACTACCAGGCGCTGCTGCCGATCCGCGGCAAGATCCTCAACGTGCAGAAGGCGTCCATCACGGACATGCTCGCCAACACGGAGTGCGCCGCGCTCATCCAGGTCATCGGCGCCGGCTCGGGGCGCACCTTCGACCTCACCGCCGCCCGCTACGGCAAGGTCATCATGATGACGGACGCCGACGTCGACGGCGCGCACATCCGCACCCTGCTGCTCACGCTGTTCTACCGCTACATGCGCCCGCTCGTGGAGGCCGGGCGGGTCTACGCGGCGGTGCCCCCGCTGCACCGGGTGGAGATCGTCAACGCCGGCGGCAAGGCCAACGAGATGGTCTACACGTACTCCGAGCGCGAGCTCACGGACCTGCTCGCCCGGCTCGAGGCGGAGGGGCGGCGGTACAAGGAGCCCATCCAGCGCTACAAGGGCCTGGGCGAGATGGACGCGGACCAGCTCGCGGAGACGACCATGGACGTCCGGCACCGGATGCTGCGCCGGATCCGGGTGGAGGACGCCGAGGCCGCCGAGCACGCCTTCTCCCTGCTCATGGGCTCCGAGGTGGCCCCGCGCAAGGACTTCATCATCGAGGGCGCCACGCACCTGGACCAGGAGCGCATCGACGCCTGAGCGCGCGGGACGGCGGGCGCACCGAGGGCCGGTGCCCTGGTGCGGCCGCTACGCTGGGCAGGGACGAGCGACCGTCCCCGAGGAAGGACCCCGCATGACCGCCACTGGCCCGCACACCCCGTCCCCCGCACCCGGCCGGCCCCGGCCGGTCACCGTCACCGTGACCGGTGCCGCGGGCCAGATCGGCTACGCCACCGTCTTCCGGGCCGCGGCGGGCGACCTCCTCGGCCCCGGCACCCCCGTCCGCCTGCACCTGCTCGAGCTCCCGCAGGCGCGGCGGGCCGCGGAGGGCACCGCCCTGGAGCTGCAGGACGGGGCGTTCCCGCTGCTCGACGGCGTGGAGGTCTTCGAGGACGCGGACGCCGCGTTCGACGGCGCCTCGGTGGGGCTGCTCATCGGGGCCCGCCCCCGGTCCCAGGGCATGGAGCGGGCCGACCTGCTCGAGGCCAACGCCGGGATCTTCTCGGTCCAGGGGCGGGCCGTCAACCGCGGCGCCGCCGAGGACTTCCGGGCCGTGGTGGTCGGCAACCCCGCCAACACCAACGCCTACATCGCCGCCTCGCACGCCCCGGACGTCCCGCGCGAGCGCTTCACCGCCCTCACCCGGCTCGACCACCACCGCGCGCTGGCCCAGCTCGCCGCGACCACCGGGGCCCGCGTCGACGAGATCGACGGCGTGGCCGTGTGGGGCAACCACTCGGCGAGCCAGTACCCCGACCTGACCCACGCCACGGTCGGGGGCCGGCCGGCGCTCGAGGTGCTGGCCGGGGAAGGCCACGACCTCGCCTGGGTGGACGACACCTTCATCCCCCGGGTGGCGCGCCGCGGCGCGGAGATCATCGACGTGCGCGGCGGCTCCTCGGTGGCCTCGGCGGCCCACGCGGCCCTGTGCCACGTCCGCGACTGGGTCCTGGGCACCCCCGAGGGCACGTGGACGTCCATGGCGGTCGCGTCCGACGGCTCCTACGGCGTGCCGGAGGGACTCGTCAGCTCGTTCCCGGTGGTCTGCCGGGACGGCCGGGCAGCGATCGTGCCGGACCTCGAGCTGGACGAGTTCTCCCGCGCCCGCATCGACCGCTCCGTCCGGGAGCTCGAGGAGGAGCGGGCGGCGGTGGAGCAGATGGGGCTGCTCGGGCCCCGCCGCTGAGCCTCAGCCGTAGGCCGGGCCCACCGCGTCGATCACCTGGTCGGTGGGCACGCCCGAGCCGTCCCGGCGGCCGTGCTCGGTGGGCAGGGCCCGGGCCACGCCCGAGGCCGCGACCGCCTTGGCCGGTCCGTGCCCCACCCAGGCCAGGGCCAGTCCCGTCTCGCCCTTGAGGAACCGGTGCGCGCGCACCCCTCCGGTGGCCCGGCCCTTGGGCGGGTACTCCGAGAACGGGGTGACCTTCACCGAGTACTGCGACATGCCGGGCAGCACCTCGTCGGCGCGGGCGAGGGTCACGACCACGGGCGTCTCGTCCGCGGCGCGGACCGCCCCGAAGAAGACCACGGCGTCCCCCGCGACCAGCTTGACCCCGGCGACGCCGCCCGCGGTCCGGCCCTGGGGGCGCACCGCACCGGCCTCGAAGTGCAGCAGCTTGCCGTCCCGGGTCACGAACACCAGCTCGTCCTCCGCGGCGGCGGACTCGGCGAGGCCGACCACCTCGTCGTCGTCCTTGAGCGTGATGACCTCCCAGTCCTCGCGGTTGAGCGGATACTCGGGGCTGACCCGCTTGACCACGCCGTTGCGGGTGCCCAGGGCCAGCACCGCGTTGAGCGGCGCGAGCCCCACGAGCCGCTCCCCGCGGCCGAGGGTGAGGAAGTCCTTGACCGGGACGCCGTCGCCCAGCTTCGGGGTGCCCTCGAAGGCGGTCAGCACGGGCACGTCCATCACCTGGACGCGCAGCATGCGCCCGGTGGACGTGACCGCCCCGATCTCCCCGCGGGCGGTGGCGCGCACCGCGGAGACCAGGGCGTCGTGCTTGATCCGCCGGGGCGGGTCCACCAGCGGGACCTGGGAGGGCGTGCGGGCGAGCTGGCCCGAGGTGGACAGGAAGACCCAGCAGGGGTCGTCGGCGATCTCGAGCGCGAGCCCGCCCGCCGCCGTCCGCCCCGGTGCGGGGGCCGCCGCCGCGGCGACGGGCGCCGGCAGGGCCTCCGACTCGAGCAGCTCGGTGCGCCGGTCGTCGCCGTGGACCTCCGCGACCTCCGCGAGCTCCGCGGAGACCAGGGCCCGCAGCCGCGAGTCCGAGGCGAGGGTCTCCTCGAGCTCGGCGATCTCCCGGCGCAGCTCCTCCTGCTCCTTCTCGAGCTCGATCCGCGAGTACTTGGTCAGCTGCCGCAGCCGCAGCTCGAGGATGTGGTCGGCCTGCACGCGGCTGAGGTCGTACACGGCCATGAGCCGTTCCCGGGCCACGGCGGTCTCGTCGGAGGAGCGGATGATCTGGATGACCTCGTCGATGTCGACGATCGCCACGAGCAGGCCCTCGACCAGGTGCAGGCGGTCGCGCCGCTTGGCCAGCCGGAAGCCGGTGCGCCGCCGGACCACCGACAGCCGGTGCTCCACGTAGACCCGCAGCAGCTCGAGGAGGCCCATGGTGCGGGGCCGTCCGTCCACGAGGGCAACGTTGTTGATCCCGAAGGAGTCCTCCATGGGCGTGTACTTGTAGAGCTGCTGGAGGACCGCCTGCGGGTTGAAGCCGTTCTTGACCTCGATGACCAGCCGCAGGCCGTTCTTGCGGTCGGTCAGGTCCACGACGTCGGAGACGCCCTGGAGCTTCTTGGCCTGCGCCGCCTCCTTGATCTTCTCGGTGACCTTCTCGGGCCCCACCATGTAGGGCAGCTGGGTGACGACGATGCCCTGCTTGCGGGGGGAGATCTGCTCGATCGAGACCTTCGCGCGGGTCTTGAAGGAGCCGCGCCCGGTCCGGTAGGCGTCCCGGATCCCGTCGAGGCCCACGATCCGCCCGCCCGAGGGCAGGTCCGGGCCCGGCACGAAGCGCATGAGCTCCTCGAGCGTCGCCTCGGGGTGCTCCACGAGGTGCCGGGCACCCGCGACGACCTCGCGCAGGTTGTGCGGGGCCATGTTCGTGGCCATGCCCACCGCGATGCCGGAGGAGCCGTTGACCAGCAGGTTGGGGAACGCCGCGGGCAGCACGCCCGGCTGGGTGAACTGGTTGTCGTAGTTGGGCACGAAGTCGACGACGTCCTCGTCGAGGTCGGCCGTCAGCGCCAGGGCGGCCGGGGCCATCCGGGCCTCGGTGTAGCGGGAGGCGGCGGGGCCGTCGTCGAGGGAGCCGAAGTTGCCGTGCCCGTCCACGAGCGGCAGGCGCATCGCGAAGGACTGGGCGAGCCGGACCATCGCGTCGTAGATGGCGGAGTCGCCGTGCGGGTGCAACTTGCCCATCACCTCGCCCACGACGCGGGCGCTCTTGACGTGGCCGCGGTCCGGGCGCAGCCCCATCTGGTTCATCATGAACAGGATGCGCCGCTGCACGGGCTTGAGCCCGTCCCGGGCGTCGGGCAGGGCGCGGGAGTAGATGACGGAGTACGAGTACTCGAGGAAGCTCGTCTCCATCTCGGAGGTCACGTCGATGTCGACGATGTTCTCCCGGAAGTCGGGGGGCAGCTCGTCCTCGGCGGACGGGCGGGAGGGCGCACGGCGGCGTGCCATCACAGCGGGGGGTCCTTCGGTCGTGGGTCGGTCCGGGGCGGGCCCGGCGGCTCGGCGTTCGAGATCGTGCGGGGACGCACCGGGACGCACCGTTGACGGTGCAGGTTTGTCTACTAGCCTGAAGTCTATGGTTCCAGAGACCGCGGACACGGACGACGCCGGGCAGTACCCCGAGTACTGGGAGGCCGACGTCATCCTCCGCGACGGCGCGACGGCGCAGCTGCGCCCGATCTCCCCGGAGGACAAGGACGCGCTCCTGGCCTTCCACCAGTCGCAGTCCGAGAACTCCATCTACCTGCGCTTCTTCTCCTACAAGCCCACCCTCTCCGCCCGGGAGCTGGAGCGGTTCACCCGCGTGGACCACCGGGACCGCGTCTGCTTCGTGCTGGTGCTGGCGGACCGGATCATCGGCGTGGGCCGCTACGACCGCACGGACCGGCACGACGACGCCGAGGTCGCGTTCATGATCTCGGACGCCCACCAGGGGCGGGGCATCGGCTCGATCCTGCTGGAGCACCTCGCCGCGGCCGCGCGCGAGAACGGGATCGACCACTTCTCCGCGGAGGTCCTGCCCGAGAACCGCAAGATGCTCCGCGTGTTCGCGGAGGCGGGCTACGAGCTCACCCGCAAGTTCGACGACGGCGTGGTGGTGGTCGGCTTCGACATCGACCCGACCGAGAAGTCGCTGGCCGTGATGGCCGCGCGGGAGCACCGCGCCGAGGCCCTCTCCATGGCCGACCTCCTCTCCCCGTCCTCGATCGCCGTGATCGGGGCGTCGCGGGACCCCGGCCACGCCGGGCACGCGCTGGTCGAGCACCTCGTCGCCTCCGGGTTCGCCGGCCGGCTCAGCGGGGTGAGCCCCACGCCCTTCGAGCGGGAGGGCATGACCCACGCCACCTCGATCGGGGATGTCCCCGAGCCCGTGGACCTCGCCGTGGTCGCCGTGCCCGTCGACCAGGTGGCCGACGTCGTGGACCAGTGCGGCGCGGCGGGCGTGCGCGCCGTCGTGGTGGTCACGGGCGGGTACGCCGAGGCCGGCGCGGCGGGCCGGGCCCGGCAGACCGAGCTGGTGCGCCGCGCTCGCTCCTACGGGATGCGCGTGGTCGGCCCGGCGAGCCTGGGCCTCTACAGCACGGCCCCGGAGTCCCGCTTCAACGCCTCCATCCTGCCCACCGTGCCGCGGGAGGGCCCGCTGGGGCTGTTCAGCCAGTCCGGGGCCATCGGCATGATGCTCAACGCGGCCGCGCTGCGCCACGACGTGGGCGTGTCCACGTACCTCTCCGCCGGCAACCGGGCCGACGTCTCCGGCAACGACATGATGCAGTACTGGGAGGACGACGCCGCGACCCGCGCGTGCGGGCTCTACCTGCAGTCCGTGGGCAACCCGCGCAAGTTCTCCCGGATCGCCCGCCGGCTGTCCCTGACCAAGCCCGTGATCGTGGCCAAGAGCGAGGTCACCGGTCTCCGGCTGCCGCCCGGCCACACCGGGCGCACCACCCAGGCCCCGCCGGGGGCCCTGGACGCGATGTTCCGGCAGGCCGGCGTGATCCGCGCGGACACGAGCGAGCACCTCATGGACGTGGCCGGGATCCTCGCCGGCCAGCCCCTGCCCGCGGGCGCCCGCACGGCCCTCGTCTCCAACGCGCTGGCCCTGGGCCAGCTCATGGAGGACCGGTGCATGCAGCTGGGGCTGGACGTCGCGGTGACCCAGGCGGGGGTCCGGACCGCGGACGGCGGGGAGGACGCCCTCGAGGCGCTGCGGGCGGCCGTCGACAGCTGCCTCGGCGCCGAGGCCGTCGACTCCGCCGTGGTCACGCTGATGCCGATCCCGGGCGCCACGCCGGAGCGCGTGGCCGAGCTCGTGGGCCGGGTGGGGCGGGAGCACGGCAAGACCGTGGTGGTCGTCTTCACGGGCAGCACCGAGCCCGGAGCGGTCTCCGCCCTGCACCACGCCGAGGACGGACTGGACGTGCCCTGCTTCGACTCCCCGGGGGCGGCCCTGCGCGCGCTCGCCAAGGTCGTGGACTACACCCGGTGGCGCGCCCAGGACCAGGGCAGCCTCGCCGAGCCGAAGGGCATCGACGCGGAGGCGGCGGAGACCTTCGTGGAGAAGATCCTGCCCAGCGTCACCGGCGACGAGCTGCTCGAGCTGGACGGGGACCAGGCGCGGGAGCTGCTGGAGACCTACGGGGTGGGCCTGCTGCCCAGCGAGCGGTTCACCGATCCCGAGGACGCCCTGGCCGCCGCCGACCGGCTCGGCTACCCCGTGGCCCTCAAGACCACCGACCCCAACCTCCGGCACCGCCTGGACCTGGGCGGCGTGCAGCTCAACATCCAGGACGACGCGCAGCTGCGGGCAGCCATCGAGACCATGCACCGGGCGCTCGCCCCCTTCGGCACCTTCGACCTCGAGGTGCAGGCCATGGCCCCCACCGGCCAGTCGGTGGTGCTCCGGGCCATCGAGGACCCCCTGATCGGCCCCGTGGTCTCGTTCGGGATGGCGGGGGACGCGGTGAACCTCCTCGAGGACTGGGCCCACCGGGTCCCGCCGCTCACCGACCAGGACGTGCGGCGGATGGTCCGCGAGCCCAAGGCCTCGCGCAAGCTCTTCGGCCACCAGGGGGTCCCGGCCGCGGACGTCGACCGGCTCGAGGACCTCGTCGCCCGGGTGGCGCTGCTCAAGGACCGGCACCCCGAGATCGCCCGCGTGGAGCTGAACCCCGTGCTCGTCTCCAGCGGCTCCGTGACCGTGCTGGGGGCCTCGGTCGGCATCGGCAACGCCCGGCAGCGGACGGACAGCGCGCGCCGGGCCATGCGCAGCTAGGCGGGCCCGGACTTCGTGGCGGACACCATAGCCGGTCGGTACACCCTCATCGACCCCATCGCGCGCGGCGGCAGCGGCTCCGTGTGGCGGGCCTGGGACGGCCGGCTCCAGCAGCTGTGCGCGGCCAAGGTGCTGCGCCAGCGCGACTCCGCGGACCTGCTGCGCTTCGCGCGGGAGCAGTCGGTGAAGCTGGACCACCCGCACGTGCTCGCCCCCTACGGGTGGGCCGCGGAGGACGCGCACGTGGTCATCGCGATGCCCCTCGTGCACGGCGGCACCCTGGAGTCCGCGCTGCTCGACAACGGGGCCGCCTCGGTGGAGCTGACCGAGGAGGTTCTCGCCCAGCTGCTCCAGGCCCTGCAGTTCGTGCACGCCCAGGGCTGGGTGCACCGGGACGTGAAGCCGGGCAACCTCATGCTGGACAGCACCGGGACGGGCCGCCCCCACGTCCTCCTCTCCGACTTCGGCATCGCCGTGCGCGTCCAGGACGCCCGGCTGACCCGGACGGGCACCGTGGTGGGCACGCCCGGCTACCTGCCCCCGGAGGCCTACGAGCTCACCGACCCGAACCCCGCGCAGGACCTCTACGCGGCGGGCATCACCGCGCTGCGGATGCTCGACCCCTCGCTGGAGCCGCAGGAGAGCCTGGGGCCCAACGATGCGCGCGCCGTGGTGGGGGAGCAGGGCGACCTCGCGGAGCACCTCGCCGCCCTCCTCACCCCGGACCCCGCCCAGCGCCGCGACGCGGCCGTCACCGTGCTCCACGAGCTCACCGCGGGAGCGGCGAGACGGCGCTTCGACCCTGCCCGCACCCGGGACGGCGAGCCGTTCGAGGTCTTCGACGTCCTCGAGCCGCTGCCGGAGCCGTGGGCGAGCCGGGTGCTGACCGGGTGGGACGGCACGGAGGGGACGGACGGGACGACCGGCGCCGGGCTCGGCGGCGGAGCCGCCGCGGGCGCGGAGGCCGGCGGCCGGTTCCCGGACGGCCCCGACACCCTGGACGCCGGCTCCGGGAGCACCGACTCCGCCGGCACCGCTCCCGGCAGCACCGGGCAGCGGACGGCCGGGACCACGGTGGGCGGCGGCGGGCTGGCCGACGCCGGCGGCGCCGGCAGCGGGACGACCGGCAGCGGGAGAACCGGTGCCGGGGGAGTCCACACCGGGTCGGGCGACGACGAGGTGCCGCACCCTGCCGGGTCCGGGCGCGACGGCTCCGGGCACGGCGGGTCCGGCGACGGCGACGGCGGGGGCACCGGGAACGACCCCGGCCGGGACCGGGCGGGCCGCCGGCCCGCCGGGGGGAGGGCCACGGAGGCGCTCCCGCGGCCGGCGCGGACCGGGCGGCGCCGCGGCGGCCGAGCCGTGACCGGCGTGTTCGTGGTCCTCGTGGGGATGACTGCGCTGCTGAGCGGATATCTGCTGCTCGATCCCCTGGGCTCCGCGGAGCGGGTGCCCGATCCCGGGAGCTCGCCCACGGTCACGCGCAGCGCCGACACGACCCCGAGCCCGGCGCCGGAGGAGAGCCCCGTGGTGCTGGAACGGGTCTGCGAGGACGTGGGCGGCGGGGAGGAGCGGTGCTACTTCCGGGTGCCCTGAGGGCCCGTGTTGGGCACTGGCGCGGCCGTGGGGGAAAATGGCCCCCATGACGTATTCAGGTGAGCGCGGCCAGCGGCTGGTCGAGGACATCAACAAGGCCGGCTTCTACCCGCAGCTGGTGATCGACGTGGTCCAGGACTCCCTGGACGGCCGGTCCCCGGTCTCCCACCTCGTGCAGCTGGAGACCCACATCGACCGGACGGAGGTGCACCGCCACACCACCGTGCTGGTGCTCGCCGAGGACGTGCTGCACGTGACGCACGTGGACGACGAGGAGTTCGACGAGGGCGGCCGGGACGTGGTGGCACGGGTCTCCACGGAGACGGTCGGCATCTCGCAGATCCGCTCGGTCACGCTGAGCTACTCGTACTACCAGCCGGCCAACTACCGGCCGGACAGCCCGATCTCCGAGGTGACGCTCGCCATCGCGTGGACGGGCACCCTGCACGTGGACCTGGCGCCCGCACTGTGCGAGGACCCCCAGTGCCAGGCCGACCACGGCTACACCGGCACGGCCGCCCGGGAGGACATCGTGCTGCGGATCAGCGCGGAGGCCGACGGCCCGACCGCCGTGGAGGGCGCGCGGGAGTTCGCGCGCACACTGCGCCGGGCCAACCTCTCCCCGCTGACCGACGGCGCGCAGATCGCCCAGCCGGCCCACGGGCGCACGCCGGCTCCGCGGCGGGCGGCCGCCGCCACACCGCGCACCCGGTTCACCGACCGGTTCACCGGCCGGGACAGCGGCGCCGCCCGGTGAGGGCGGTGCAGGAGGTCCTGCCCGCGCTGCCCGCCGACCTGCCGGGGCCGCCGCGCTACGGCAGCCGCTCGGTCGCGGAGGTCATGTCCTCGGCCGCGGCGTCCCTGGGCGTGCCCGGCTTCCGGGACGCGCTGGGGCTGCCCGCTGCCCGGAGGGTCGTCGTCGTCATGGTGGACGGCCTGGGACGGGCCCAGCTGCGGGCCCGCGCCGGGCACGCCCCGGGCCTGGCCGGCGCGCAGGGCCTGGCCACCCTGGACGCGGCGTTCCCCACGACCACGGCGGCCTCGCTGGCGTCCCTCGGCACGGGCGCGGCCCCCGGGGCGCACGGACTCGTGGGCTACGACGTGCTGGACCCCGACCGGGACCGGGTCGTGAACCAGCTCGGCGGCTGGGACGCCGCCGTGGACCCCCGGGCGTGGCAGCCGCTGCCCACGGTGCTCGAGCGCGCCGCCGAGCACGTGGACGTGGTCACGGTCAGCCGGCAGCGCTTCGCCGGCTCCGGGCTCACCGACGCGGCCCTGCGCGGGGGCCGGTTCGTGGCCGCGGAGGGGCCGGCCGCGCGGGTCAGCACCGCGCTCGACCAGCTCGCCGCGGGACGCGACGCCCTCATGTACTTCTACTGGGACGAGCTCGACCGCACCGGCCACGCCCGGGGCTGGGAGTCCTGGGAGTGGACGGCCCAGCTCGAGGAGCTCGACGCGTCGCTGCGACGGCTGGTCGCGCGCGTGCCGGCCGGCACCACGGTGCTGGTGACCGGTGACCACGGCATGGTGGACGTCCCGCGGGACGCGCGTGTCGACTTCTCCGAGCTCCCAGGGCTGCTGGACGGTGTCCGGCACACGGCCGGCGAGCCACGCACGGTGCAGCTGCACCTGGAGCCGGACGCGACGGCGCAGGACGTCCGGGCGCTCGTGGCCACCTGGCGGGAGCATTTCGGGTCCCGCGTGTGGATCCTCTCCCGGGAGGCCGCCCTCGACGCCGGCTACTTCGGCCCGCCGGCGCTCGTGCGCGACGCGGTGCGCGGGCGCATCGGCGACCTCCTCGTGCTGGGGCGGGAGCCCC
Source organism: Kocuria salina (assembly GCF_013368965.1). Classification (NCBI taxonomy): domain Bacteria; kingdom Bacillati; phylum Actinomycetota; class Actinomycetes; order Micrococcales; family Micrococcaceae; genus Kocuria; species Kocuria salina. The sequence continues at coordinate 123,528 of NZ_SSSF01000004.1, forward strand.
TGGCACTGTTCGACCTCGGCCGGGTCCGCCCGAGCGTCCTGTCCATGGTCGGCCAGCACGGCTCGCTGACGCGCGCCGAGCGGGAGGTCCCGCTCCTGCGCCTGGCCTGAGCGCCCGCGCACCGGGAGCCGGCCCAGGGACGCCGCGACCGGGTTGCCGCGCCGGGGCCGCCCCGGGTTGCCGCGCCGGGTGAGCCGCCACGGGGCCGCCGCGCAGCGCGGCGATCCGGCTGCCGCGCCGGGTGGGCCGCGGCCGGGGGCCTGCGCTCAGGGTGCCGGCGAGGCGTCCTCGGCCGTGTCCTCCGTGGTGGCCCCCTCAGCCCCCGCCTCCTCGGTCCCCGCCTCCGCGGCGGCCGGGCCGGCGTCCTCCTCGGCCGCGTCCTCCTCGTCCGTGCCGACGTCCTCCGTGCCGGCCTCGTCATCCTCCGCGGGCGCTCCCGGGGGTGGAGGGGCCGGGATCCGCCGGGGCCGGTGCGGACGGGGCCGGCGCCGGCGGCGAGGGCGCGGGGATCACGGGCTGCGGCGGGACCGGGGCGGGCACGACGGGTTCGGGCACGACGGGCTCGGGGACCACGGGTGCCGGGGGGACGTACGGCGCCGGGGGCGCCACGGGCTCCGGGGCCGGGGGCGGCGGTGCCGGCTCCTCCGCCGAGGGGCTCGGCGTGGGGGAGGACGTGCGCGAGCGCGACGGCGTGGGCGACGCGGTGGGCGTGGCGGACGGCGAGCTGGTCACCGCAGGGGCCGGGGTGAACTCGGCCTCCCGGCCGGCGCCGAAGAGGTCGCGACCGACGCCGCCCAGGTAGAGCGCACCCGCGCCGACCAGGACCACGAGCACGACCGCGCCGAGGACCAGCCCGGCGACGAACCGTCCCGGCCCGGAGCCGCGGACCAGCTCGGCCGGCGCCTCCGGAGCGGCGGAGGCGCCGCGGACACCGGGGTCGCCGGGGTCCGCGGCGGCGGCGTCGCGCTCGTCGTCCCCGAAGAGGTCGTCCTGGATGGAATTGCCCATGTCGTGCTGCCCCTGACGTGGTGTCGTCCGTCCGGGCCGCGCGCGGGATGGGGGAGCGCACGAGCCCGGAGGGACGGCGCGGAGCCGTCCCCTGCTGCGTGCACTCTAGCGCGTGCCGGGCCGGCGGCGCCGGACGGCGCGCACCGGCGCCGGGGGCTCAGTCGGACGAGCTGCCGAAGACGATCTCGTCCCAGCTGGGCACCGAGGACCGCGCGGGGCGCCGTGCCTTGGCGGTCTTGTTGCGCGGGCGGGGCCGTTCGGGCGCGGTCTCCTCGGCGGGGCCGGAGTCCTCGGGCTCCTCGCCGGGGACCGCGGGGGCCGGGCCGGCGGAGCGGTCGCCCCGGACGTCGTCGTCCCGGGAGCTCCCGGTCGCGGAGTCCTGGGTCGCGGAGCCCTGGGGCGCGGAGTCCTGGGCGGCGGGGTCCCCGGCCGCGGGCGCCTCGTCCCGGGAGGCGGCGGTGTCCGGTCGCGCCGCGGACCGCTCGGTGCCGTCGTCGACGCCCCGCTCCCGTCCGGCCTCCGAAGCCCTCTCCTGAACGGTGTCCCGGGCGCCGGCGCGAGCGGCGGGCGCAGCGGGCGCGGTGGGCTCGACGACGGGATCGTCGGCGGGCTGCACGGTGGCGGGCCCGTCCGTCCGGGGCGCGGGCTCACCGGCCGGTGCCGGCTCCGGCGCGGGACCCGGCTCGGGGAACCGGGTGGCCGGCTGGAAGGGGCGGTCGAAGACGGAGCTGTCCTCGGGTGCGGCCAGAGGGCGGGGCCGCCGCTCGACGTGCCCCATGCCGCGGCCCAGGATCTCGGCGAGGGCGTCGTCCCCCTCGGCGTCCTCCCCGATGCGCTGCCCGCGGCGGGCCTGCAGGACGTCGAGCAGGTCGTCGGCCTCCACGGCGGACCGGCGCAGCTGCGTGAGCTCGGGGTCGAGGCCCCCGTCCAGGACGCCGAGGCCCGTGCTGAGCGGCGTGTCCGGGGTGCCGGCCTCCGTGAGGGCCTCCGCCCACGCGTTCGTGGGACGGACGCTCTGGTTCGCGGGGTTGTAGAGCCACTCGGCCAGCGGCTCGTCGTGGGCGGGCGCGGCGGCGCGGTCGACCACGGAGAACCGGGCGACCACCGCCCACAGGTGGTCCTCCCGCTGCCAGGAGTCCCACTCCAGGGAGGAGGGGTCCACCCCGAGGTCGGCGGCCCGGTGGGCGACGGCGCGGCCCAGGGTGAGGGGTTCGCCCTCGAAGACGGAGTGGTAGCCGCGGTGCGCGGAGCGGTCCTCGATCTCGACCTTCTGGGCCTCGGTGGCGATGTGGGCCCGCTCGGCGAGGATCGGCCACTCGTAGCGGCGGACCCGGGAGGCCTCCCACCCGCTCTCGGCCACGATCTCCTCGACCGTGGCCCCGGAGCGGAACCGGGCCTGGATCTCACGCGGCCCGAACTGGCCCGTTCCCCGCTGGCGGGCGCCCGGCAGCCGCCGGGCGCGCTGGACGGCCAGGCGCAGCTCCTGGTCGATCCGCAACAGGTGGCGGGTGCCTGCCTCGTCCTCGACGACCAGGTGCTCACCGTCGTCGTGCACACCTGCCAGGCGCAACTGCTCCATGCTGTCATTCCTCCGGGTGGTTCTCGGGTGCGCTCGGGGTCGTCGAGCGGGCGCTGCGGGGCGGGTCCGTCGGTCGCGGCCGACGTGCCGGCCCGGACCCGCCCCCAATCCTACTGGCCGTCGCGCGCCCCGGCCGGAGGCCGCCCGCGGACGGGCCCGGCCGCGTGTTCGCGGGCCCGGGACGGGGTTGGATTTTTGCCCACGGATGGTGAACAATCTACGCGACACAGAGCCCGGAGGGCGGCGCACAGCCGTGCCGGAGCCCGCCCACGGACCCCGCATTGGAGCGAAGACCGGACATGGCCACTGATTACGACGCGCCGCGCAAGCAGGAGGACGAGCTCAAGGAGGACTCGATCGAGGAGCTGCAGACGCGCCGCACCGATGCGCAGTCCGGCACCGTCGACGAGGACGAGGCGGCCGCGGCCGAGAGCTTCGAGCTGCCGGGTGCGGATCTCTCCAATGAGGAGCTGTCCGTCGTCGTGCTGCCGGCCCAGGAGGACGAGTTCACCTGCGGCTCGTGCTTCCTGGTGCGCCACCGCTCCCAGATCGCCGAGGAGCGGGGCGGGGTCAAGTACTGCGTCGAGTGCGTGGGCTGAGCCCCGCAGGGCCGAGCTCGTCCGGAGGACCGGAAGAACCCCGTCGCGACGGTCGTCGCGGCGGGGTTCTTCCGTGCGGTGGCGGCGGGCGCGCTCACGGACGCGCGGACAGCACCTCGACGATCCGCTCCGGGTGCCGGGTGGAGGTGAGCCAGTACGGCGTGGGGTCCACGGGGTCGGTGATCCGGATCCGCACCACCGGGCCCACGGACGCCCGGAAGTTCATGAAGGCCCGCCCGTCCAGCTCGGGGCCGCGGACCCGGCGGACGTCGTCGCCGCGGAAGGCCTCGGCCTCGCCCACGAACCGTCGCTCGATGCGGGCCCGGCCGACCTGCAGGGACTCGTCGGTGACGACGATGGTGGTGCTGGAGGCGACGAGGGCCACGGCCGTGCCGCCGCCGACCACGACGGCCGCCGCTCCGGCCACCCACGGGTCGATGGGGGCGAGCGCGACGAGGGCGACGACGCCGGCGAAGAGCACGAGCAGCCACATCCACCACGCGGGGGTGAGCTTCTCCTGGTAGAGGATCTCGGCGCCGGGCCGCTCGGAGGAGGACCGGCGGGGTTCGCGGGGGCCGTCGGCCGGGGACGCACTGGAGGACGCAGGACGGGACATGCCTCTAGCGTCTCACGACTGCGCCCGGGGTCCGGCGCGTTAGAGTGGGGCACTGTGAACGACCAGTCGACAGGCCACCGGCCGCCGTCGGGCAACGGGCGCCCGCTCAGCATCGCGCTGCAGGCCCTCGACCCGGACCTTCCCCTGCCCGTGTACGCGAAGCCCGGAGACGCGGGCGCCGACCTGCGCTCGCGCGAGGACGTGGTCCTCGGCCCCGGTCAGCGGGCCCTGGTGCCCACGGGGGTGGCGATCGCGCTGCCCGAGGGGTACGCCGGGTTCGTGCACCCCCGCTCGGGGCTGGCGGCCCGGCACGGGATCACGGTGGTCAACGCCCCGGGCACGGTGGACTCCGGCTACCGGGGCGAGATCATGGTCACCCTGCTCAACACGGACGGCGCCGAGCCCTTCACCGTCCGCCGCGGCGACCGCATCGCCCAGCTCGTCGTCCAGCGCGTCGAGCAGGCCGTCTTCGAGCTCGTCGACGTGCTGCCCGGCTCGGCGCGCGGCGGGACGGGGTTCGGCTCCAGCGGCACCGCCTGAATCCACGAGCAGACCCCCCACGAGCTCACGCCACGAGCCGGCACCGCGTGCCGGCGGAGGAGAACGACACCATGTTCGGTCGCAAGAAGAAGAAGGCCGCGGCGCAGGACGCCGCCCCGCAGCAGCCGGAGGCCGCGCCGAGCGCGGAGGACGCCGCGGCGGCGCGGCGGCGCGAGCCGCAGGGTCCGCTCGACGTCTCCCAGGTGGAGGACCGGGACGGCTACCTCGATCTCGGCGCCGTGCTCGTGCGTCCCCGCGCGGGGCTGGGGGTGCGGCTCGAGGTGGACGAGCGCACGCAGCGCCCCCGTGCCGTCGCCCTCGACCTCGACGGCGGCTCGGTCCAGGTCCAGGCGTTCGCCGCGCCCCGCTCCGAGGGGCTGTGGGACGAGGTCCGCCGCGAGCTGGTGCAGTCGCTGCGCTCGAGCAACGGCGAGCCGACGGTCGAGGAGGGCCCGTTCGGGCTCCAGGTCGTCACCCGCTTCCCCGCCACCGCCTCCGACGGGACCCGCGGCTTCCGCCTCGCCCGCTTCGTGGGCGTCGACGGGCCGCGCTGGTTCGTGCGGGCCGTGTTCACGGGCACCGCCGCGGTGACCGCGGAGTCGGCCGCGGCCCTCGACGAGGTCGTGCGCGAGCTCGTGGTGGTGCGCGGCGACCGGCCCATGCCCCCCCGGGAGCTGCTGACGCTGGTCGTGCCCGAGGACGCGGTCCGTTCCCCCGCCCCGGACACGGAGCCTGAGCCGGAGCCGGCGCCGGAGCCCTTGCGGCCGCCGCGGCGCGGACCCGAGATCACCGAGATCGGCTGAGCCGTGACGCGAACAGGCACCGGCGAGTTCCGGCCGACACCGGGAACGGGGTCCATCGACGTGGTCGCCGAGGCGCCCGTGTGCGCGGGCGACCTCGACCCCTCGACCGCCGCCGGGAGCCGGCGCCGGGTGATGGCGACCGGCCTCGTGGTGGAGGTGACCGTGCCCCCGGTGACCGGCGCGCAGAACTACACCGCCCTGCTCGCCCCGGACTGCCCGCAGGCGCCGGGGGACGAGGGCGTGACCGCCCCCCGGCCGCTGCGCCTCGTGTGGCACGGCCAGCGCACCGTGCCGGGCGTCACCGCGGGGACGCGGCTGCGCTGCGTGGGCGTGGTGAGCTTCCGGGACGGGCGCCCCTCGATGTTCAACCCGCGCTACGAGATCATCGCGAAGCAGGTCAGCAGATGACGGATCCCCAGGAGCCCGGGAGCGCCGCGGACGGGCCGGGGCGCGGCCACGACGTGGAGCGCTCGATGGCCGCCTACGCCGCGCGCTCGGGCATGCGCCGCAAGGACAACGGGCAGCTCGACGTGCTGCACGCCGTCGGCGGCTGGCGCGGTCTGGCCGAGACGATCCTGCCGGGCTTCGTGTTCCTCGCCGTGCTGCTCGTCGGCAACACCCTCGGGGTCGCGCTCGCCGCGTCCCTGGGCACGGCCGCCCTGTTCACCGTGCTGCGCCTGGTCCAGCGCCAGAGCCTGGTCCAGGCCGTGTCCGGGTTCGTGGGCGTGGGCGTCTGCGCGCTGTTCGCGCGGGCCACCGGCGAGGCGCTGGACTACTACGTCCCCGGCTTCTGGATCAACGCGGCCTGGTTCGCGGGCCTGGGCGCGTCCCTGCTCCTGCGCTGGCCGCTGCTCGGCGTCTTCTACGGCTACATCCGCGGGGAGGGCGCGCAGTGGCGCGACGTCCCGGTGCGCCGCCGCGCCTACCAGGTGGCCACGGTCATGCTCATGGCGATGTTCGCGGCCCGCCTGCTCGTGCAGGTGCCCCTGTACTTCGCGGAGAACCTCACCGGCCTGGGCGTGGCGCGGCTGGTCATGGGCGTGCCGCTGTACGCGCTGACCCTGTGGCTCGCCTGGCTCGTCTCCCGGCCCCCGGAGCAGATCGCCGCCCAGGAGCAGGACACCCCCTGAGGCCCCGGGCCGCGCTCAGCTCTGGTGCGGCTCGTGCCGGCCGGCCGTCGTGAACATCGCGCGCAGCTGCGCCTCGCCCTCCGTGGTGGAGACGAAGAACAGCTGGTCGGCGCCCTCCACCACGTCGTCCCCCGAGGGGGTGATGGGCACCCCGTCGCGCAGGATGGCCACGAGGGTCACGTCCGGCGGCCACGGCACCTGGGAGACCATCGTGGCGATGATGGGGTGCTCGTGCGGCACCGTGTAGGCGGAGAGGGTCGCCCCGCCCGTCTGCAGGGTCAGCAGGCGCACCACGTCGCCGACCTCGACCGCCTCCTCCACGAGCGCGGTCATCAGTCGCGGCGTGGACACGGCCACGTCCACCCCCCACGCGTCGTCGAAGAGCCACTCGTTCTTGGGGTTGTTGACCCGGCCCACCGTGCGGGGCACGCCGAACTCGCTGCGGGCCAGGAGGGAGACCACCAGGTTCGCCTTGTCGTCGCCCGTGGCGGCGACGACGACGTCGGTCTCCTCCAGCCCGCCCTCCCGCAGCGTGGAGAGCTCGCAGGCGTCGCCGATGATCCACTGGGCCCCGCGCAGGTCCGAGCGGCCGATGACCTCGGGCTTCTCGTCGAAGATCACCACCTCGTGCTGGTGGGACAGCAGCTCCCGGGCGATCGAGGCGCCCACGGCGCCCGCGCCCACGATGACCACGCGCATCAGGATCCTCCCCGGGAGGTGTCGTCGGAGCCGGGCGCGTCGTCGGACTCCCGGCGCAGGGAGTTGGCGAAGTCGAGCACGTCCGGGCCGGGCGGGCGGGACAGGACGCGGGACACGGCCTCGACGTCGTCGGTGCGCATCATGGCGTGCACCACGTCCCCCTGCTGGTAGCTCATGTCGGGACCCGGCAGCACGCCCTCCCCGAAGCGCGTCACGAACGCGATCCGCACCCCCGTGGCCTCCTGGATCGCGTCCAGGTGCAGCCCGGACCACGAGTCGTCCAGGGACAGCTCGCCCAGCTGCAGCCGTCCCGAGGCCTCGCGGAAGTCGGCCGTGATCGTCTGCTCGGGCAGGATCCGGCGCAGCGCCTGGTCGGCGCTCCAGCGCACGGCGGCGACGGTGGGGATCCCCAGCCGCTGGTAGAACTCCGCCCGGGAGGGGTCGTAGATGCGGGCCACCACGTGGCGGACCTTGAACGTCTCGCGCGCCACGCGCGCCGCGATGATGTTGGAGTTGTCCCCGCTCGAGACGGCCGCGAAGGCGTAGGCCTCCTCGATCCCGGCCCGGCGCAGCACCTCCTGGTCGAAGCCGAGGCCGGTGACCTTCTTGCCCTCGAAGGACTTGCGCAGCCGCCGGAAGGCGCGGTCGTCCTGGTCGATCACCGCCACGGTGTGCCCGGAGTCCTCGAGGGTGTGGGCGACCATCACGCCGACGCGCCCCACTCCCATGATCACGAAATGCGCCATGCCTCTCAGCCTAGGTCACCCCGGAGGGCGCGGCCCGCACGGGGTGCGGCGGACAATCGGTGCGGGACGGACTACCGTGGGGAGCCGTGCAGAGCATTCCCCGGGCGCTGAGGCGAGCCCTCGTCGGCAAGCCCATCCACAACGAGCGGTTCAGCGACGCCGTGCTGCCCAAGCGCACGGCGCTGCCGGTGTTCTCGGCGGACGCCCTCTCCTCGGTGGCCTACGCCCCCGACGAGATCATCCTCACCCTCGCGCTCGCGGGGACCACGGCCGTGGCGGTCTCCCAGTGGGTGGGCCTGGCCGTGCTCGTGGTGCTCACCGTGGTGATCACCGCCTACCGGCAGAACGTGCGCGCCTACCCCTCCGGCGGCGGCGACTACGAGATCGTCTCCAAGAACCTCGGCCGCACCGCGGGGGTGGGCGTGGGCGCGGCCCTGATGGCCGACTACGCCCTCGTCGTGGCGGTGTCCATGGCCACCGCCGCCCAGTACGTCACCGCGGCGCTGCCCGCGCTCGCCGGGCGGCGGGTGGAGCTGGCCGTGGCCGGGATCCTCTTCGTGGGGCTGCTCAACCTGCGCGGGCTGAAGTTCATGGGCCGGGCCGCGGCCGTGCCCACCTACTTCTTCCTCGCGGTCCTGACCGCGCTGCTGCTCGTGGGCCTGGGCCAGGACCTCACCGGCTCCCTGGGGGACGCCCCCAGCGCCGGCCGGGAGGTCCTGCCCGCCGCCGGCTTCGACGCGGGGCTGGCCGGTCTCGCGGGGGCCCTGCTGGTGCTGCGGGCCTTCTCCTCCGGGGCCGTGGCGCTGACCGGCGTGGAGACCATCACCAACTCGGTGCCCTACTTCCGCAAGCCCCGCGCCGCCAACGCCGCGGCCACCCTGGGCGTGCTCGGGGCGATCTCGGCGGCCCTGCTGGCCGGGGTGCTGTACCTCGCGGACCGCACGGACGTCGTGGTCGTCGGCGACCCGGAGGAGCAGCTGCTCGTCGACGGCCGGCTCCCCGGCCCCGACTTCTTCCAGGACCCCGTGCTGGGCCAGCTCGCGAAGACCGTCTTCGGCACCGACTCCCTGTGGTTCTTCGTGCTCGTCGCCGCGACGGTGGGCGTGCTGATCCTCGCCGCGAACACCGCCTTCTCCGGCTTCCCCACGCTGGCGTCCCGGCTGGCGCGGGACGCCTTCCTGCCCCGGCAGCTGCAGGCGCGCGGGGACCGCTTCGCGTTCACCAACGGCATCCTGCTGCTGCTGCTCGTCGCCGTGGTGCTCACCGTGGCATTCGGGGCCAACGTCAACAGCCTCATCCAGCTCTACATCGTGGGCGTGTTCGTCTCCTTCACGCTCACGCAGGCCGGCATGGTCCGGCACTGGGCGCGCGTCCGGCGGATGCGCCCGCACCCCGGGGTCCGCCGCGAGCTGTTCGTGCGCCGGGCCGTGGCCCTGGTCGCCTTCGTGCTGTGCGCGGCGGTGCTCGTCGTCGTCCTCGTCACCAAGCTCACCCAGGGCGCGTGGATCACCATCGTGGCCATCGTGGTCCTCAGCGCGGTCATGGCGGGGGTCCGGCGGCACTACGACGCCGTGGACGCCGAGCTCGCGCTGCAGCCCGACTCCCCGGTCCGGGCCCTGCCCTCGCGGGTGCACGCCATCATCTACGTCTCCTCCGTCCGCAAGCCCCTCATGCGCGCCCTGGCCTACGCCCGGGCGTCCCGGCCCTCGACCCTCGAGGCCGTCGTCGTGGACACGAACGCCGCCGCCACCCGCCGGATCCTCGACGAGTGGCGCCGCCTCGAGATCCCGGTGCCCGTCACCGTGCTCCACGCGCCCTACCGGGACACCATCGGCCCGGTCCTCGACCACGTGCGCGGGGTGCGCCGCAAGTCGCCCCGGGACCTGGTCGTGGTGTACCTGCCCGAGTACGTCGTGCGGCACCGGTGGGAGCGGCTGCTGCACAACCAGGCCATCCGGCCGCTGCGGGCCCGCCTGCACCAGGAGCGCGGGGTCATGACGGCCTCCGTGCCCTGGCACCTGTCCTCCGCCTCCGGCCAGGACACGGGCCCCGAGTCCGCCCCCGAGCAGAGAGCGTCCCGCCCGTGACCCCGTCCCACCCCCCGGCCCCCGCCGAGCCCGCCGTGCCCGCCGTCCCCGTCGAGCTCGAGCTGCGCCTGGGCCCCGTCGCCCACGGCGGCCACACCGTGGCCCGCACCGGCGAGGGGCGCGTGGTGTTCGTCCGCCACGGCCTGCCCGGCGAGCTCGTCCGCGTCCGCCTCACCGACAGCGGCCCCGAGGCCCGGTTCTGGCGCGGCGACGTCGTGGCCGTCCTCGAGGCGGACCCCCACCGGCGGACCGAGCACGTGTGGGCCCCGGCCGACCCCCTGCTGACCTGGCGGCGCGGCGAGCCGCCCGTCGGCGGCGCGGAGTTCGGCCACGCCGAGCTGGAGGCCCAGCGCGCCCTCAAGGCCGCGGTGGTGACCGAGCAGCTCACCCGACTGGCCGGGCTCGAGACCGAGCTCGTCGTCGAGGCCGTGCCGGGGGAGGACCCGCAGGGCCGCGGCTGGCGCACCCGGGCGCACTTCGCGGTCGATCCCGCGGGGCGGATCGGGATGCACCCCCACCGCAGCGCGGCCGTCGTCCCGGTGGACGGCTTCCCGCTCGTGGTCCCCGCCATCGACGCCCTGCGGCTCGGGCGGCTCGACCTGCGCGGGGCGGAACGGGTCGACGTCGCGGCCCCCGCCGACGGCGGGACGCCGCTGGTGCACCTGAGCCTGGCCGCCGGGGCCGACCCGCACCGGCTGCGCCGCGAGCTGGCACGGCTCACCGCGGACCGGGACGTCTCCGTCACCGCCCGCGCCGAGGGGCAGCGCGAGCCCGAGACGTGGGCGGGCCGGCCGTCGGTCGCCGAGCACGTGGGCCCGCACCGGTGGGAGGTCTCCGCCGAGGGGTTCTGGCAGATCCACCGCGCGGCCCCCGCCCTGCTGCACCGGGAGGTGCCCGCGGCCGCCGCGGCGCGCCCCGGGGAGCACGCCCTCGACCTCTACGCCGGCGCCGGACTGTTCACGGCCGCGCTCGCGGACGCCGTGGGGGAGACGGGCACGGTCCTGGCCGTCGAGGGCTCGCCGGTCACCAGCGCCGACGCCCGCCGCGCCTTCGCCGCCCGGCCGGGGGTCCGCGTCGAGCGCGGGAGCGTCGACAAGGTGCTGGCCCGGACCTGGCCGCAGGCGGCACCGGTCCGTGGCCGCCCGCCGGCGCGGGGCGGCCGCCCGGCCCGGAGCGGCGCGGCCCGCCCCGACGTCGTGGTCCTGGACCCGCCCCGGGCGGGCGCCGGACGGACCGTCGTGGACCAGCTCGTGGCGCTGGCCCCGCGCCGGATCGTCTACCTCGCGTGCGACCCAGCCACGCTGGCGCGGGACCTGGGCCGGTTCCGCCGCGCCGGGTGGCACGTGCGGTCGGTGCGCGCCTTCGACATGTACCCGAACACCCACCACGTCGAGACGCTGGCGGTCCTGGAGCCCTGACGGACGCCGCCGCCCGCTGCGTGACGGCGACCGCCGGGAGTCGTTCGGAGTCACCGGGCTCACACGGGCTACACTGGCGGATGACTGTTCACGGGAGAACCTCCGGCCCTTCGCCGGTGTCCTCCCGCGGGCGTTTCCAAGACGGTGGCGAGAGGAGTTCCACGCATATGAGCACAGTGGACAGCTTCGGGGCCAAGGGCGTACTCGACGTCAAAGGCACCGAATACGAGATTTTCCGACTGAACACGCTGGAGGGTGCGCAGAAGCTCCCGTACAGCCTGAAGGTTCTGCTCGAGAACCTGTTGCGCACCGAGGACGGCGCCAACATCACCTCCGAGCACATCGAGGCCCTGGCCAACTGGGACCCCACGGCCGAGCCCAGCATCGAGATCCAGTTCACCCCGGGTCGCGTGATCATGCAGGACTTCACGGGCGTGCCCTGCATCGTGGACCTCGCGACGATGCGCGAGGCCATCGCGGACCTCGGCGGCGACCCCGCCCGCGTGAACCCGCTCGCCCCGGCCGAGCTCGTGATCGACCACTCCGTGCAGATCGACTCCTTCGGGACCTCGGACTCGATCGGGATCAACATGGACATCGAGTACCAGCGCAACGGGGAGCGCTACCAGTTCCTGCGCTGGGGCCAGACGGCGTTCGACGACTTCAAGGTCGTCCCCCCGGGCATGGGCATCGTCCACCAGGTCAATATCGAGAACCTGGCGCGCGTCGTGATGACCCGCGAGGTCGACGGCGTGCTGCGCGCCTACCCGGACACCTGCGTGGGCACCGACTCGCACACCACCATGGAGAACGGCCTGGGCGTGCTCGGCTGGGGCGTGGGCGGCATCGAGGCCGAGGCCGCGATGCTCGGCCAGCCCATCTCCATGCTCATCCCGCGCGTGGTCGGCTTCAAGCTGACCGGCCAGATCCCGTCCGGGGCCACCGCCACCGACGTGGTGCTGACCATCACCGAGATGCTCCGCGAGCACGGCGTGGTCGGCAAGTTCGTCGAGTTCTACGGCGAGGGCGTCGGCGCCGTGCCCCTGGCCAACCGCGCCACCATCGGCAACATGAGCCCCGAGTTCGGCTCCACCGCCGCGATCTTCCCGATCGACGACGTCACCCTCGAGTACCTGCGCCTGACCGGCCGTTCCGACGAGCAGATCGACCTCGTCGAGGCGTACGTCAAGGAACAGGGCATGTGGCACGACCCGTCCGAGGAGATCACCTTCTCGGAGTACCTCGAGCTGGACCTCTCCACCGTGGTCCCCTCGATCTCCGGGCCGAAGCGGCCGCAGGACCGCATCTCGCTCACCGACGCGAAGGCGCAGTTCCACGAGGACATCAAGAACTACGCCACGCACGTCGACGACAACGCCTCCGGCGACACCGTGGACGACGTCGCGGCGCAGTCCTTCCCGGCCTCGGACGCCCCCGGCTACACCGCGGACGACCACCAGTCGGAGGCGGACCGCCCGCGCGAGCACCACGCCTTCGCCGAGGACGGCCGCCCGAGCAAGCAGGTCCCCGTGACCATGCCCGACGGCCGCGAGTTCGAGCTCGACCACGGCGCGGTCTCGATCGCGTCGATCACCTCGTGCACCAACACCTCGAACCCGTCGGTCATGATGGCCGCCGCGGTGCTGGCGCGCAACGCCGTCGAGAAGGGGCTCAAGGCCAAGCCCTGGGTCAAGACCTCGATCGCCCCGGGCTCGAAGGTCGTCACCGACTACTACGAGAAGTCCGGTCTGGTGCCGGCGCTCGAGGAGCTCGGCTTCTTCATCGTGGGCTACGGCTGCACCACCTGCATCGGCAACTCCGGTCCCCTCGAGGACGAGATCTCCCAGGCCATTCAGGACAACGACCTGGCCGTGACCTCGGTGCTCTCCGGCAACCGCAACTTCGAGGGCCGCATCAACCCGGACGTGAAGATGAACTACCTGGCGTCCCCGCCGCTGGTCATCGCCTACGCCCTGGCCGGCAACATGGACTTCGACTTCGAGAGCGAGTCCCTGGGCCAGGACGCCGACGGCAACGAGGTGTACCTCAAGGACATCTGGCCGGACCCGGCCGAGGTGCAGAAGATCATCGACGCGTCCATCGACACGGAGATGTTCACCCGCGAGTACGGCACCATCTTCGACGGCGACGAGCGCTGGCAGAACCTGGACACCCCCACCGGAAAGACGTTCGAGTGGAACCCCGAGTCCACCTACGTCCGCAAGCCCCCGTACTTCGAGGGCATGACGATGGAGACGACCCCGGTCGAGGACATCACGGGCGCCCGCGTGCTGCTGAAGCTGGGCGACTCGGTCACGACCGACCACATCTCCCCGGCGGGCTCGTTCAAGTCCGACACCCCGGCCGGCAAGTACCTCATCGAGAACGGGGTCCAGCGCAAGGACTTCAACTCGTACGGCTCCCGCCGCGGCAACCACGAGGTCATGATCCGCGGCACCTTCGCCAACATCCGGATCAAGAACCAGCTCCTGGACGGCGTGGAGGGCGGCTTCACCCGGGACTTCACGCAGGAGGGCGGCCCGCAGGCCGCCGTCTACGACGCCTCGATCAACTACCAGGAGGCCGGCGTCCCGCTGGTCGTGCTGGGCGGCAAGGAGTACGGCTCCGGGTCCTCCCGCGACTGGGCCGCGAAGGGCACCTCCCTGCTGGGCGTCAAGGCCGTCATCGCCGAGAGCTACGAGCGCATCCACCGCTCGAACCTCATCGGCATGGGCGTGCTCCCGCTGCAGTACCCGGCCGGGGAGTCCGCGGACTCCCTCGGCCTGGAGGGCACTGAGACCTTCGACATCCAGGGCGTGACCGGGCTCAACGAGGGCACCACCCCGAAGACGCTCAAGGTCACCGCCACGAAGGAGGACGGCTCCACCGTCGAGTTCGACGCGGTCCTGCGCATCGACACGCCGGGCGAGGCGGACTACTACCGCAACGGCGGCATCCTGCAGTACGTGCTCAGGAACATCGCGAAGTCCTGATCCCAGGGCGTTCGCAGCACGCAGGGGCCCGGTCCGGGAACGGACCGGGCCCCTGCGCGTCGTCGGCCCTGTCGGGGCGAACGAGTAGGATCGGGGGAGCGCGCCGCCCCGGCCCCCCGGGACCGACGGCGCGAGCGACCACGACGCCGAGGACTGCGGGAGAAACCATGAGCGTGCTGGAGCGGGTGTCCGGGCCCGAGGACCTCGCGGGACTGAGCCGCGCGGAGCTGGGCCGGCTGGCCGAGGAGATCCGCGAGTTCCTCGTCACCCACGTCTCCGCGACGGGCGGCCACCTGGGACCCAACCTGGGCGTCGTCGAGCTGACCCTCGCGGTGCACCGGGTCTTCGACTCGCCCAAGGACTCCGTCGTCTTCGACACCGGGCACCAGTCCTACGTGCACAAGCTGCTCACCGGCCGCAAGAACTTCGAGACCCTGCGCCAGGAGGGCGGTCTCGCCGGCTACCCGGACCGGCGCGAGTCGGAGCACGACATCGTCGAGTCCTCCCACGCGTCCTCCTCCCTGTCCTGGGCCGACGGCATCTCGCGCGGCTACGCGATGACCGGTCAGCACGACCGGCACACGGTGGTGCTGGTGGGGGACGGGGCGCTCACCGGCGGGATGGCCTGGGAGGCCGTCAACAACATCGCCTCCGACCGCGACCGCAAGGTCGTCATCGTGGTCAACGACAACGGCCGCTCCTACGCCCCGACCGTCGGCGGCTTCGCCAACCACCTCGCGGAGCTCCAGGCCAGCGTGCAGCAGGGCGTGGACGCCGTGCGCACCGACCGCCGCTACGAGCAGACCCTCGAGACCGTGAAGGACCTGCTGAAGCACTCCGGCCCCGTCGGGGAGATGTTCTACCGCGGTCTGCACGGGATGAAGCAGGGCATCAAGGACGTCGTGGTGCCCCAGGGCATCTTCGAGGACCTCGGCATGAAGTACGTCGGCCCCGTCGACGGGCACGACCTCGAGGCCGTCGAGCAGGCCCTGGGCAACGCCAAGAACTACGGCGGGCCGGTCATCGTGCACGCGATCACCGAGAAGGGCCACGGCTACGGGCCCGCCACCGCGAACGTGGACGACCAGTTCCACGCCGTGGGCGTCATCGACCCCGTCACCGGCCGCTCCACGGCCACGAGCTCCGAGCGCAGCTGGACGGCCGTGTTCCGCGACGAGATCGCCCGGATCGCCGACGAGCGCGAGGACGTCGTCGGCATCACCGGCGCCATGCTCATCCCCGTGGGGCTGCAGAAGATGCAGGCCGCCCACCCCGACCGGGTCGTGGACGTGGGCATCGCCGAGCAGCACGCCATCGCCATGGCCGCCGGCATGGCCTACGGCGGCCTCCACCCCGTGGTGGCCCTCTACGCGACGTTCCTCAACCGCGGCTTCGACCAGCTCCTCATGGACGTGGCGCTGCACCGGGCCGGCGTCACGGTCGTCCTCGACCGGGCCGGGGTCACCGGCCCGGACGGCCCCAGCCACCACGGCATGTGGGACCTCGCGCTGCTCCAGATCGTGCCCGGGCTCCACCTGGCCGCACCGCGCGACGAGCCCACCCTGACCGAGGAGCTGCGCGAGGCGGTGGCCGTCGACGACGCCCCCACCGTCATCCGGTACCCCAAGGGCGCCGTGGGCGCCCCCGTCCCGGCCGTCGAGCGGCTGGCGGACGGGGTGGACGTGCTCGCGCGCCGCGGCGGCGAGAGCGGGACCGAGGGCGCCCGCCGGGACGTCCTGCTCGTGTCCGTCGGCGCCATGAGCGCTCTGGCGCTGGACGTGGCCGACCGGCTCGAGGCCCACGGCGTCACCTCCACCGTGGTCGACCCCCGCTGGGTGCTGCCCGTGCCGGCCTCGGTCATCGAGCTCGCCGCCCAGCACCGGATCGTGGTGGTCGTCGAGGACGGCGTGCGCGCCGGCGGGATCGGCTCCCGGATCCGCCAGGAGATGCGGGCGGCGGGCGTCGACACCGCCCTCAACGAGGTGGGGCTGCCCACGGAGTTCCTCCTGCACGGCTCCCGCTCCCAGGTCCTCGCGCGGGTCGGCCTGACCGCCCAGCGCGTCGCCCAGGACACGCTGGCCTCCGTGCTCGGCACCCGGGTGCCCTACGCGCGCCCGGTGCAGGGCGCGGCCGCCGGCCAGGGTGCCGTGCCCGACACGGCCGAGGACGCCCGCGGGGCGTCGCTGCCGCGGTCGCACCGGGGCTGAGCCCCGCTCAGCCGAGCAGGATCCGCCCGTCCGCCACGCTCGCGGGGTACGGCTCCAGCCCGGACTCGGCGGGTCCGGCCAGGACCTCGCCGGTCGTCAGGTCGAACTGCGAGGAGTGGCACGGGCAGACGTAGAGCTCCTCCTGCGGGGCCACCATGCACCCCTGGTGCGGGCACACGGGGGAGAACGCGACGACCGTGTCCGGGTCCGGGCGGCTCACGACGGCCTGTACGCCGTCCCGGTCGAACTTCACCGCTGAGCCCACCGGCAGGTCCTCGAGGGCGCCCGCGTCCACGGGGCCGGACGCTGCGGGGGCGGGGCCGCCGCCCGTCGACGGCGGGGCGTCGGCGGCGCACGCGGTGAGCGCCGCGGTCGAGCCGGCCCCGGCCAGGCCGAGGACCGTGCGCCGGGACGGGGCGGACGGGGTGGTCGGGCGCTCGGGCATCGGGGTCCTCTCGACGGCGGGGTGCGGGTCCGCCGTCAGTCTAGGCGCCGGGCCCCACCCCCGGGTGCTGCCTGCCCGAGGGCGCCCCGTGCGGTGATCGCTGTGAGCGGAGCCGCACGGGGCCGGTGTCCGCCGCGCCGGTTCATCAGTAGGATGATGAAGACATCAGTCAGCGGGACGGGCCGTGCACGACCGGCTCGTCCTCGGGCCCGGCCGCCGCGCCGGGACGGACGGAAGGACAGCACCATGATCAAGCGACTCATCTTCGTCACCGGATTCGGGGTCGGCTTCGTGGTCGGCTCGGCCTCGGGCCGCAAGAGCTACGAGGCCCTCAAGCAGAACGCCGTGAAGACGTGGCACGACCCCAAGGTCCAGGAGAAGGTCTCCGAGGGCACCGACTGGGTGAAGTCCGAGGTGCCCGTGGTCGGCGGGAAGCTGGCCGACAGCGCCAAGAAGGCCGCCGACACGGTGGGCACCAAGGCCGCCGACGCCTCCTCGTCCGTCAAGGAGAAGGTCTCCGGGTCCTCGGCCGGCACGGAATCCTCCAGCGGTGCCGCCGCCACGGGGGCTTCGACCGCCGGGACCTCGACCACCGGCTACGCCGACCTGCAGGACGCGAAGCCGGTGACCCCGGAGAGCCCCCTGGACCCGGCCGAGCCGCACCCGGCCCCCGGCGACACGCAGCACTGACCCGCCGGCGCCCGCCCGCAGCACCGCTGCCGCAGGGCGCGGGCCGCGGGGCGAGCGGAGCCCGGCCCGCACAGGAGGAAGGGCCCCGGCCGTCGGCCGGGGCCCTTCCTCCGTCCCCAGGGGGAGCGGCTCACGCTGCGGGCTCGTCCTCGTCCCCGACGGGCGGCTGGTCGCGCTCCACCAGGCGCGCCGCGCGCTTGCGGGCCCGCAGCTCCCGCCAGGCCGGGCCGAGGACCGGGGCCGTCAGCTCGACCTGCCACCGGCGCGCCCCGAGGTCCCGCAGGCGGTCCGCCACCGCCTGGTCGGTGGTGCTCTTCGGCGGCTGCCAGCAGAAGCGCCGCAGGTGCTCGGGGGTGAGCAGGTTCTCGGTGGGCAGCTCGTGCGCCTCGGCGAGCTCGGCGACGAGCGGCTTCAGGACCCGCAGCCGTGCTGCGGCCTCGGGGCGCTTGACCTCCCACGCCTTCACGGGCGGCAGGGCGTCGGACTTCACGGTGAAGGGGACGAGCTCCGTGGCCGTGCGGGCCTCGGCGATCGCCCGCAGCCACCGGGGCGCCTCCCGCGCCGCGAGCCGGCCGTGGAAGCCGGGGGTGTCGAGGAGCTGCGGCACGGTGCGCGGCATGGCGGCCGCGGCGGCGACCAGGGCGGCGTCGGGCAGCAGCCGGCCAGGGGCGACGTCCTTGTGCTGGGCGAGCCGCTCCCGCTCCTCCCACAGCCCGCGCAGCGCGGTGAGCTGGCGCCGGCCCTTCACCTTGTTGATCCCCGACGTCCGGCGCCACGGGTCCTGGCGCGGGGGAGCGGGCTCGGCGGTGCGCACGGCCTCGAACTCCTGGAGCGCCCAGTCCAGCTTGCCCTTCTCCCGCAGCAGCTCCTCCATGGCCCAGCGCAGCTGGATGAGCATCTCCACGTCGAGCGCGGCGTAGTTCAGCCAGTCCCTCGGCAGGGGCCGCTTCGACCAGTCCACCGCGGAGTGCTCCTTGGCCAGCGTGTAGCCCAGCAGCTCCTCCGTCTCCGCGGCCAGGCCCACGCGCCGGAGCCCGGCGATGCGCCCGCCCAGCTCGGTGTCGAAGAGCCGGTCCGGCTCCATGCCGAGGGCGCGCAGGGAGGGCAGGTCCTGGGTGGCGGCGTGCAGCACCCACTCGACGCCGGAGAGCGCCTCGCCCAGCACGGCCAGCGAACCGGTGGCCTCCGGGTCGATCAGCACGGTGCCCACGCCCTCGCGCCGCAGCTGCACGAGGAAGGCGCGCTGCCCGTAGCGGAAGCCCGACGCCCGCTCGGTGTCGATCGCCGCCGGGCCGGAGCCCGCGGCGACGGCGGCGGCGGCCCGCTCCAGTCCTGCCACGGTGTCGATGACGGGAGGGATCCCGTCGAACGGCGCCGCGAGGTGGACGCTGTCGGGGATCTCGAAGTCCTCGAAGCCGGCGACCACGGGGGTCGAGGGCTCGTCGGGCGCGGATCGGCGGTCGGCTGGGCTGGTCAAG
Source organism: Kocuria salina (assembly GCF_013368965.1). Classification (NCBI taxonomy): domain Bacteria; kingdom Bacillati; phylum Actinomycetota; class Actinomycetes; order Micrococcales; family Micrococcaceae; genus Kocuria; species Kocuria salina. The sequence goes on from NZ_SSSF01000004.1 coordinate 142,566, forward strand.
GAGCGTCTTCGATTCTGTGTCGGCCCCGGCGGGGCGCGGTCGGTTCGGTGGTCAGCGGCGCGGGTGCAGCACGGTCACGCCCCGGGGGTACGGCGGCAGGCCCGCGAAGGTGCAGACCGTGTCCGCCCAGGCCGCCAGGTGCGGTGCCACGTCGGAGCCGTCGGGGGTCCAGGAGGCCCGCAGCTCGACGTCGGCCCCCTCCTCCTGGTCGCCGAGCAGACCGAAGCCCTCGGCGAGGACCCGGGACGCGGTGCCGCCCTCCCGAGAATATCCGGCCCGGTGGCGTTCCAGGGCCTCGAGGAGCCAGGTCCACGCGTTCGCGCCCGCCGTGTCGTCGCAGCCGATCTCGCGGCTCGCGGCCGCGCGGGCCCAGGTGACGATTCGGAACGGTCCGCCCCACGCCGTCGGCTCGGACGGGTCGTGCAGGAGCACGAAGCGTCCCGTGGCGAGCTCGTCCTCCGGGGCGCCGGGCGCCCGGTCCGGGACGGCGGCCGCGCCGGCGTCCTGCGCCGCTGCCGGACCGGCCGTGAGGGCCGGGGCGCGGGACGGTGCGGGCGGTCGCCGCACCTCGGCGCGCACCGCGGCCGCGAACGGCGCGAGGTGCGTCGGGGCCGGGATCGCCGTGAGCTCGACGCCCTCCCGGTGGCCGGTGCGGCGCAGCTGCTCGAGGGCGTCCTGGAAGTCCTGGTACACCTCGGTCAGGCCGTTCACCGCGCTCACACTGGAAGGGTAGGCCGTCGGGGCGTCCCGGCCCGTCGTGCCACGCCGCGAGCGCGCGATCGGCGTGGTCCCGGTCACCCCGGTCCCGTCCGGGCGGGACCGCTCAGGAGCCGGCGGGCACGAGGCGGACGGAGACGGAGTTGATGCAGTACCGGAGATCCGTGGGGGTCGGGAAGCCCTCGCCGCCGAAGACGTGGCCCATGTGCGAGTCGCAGGCGGCGCACCGGACCTCCACCCGCTCCATGCCCAGGGCGGTGTCCTTGATGTAGCGGACCCGGTCCTCGGCCAGCGGCGCGTAGAAGGAGGGCCAGCCGCAGTGCGCGTCGAACTTGGTGTCGGAGCGGAAGAGCTCCGCCCCGCACGCGCGGCACTCGTAGACGCCCTCGGCCTTCGTCTCCCAGTACTCGCCGGTGAAGGGCCGCTCCGTGCCCGCCTCGCGCAGCACGTGGTACTCCTCCGGGGACAGGATGGAGCGCCAGTCCTCCTCGGTCCGTCCGGTGGCGTCGGGGCGGTCGCCGTGCCTGGTGGTCTCGCTCATGGTGTGATCCTCCGGGATGTGGTCGGTGCTCCGGGCGGCGGTCCCCGCACGGGGCCCGCCCGGCGGTCCGCACGGGGCGGCGCGGGGCCTGCGGGGCGCGGACCGCCCGGCCAGCACAACGACGCGTCCCTCCCGGTTATGCCCGGGCTGCGTGGAAGACTGGGGGGCATGCCCCGTCGCCCCCTGCCGGTCCCCGCCGCCCCCGAGCCCCAGTCCGCGACGCAGTGGGCGCGCGGCGCCGTGGTGGGCGCGGCCGTCACGGTGGGGGCGGCGTCCCTGTCCTTCGGGCTCTCGAGCGCGGCGGCCGCCTACTTCGCGCGGCAGGTGGTGGTCCCGCCGAAGTACCGCTCCGAGGACCTGCAGATCCTCGGCGTCACCCGTACCGGCGAGGACGGCGACCCGTCCGCGACGACTCTCGTGCGGCTCCCCGCCACGGTGGACACCACCGTGGCGGGGACCTACAGCCTGCGCTTCGACGCGGGCCGCGGTCACGCCCGGATCGGCGCCATCCGCTCCTACTCCCCCCGGGAGGGCACCGTGACCCGGGTGGTCGAGGAGGTCTACTCGGGGGACCTCTCCCGGGCGACCCGCGGCTTCTGGTCCGGGACGGTCTACCCGGACCCCGGGGCGGCGGGCCTGCCGTTCGAGGAGGTGGAGATTCCGATCGAGGTCGGGCCGGCGCCCTGCTGGGTGGTCCCCGCGGAGGGCGGGCCGACCCCGGAGGGTGAGCGGCCCCGGGTGCTCCCGGGTCCGTGGGCGATCATGGTGCACGGGCGCGGCGCCAACCGGATGGAGACGGTCCGTGCCGTGCCGGTGGCGCGGGAGCTCGGGCTGACCTCCCTGCTGATCTCCTACCGCAACGACCGGGAGGCGCCGCCCACGCACGACTTCCGGTACGGGCTGGGCTTCACGGAGTGGAAGGACGTGCAGACGGCGATCAGCTACGCGAAATCCCGCGGCGCCACCCAGATCGTGCTCTTCGGCTGGTCCATGGGCGGGGCGATCTCGCTGCAGACGGCTGACCTGTCCTTCTACCGGGACGACATCGCGGCCCTCGTGCTCACCGGCCCGGTGGTCGACTGGTTCGAGCTGATCGCCCACCACTCCCGCTCCCGCCGGATCCCCTCGGGGATCGGCCGGCTGGCCACGAACCTGATCTCCCACCCGGCGGGGCGGATGCTGACCGGTCTCGCCGCTCCGGTGGACCTCCAGGCCCTCGACTGGCTCTCCCGGTCCGAGCACCTGCGCACGCCCACCCTGGTGCTGCACTCCGTGGACGACGAGTTCGTCCCGGCCGCCAGCTCCCGCCGGCTCGCGGAGCTCAACCGGCTCGTGGAGTTCGTGCCCTTCGCCCGCGCCCGGCACACCAAGGAGTGGAACGTGGACCCGCAGCGCTGGGAGGACGCCGTGCGGCGCTGGCTGCCCGCCCGGCTGGCCCAGGACGCCAGGACCCTCGGGCCCGTGCGCGCGCAGCGGAGCTGAGGTCCGGTCCGGACCGCGGCGCGGGTCAGGAGCGCAGCGCGGCGGTGCGCCCGCCCGTGAGCCGCAGCAGCTCGGCCGGGGGCAGCTCGACGTCGAGCCCGCGCCGCCCGCCGGAGACGAGGACCGTGGGCCATGTCTCCGCGGAGTCGTCGAGCAGGGTGGGGGAGGGTGTCTTCTGCCCGAGGGGCGAGATCCCGCCCACCACGTAGCCGGTGCGCCGCTCCGCGAGCCGGGGCTCGGCCAGGGCGGCCCGCTTCCAGCCCAGGGCGGCCGCGGCCGCGCGCAGGGACAGCCGCGCGGAGACGGGCAGCACCGCGACCGCCCAGTCCCGCTCGTGCACGACCAGCAGCGTCTTGAACACCTGGTCCGGGTCGCGCCCCAGCGCGGCGGCGGCCTCCAGCCCGTAGGACGCGGCCGCAGGGTCGTGGGCGTACTCGTGCACGGTGAAGGCCACGCGCTCCCGCGCCAGGAGCGCGACGGCTGCGGTGGGGCCCGCACCGCGGGACGCCTTCGCCATGCCGGGGCCCGGGGCCTCAGGCGTCCTGGAGCTCGCGGACGCGCCGCTTGATCCGGGCCAGCATCGCGGACATCCCGCGCATCCGCAGGGGCGAGACCAGCTGGGTGAGCCCGAAGCGCTCCGGCAGGTCGTCGGGGACGTCCAGGACCTGCTGGGCCGGGAGCCCGTCGAGGCCCTCGTGCAGGATCGAGGCGAAGCCGCGGGTGGTCGGGGCCTCCGCCGGGGCGGAGAAGAACAGCCGCACCGGGGCGCCGGGGCCGGGGACGGCGCCCTCCTCCCACTCGACGGTCAGGAACAGCGGCGACTGGCACTCGACCACCTGCTCGAGCTCCTCCGGGTGCTCGCCCAGGCGGTCCGGCAGCGCCGGCAGGGAGCGGGAGAAGTCGAGCAGCAGCTCGAGCTTGTCCTCCTGCGGCACGGCCGTGAAGTCCGCGACGAGCTCCTCGAGCTGGGCGGGCAGGGCCCCGCTCATCGGGCCGCCCCCGGGACCTCGCCGGGCTCCTCGCCGCGGACGATCGGCACGCGCACGGAGTTGCCCCACTCGGTCCAGGAGCCGTCGTAGTTGCGGACCCTGTCGTAGCCCAGCAGGTGCTTGAGCACGAACCACGTGTGGCTGGAGCGCTCGCCGATGCGGCAGTACGCGATGATGTCGTCGTCGGGGGAGAGCCCGACCTCGTCGCGGTAGATCGCCTCGAGCTCCTCGCGCGAGCGGAACGTGGCGTCCTCGGCGGCGGCCCGCGCCCACGGCACGGACGCCGCGGTCGGGATGTGCCCGCCGCGCAGCGTGCCCTCCTGGGGGTACTCGGGCATGTGCGTGCGCTCGCCCGTGTACTCCGGCAGGGACCGGACGTCGATCAGCGGCTGCTCGCCCAGGTGGGCCAGCACGTCCTCCTGGAAGGCGCGGATCGGGGCGTCGTCGCGCTCGACCACGGGGTAGTCGGCGCGCTCGGGCACGACCTTCTCCGTGGACAGCTCACGGCCCTCGGCGACCCACTTGTCCCGCCCGCCGTTCATGAGCCGCACGTCCGGGTGGCCGAACAGCTCGAACACCCACAGCGCGTAGGCGGCCCACCAGTTGGACTTGTCCCCGTAGACCACGATCGTGGTGTCGCGGGAGATGCCCTTGCGCGCCATGAGCTCGGCGAACTCCGCGGCGTCGACGTAGTCCCGGGTGTCGGGACGGTTCAGGTCGGTGTGCCAGTCGATCTTCACGGCGCCGGGCACGTGGCCGGTCTCGTAGAGCAGGACGTCCTCGTCCGACTCGACCACGACGACCCCGGGGTCGTCCCGGTGCTCGGCGACCCACTGGGTGGACACGAGTCGTTCGGGGTGCGCGTACTGCGCGAATTCTTCGTTGTTCTCCACGGCAACGCCCATGGGGACTCCTTCCGGGGTGGGGATCAGGGGAACGGGTCCTCGCGGACCGGCTTCCCCTCCAGGGTAGTGGTCCCGGCGGCGGACCGCCCCCGCCGGGGAGCCGCCGGGGCCCCGGCCCGGTCCTGCCGCGACCCCGTCGCGGCGGTGCCGCCGCCCTGATGACGCGGCGGGCGCGTCCCGGGCGACGGGGAGCCGGTAAAATCGCCGGAGCACGCGCGTGCGCCGCTCGGCGCGCCGAACCAGCGAACCGCCGGGCGCGGCGGACAGAGAGGTCTCCCAAGTGAGCATCCAGATCGAACACCTCACCGAGCGGCGCCCCCAGGTGTCGGCCGACGAACTGCTGTCGGCGTTCCGGCCCTCGGAGCGCTTCGGGGAGGTCTCGTTCGACACCTACCGCCCCGACCCGCAGCAGCCGTCCCAGGCGGAGGCGGTGCGGGAGCTGCGGAAGTTCGCGGAGTCCGTCAACCGCTCGACCGGCTCCGGCGGCGGGTTCTTCACGAGGCTCTTCGGCGGAGGCCCCCGCAAGGACGAGGTCCGGACGGGGATCTACCTCGACGGCGGCTTCGGGGTGGGCAAGACCCACCTGCTCGCGTCCCTGTGGCACGCGGTCCCCGGTCCCAAGGCGTTCGGCACCTTCGTGGAGTACACCAACCTCGTGGGGGCCCTGACCTTCCGCAAGGCCGTCGACGCCCTGAGCGCCTACAGCCTCGTGTGCATCGACGAGTTCGAGCTCGACGACCCCGGGGACACGGTCCTCATGTCCCGGCTGATGCGCGAGCTCGCCGACTCCGGCGTGCGGATCGCGGCGACGTCCAACACCCTGCCCGGATCGCTCGGCGAGGGCCGCTTCGCCGCGCAGGACTTCCAGCGGGAGATCCAGGTGCTGGCCGACCAGTTCGAGGTGCTGCGCATCGACGGCGAGGACTTCCGCCACCGGGGCCTGCCGCAGGCCCCGGCGCCGCTGTCCGACGGCGAGCTCGACCGGGCCGTGGAGGAGCACTTCCCGGGCCGGGTCGTGGCCGCCGACCGGTTCGCCGACCTCGTGGAGCACCTCGCGAGCGTGCACCCCTCCCGGTACCGCAAGCTCCTCGAGGGGATCGACGCCGTGGTCTGGCGCGACGTGCACACCATCGAGCAGCAGGCCGTCGCCCTGCGCTTCGTGGTGCTGGCGGACCGGCTCTACGACAAGAACCTGCCGATCATCGCCTCCGGCCGGCCCTTCGACGAGGTCTTCACGGCCGAGATGATGGCCGGCGGCTACCAGAAGAAGTACTTCCGCGCCGTCTCCCGCCTCACGGCGCTGGCCCGCGAGGGCATTCTCGGGGACGTCTCCGCGGTCTGAGCGCCCGCACCCCCTCCGGGCGCCGCGGCGCCCGGAGGGACGGGCCCGCGCGTCGTCAGGACGCGCCGACGACGACAGAGGGCCCCGGCTGGAATTCCAGCCGGGGCCCTCTGTGCACTGCTCGTGCGCGATACTGGGTTCGAACCAGTGACCTCTTCGGTGTGAACGAAGCGCGCTACCACTGCGCCAATCGCGCTCACTGCTCGAAAACCATAACCCACATCCCGGCCGCGGGCCAATTCGGGGGCGGGCACGGTCCGCCGGCACCCACCGCGCCGCGGCTCCCCGGGGGATTTGGCGTTTCGGAAAAGGGTCCCGTAAAGTCTCCACCTGTCAGGAACACCGACGGGTTCCGGCGAGCGGAGCGGCTGCAAGGCCGCCCCGGACACCGATCCCGTCGACCCCTGCACGCCCCGGACCGGCGCGAACACCGCCGGAACGGTTGTGCTAGAGTTCCTGATCGGAAGATCGAGAGATCGACCGAAGCAAGACATGCGGACGTAGCTCAGCTGGTAGAGCACCACCTTGCCATGGTGGATGTCGCGGGTTCGACTCCCGTCGTCCGCTCGCAGTGATCGGCATGAACGATGTCGTGACCGACGGCCCTGTCCGCAAGGACCAGGTCCCGGTGGGGTGGCCGAGTGGTTAGGCAGCGGCCTGCAAAGCCGTCTACGCGGGTTCGAATCCCGTCTCCACCTCGGTGCACACCCACCACGCTTGACGGTATCCCTCGGGAACCGCCGGTCGAGCGCGATTGGCGCAGCGGTAGCGCGCTTCCCTGACACGGAAGAGGTCACTGGTTCGATCCCAGTATCGCGCACCACCTGGAAGGCCCCGGCTCCACGAGCCGGGGCCTTCGTCGTGCCCGGACACGGCACCGCTCGGCGGGCGCCGTGTCCGAGGCGGTCGGTACCCTGCGGGGCAGGACCCGGAGCACCGGGACCGCCCCGGGCCCCCGGGGCGAGGCGAGGGAGAGGCGACGAGCAGCGTGACACAGCCCAGGCTGGCGGAACAGACCGAGTACGGGCGGATGTACGCGAGGTCCGTGGCGGACCAGGCGACCGTCCCCTCCATCACCACGGTCCTCTCCCGGGCCGCCACGGACCTGGACGGGTGGTACGGCTACTCCGCCGCGCAGGCCGCCGTGCGGGACGACCGGCTGCGCGCGGCCCTGGGCTCGCCGGCCCAGCTGCGCGCCGTGGTGCGGGACGCGGCCAAGGCCGCCGAGCGGCACCGCGACGAGGCCGCGGCGCGCGGGGACCGCGTGCACACCTACGCCGAGCAGATCGCCCTGCGGGCCCTCGGCCGGCCCCACCGGGCCGCGGAGGCGCGGGCCGCGCTGGCCGAGCACGGCGAGGAGCGCTTCGCCTCGCGCTTCGACGAGTGGTGGGACCTCTACGCCCCGGAGCCGCTGGCGGTGGAGGTCACGGTGTGGAACTCCACCGTGGGCTACGCGGGGACCCTCGACCTCGTGGCCCGGATCGCGGGCAAGGTGTGCCTGATCGACTACAAGACGAAGGGCACGGACCGGGACGGGCGCGTGAAGTCCCTGGACCCCAAGGTCGTGACCCAGCTCGTGGCCGGGCTCAAGGCGGAGGAGTCCCTCGTGGACGCGGACGCCGGCACCTGGGAGCCGTGGGCGTACGGCGGCGCGGACCTGCTGCTGGGCGTGGCGGTCGGCGAGACGGAGGTCGTGCCCGTGCAGGCCGTCCCGGCGGTGCTCGAGCAGCACTGGTACAAGTTCTGCGCCCTGCACCGGCTGTGGACCCAGGAGACGGCCCTCGCCGCGGCCGGCCCCGCCCTGCGCCCCGTGCCGCCCCCGCCGCTGCGCGAGCAGGCGTAGGCCGGGAGCGCCCCGCGTGCCCGCGGGGGGATGGGCGGCCCGTAGACTTGCCGGGTCGAGAGCGAGGTCCCGCCATGTCCGTCCTGCCCATCCGCACCATCGGTGATCCCGTCCTGCGCACCCGCGCGGAGGAGGTCACGGCCTTCGACGACGCCCTGCGCCGGCTCGTCGCCGACATGCACGAGACGATGCTGGACGTCGGCGGCGTCGGCCTCGCCGCGCCCCAGGTGGGCGTCAGCGTGCGGCTGTTCACCTGGGCGGTCGAGGGCGGCGCGGGACACGTGGTCAACCCGGTCCTGGAGGTGGGCGAGGAGCCCCAGGAGGGCGGCGAGGGCTGTCTCTCCGTCCCGGGCCTGGCCTACGACACCCCGCGCCGGAACTGGGCCCGGGTCACCGGCCTCGACCAGCACGGCGCCCCCGTGACCGTCGAGGGCACCGGCCTGCTGGCGCGCTGCCTGCAGCACGAGACCGACCACCTGGACGGGCGGCTCTACGTCGACCGGCTGACCGGCGCCGAGAAGCGGGACGCGATGCGGGCCATCCGCGCCGCCGGCTACGACGGCGTGGTGCGCGGCGTGGCCGGGCAGCGCGCCGCGCACGTCGGAACCTCCTTCGGGGCCGGCTCCTTCGGCGCCGGCCCGGCCTGAATCCCGCCCCCGTCCCCACCCGTCAGGAGAGCCGTGAAGATCCTCTACGCCGGCACGCCGTCCGTCGCCGTGCCGCCCCTGGTCCACCTGGCCGAGCGGCCCGACGTCGAGATCGTGGCCGTCCTCACCCGCACCGACGCCCCCGTGGGGCGCAAGAAGGTGCTCACCCCCTCACCCGTGGCCGAGGAGGCCGGGCGGCGGGGCCTGCCCGTGCTCAAGGCCAACCGGGTGGACGCCGAGCTGACCGAGCGGATCCGGGGGCTGGGCGCGGACGTCGCCGCCGTCGTCGCCTACGGGGCCCTGGTCCCGCAGGCGGCCCTGGACGCCGTGCCGCACGGCTGGATCAACCTGCACTTCTCCCTGCTGCCGCAGTGGCGCGGCGCCGCCCCCGTCCAGCGGGCCCTGATGGCCGGGGACACGGTGGTCGGGGCCAGCACCTTCCTGCTGGAGGCCGGCCTGGACACCGGGCCCGTCCTCGGCACGATGACCGACGAGGTCCGTCCCGACGACACGGCCGGGACGGTCCTGGAGCGCCTGTCCCGCACCGCGGCGCCGCTACTGGCGGACTCCCTGCGCGCCGTGGTCGACGGCTCCGCGCGCCCGGCCCCGCAGCAGGGCGACGTGACCCACGCCCCGAAGCTCACCGCCGAGGACGGGCGGGTCCGCTGGTCGGACCCCGCCGTGGCCGTGGCCCACCGGGTGCGCGGGGCGACCCCCGAGCCCGGGGCGTGGACCCGGCTCGACGAGCGCCGGCTCAAGCTCGACCTCGTGCTGCCCCGCCCCGACGTCCGGGACCTCGCCCCGGGCCGGTGCGTCCTGCGCGGGGACGCCGTGCTCGTGGGCACGGGCTCGTACGCCGTCCAGCTCACCCGGGTGCAGCCGGCGGGGAAGAAGACCATGGAGGCCACCGCCTGGGCGCGGGGCCGCAGCACGGAAGAGGAAGTGGTGTTCCAGTGAGCGGGCACGAGGACAGGCAGGGCGGAGACCGGCGGGGCGACCGCGACCGGCGACCGGGAGGCCCGCGGCGCAGCGCGAGGGGCCACGAGCGCAACCGGCGGGCGCAGTCCGACCGCTCCTTCTCCTCGTCGGCGCCCGCGGGGCGCACGCGGCGGGCCGATCCGGCCCGGCTGGCGGCGTTCGAGACCCTGCGCGCGGTGTCCGAGGAGGGCGCCTACGGCAACCTCGTGCTCCCCAAGCTGGTCCGGGCCCACCACCTGGACCGGCGGGACGCGGGCTTCGCCACGGAGCTGGCCTACGGGGCGCTGCGCTGGCAGGGCACCTGGGACGCCGTGCTGGCCCGGTGCGTCGACCGGCCCCTGGGCGAGCTCGACGGCGCGGTGCTGGACGCCCTGCGCCTGGGCACCCACCAGCTGCTCGCGATGCGGGTGCCCGACCACGCGGCCCTCGACCAGACGGTGGGCCTCGTCCGGGCCGTCATCGGCGCGGGCCCCGGCGGGCTCGTCAACGCGGTGCTGCGCAAGGTCGCGGCCCGGGACCTGCCCGCGTGGATCGCGGAGCTGACCGCCGAGGCCGTCGACGAGACCGCCCGCCTGGGCCTGGCCCACGCCCACCCGGCGTGGGTGGTCCGGGTCCTGCGCCAGGCGCTCACCGCCCACGGGCGGGACGCCGCCGAGCTCGAGGCGCTGCTCGAGGCGGACAACGCCGCCCCCGTGGTCAACCTCGTGGCCCTGCCCGGTCTCGGCGACCTCGACGAGGCCCTCGCCGCCGGCGCGGAGCAGGGGACGCTCGTCCCGGGCTCGGCGCTGAGCAGCGGCGGCGACCTGCACCGGCTCGCCTCCGTCCGGGAGGGCGGGGTCCGCGTCCAGGACGCCGGGTCCCAGCTCGTCGCCCGCGCCCTGCTCGCCGCCGGCCAGGACGCCGACGGCGGCGCCGGGGGCGGGCGCTGGCTGGACATGTGCGCCGGCCCGGGCGGGAAGGCGGCCCTGCTGGCGGCGCTCGCCGACCGGCAGGGGGCGCACCTGACGGCCAACGAGGTGGCCTCGCACCGGGCCGAGCTCGTGCGCCGGGCCCTGCGGCCGGTCCCGGAGCGCGCCTGGACGGTGCACACGGGGGACGGGCGCGCCGCCGACGAGCTGCTCGGCGGCCGCCCCGTCGAGGAGGCCGGCTTCGACCGGGTCCTCGTCGACGCCCCGTGCACCGGCCTCGGGGCGCTGCGCCGCCGCCCGGAGTCCCGCTGGCGGCGCACCCCCCGCGACCTGGCGGAGCTCGGGCCGCTGCAGCGGGAGCTGCTGCACGCCGCCCTGGACGTCGCCCGCCCCGGCGGCCTGGTCGCCTACGCGACCTGCTCCCCGCACGCGGCCGAGACCCTCGCCGTGGTCCAGGACGTGCTGGCCCGCCGCGAGGACGCCGAGCTGGTCGACGCCCTGGCGCCGGTCCGGGCCGCGGCCCTGCCCGGCAGCCTCGACGGGGACCGCGACCCGTCCCGCCCGTGGGCGGGGGACGCCGGCCCCGCGACCGTCCAGCTGTGGCCGCACGTCCACGGCACGGACGCCATGTTCCTGGCCCTGCTGCGCAAGCGCTGAGCCCCCGACCGCCCGACCACCAGGAGTCCCCGTGCCCCGCACCTGCATCCACCCCTCGATCCTCTCCGCCGACTTCGTCAACCTCGAGACCGAGCTGGGCCGGATCGCCGCCGCCGACGCCGTGCACGTGGACGTCATGGACAACCACTTCGTCCCGAACCTGACGCTGGGCATGCCCCTCGTGGAACGGATCCTCGCCGTCAGCCCCCTCCCGCTGGACGTGCACCTGATGATCGAGGACGCGGACCGCTGGGCCGCGGGCTACGCCGAGCTCGGCTGCGAGTCGGTCACCTTCCACGCCGAGGCCGCGCGCGCCCCGCTGAAGCTGGCCCGCGAGCTGCGCGCCCACGGCGCCCGCGCCGGGATGGCCCTGCGCCCCGCGACCCCCGTGGAGCCGTACCTCGACCTGCTGCCCGAGCTGGACATGCTCCTGGTCATGACGGTGGAGCCCGGCTTCGGCGGCCAGGCCTTCCTCGACGTCACGCTGCCGAAGATCCGCCGGGCCGCCGAGGCGATCCGGGCCGGCGGGGGACGGGTGGCGCTGCAGGTGGACGGCGGGATCACCGAGGAGACCATCGTGCGGGCCGCGGAGGCCGGGGCCGACACGTTCGTGGCGGGCTCCGCCGTCTACGGCGCGGAGGACCCCGGGGCCGCGATCACGGCCCTGCGCGGGGCGGCCCGCTCCGCGCAGTCCTGAGCCGGCCGGCCGCGGGCCGCCGCGGGCACGCCCTGTGACATAATCGGGGCACGAACAACGTGTTCCGGGGTCGGTGGAAGTCCGAACCGGCGGTCACAGTCCGCGAACCGGACGACCACGTCCCTGCGGGCGCCCAGCGCCCGCACCGACGGGTCGCCCGGCCGAACCGGTGGAACTCCGGTACCGACAGTCACAGTCTGGATGGAAGGCAACACGTTCAACGGCCCTCGTGGCGTGCCGTCGACGGCACCCGCCACGGCGCCGTCCGGACCCGTGGGTCCCGACGGCGGCACCGTTGTCCTGCGCCCCGGTTCCGCCCCGGGAAAGGACGACGTGATGGACCCGCAGCACCGGACCGGCGACGACGCCGAGCGCTCGGTCATGCGGACCGCCCTGCACGCGGCGGCGCGCGGCCCGCGCGGGGCCAACCCCCTCGTCGGAGCCGTCCTCGTCGACGCCGAGGGGCGGATCCTGCACGTCGGCCACCACCGCGGGGCGGGCACCGTCCACGCCGAGGTCGACGTCCTGGAGCGCGCCGGGTCCGCCGGCACCGACCTCCGGGGCACCACCATGTACGTCACCCTCGAGCCGTGCAACCACTGGGGCCGCACCGGCCCGTGCGCCGAGGCGATCGTGGAGGCCGGTGTGCCCCGCGTGGTCTACGGCGCCCCCGACCGCACCGCCGCCGCCGCCGGCGGAGCCGCCACCCTGCGCGCCGCGGGCCTCGAGGTCCGCTCGGGGCTGCTGGCCGAGGACGCCGAGCGGCTCAACGACCGCTGGGGCGAGACCGTGCGCGCCCAGCGCCCGTTCGTGACCCTGAAGGTCGCCCAGAGCCTAGACGCCCGGATCGCCGCCGCGGACGGGACCAGCCGGTGGATCACGTCGTCGTCGGCCCGCGAGCACGGGCACGACCTGCGCGCCCGCGCCGACGCGGTCCTCGTGGGCAGCGGCACGGTCCTGGCCGACGACCCCCGGCTCACCGCCCGCACCGGCGACGGCGGCGTGGTCCCGCGGCAGCCCCTGCGCGTGGCCATGGGCCTGCGCCCCGTGCCCCGGGACGCCGCGATCCGCGGGACCGACGGGCGGTTCCGGCACGTCGCCACCCACGACCCCCACTCCGCCCTGGCCGAGCTCTACGACGCCGGCGTGCGCCACGTGCTGATCGAGGGCGGGGCCACCGTCGCCGCCGGCTTCCTGCGCGCGGGGCTCGTCGACGAGCTCAGCCTCTACCAGGCGCCCCTCGTGCTCGGGGCGGGACGGCCCGCCTTCGAGGAGCTGGGCATCGGCACCCTCGCGGACGCCTCCCGGTGGCGGCTCGACCCCGCCGGCGGCGGGCCCGTGCAGCAGCTCGGCCCCGACCTGTGGATCCACCTGCGGCCCGTCCCGCCGGACTGAGCGGACCGCCGGCCCCGAAGACCGACCGACAGACAGACAGACAGAGTCAGAGACCAGGACAGAGACAGAGGTAGCACCGCATGTTCACAGGAATCGTCGCCGGCCAGGGCACCGTGCGCTCGGTCGACCCCCGCCCCGACGGCACGAGCGCCCGCCTCCTCGTGGACGCCGGCCCGCTCGTGGCCGACCTGCCGCACGGCGGCTCCCTCGCCGTCAACGGGGTCTGTCTCACGGCCACGCGCACCGAGGAGATCGGCCCCGGGCAGTTCCTGGCCGACGTCATCGGCGAGACGCTCGTGCGCACCAACCTCGGGGCGCTGGCCGCCGGGGACACCGTGAACCTGGAGCGCTGCGTGCCCGCCGGCGGGCGGCTGGACGGGCACGTGGTCCAGGGCCACGTCGACGGCACGGGCACCGTCACGGTCCGCGAGGACCTGGGGGAGTGGGAGCGGGTCCGGGTCGCCGTGCCCGCCGAGCTCGCCCCGTTCCTCGCCGAGAAGGGGTCGGTCGCCGTGGACGGCGTGTCCCTCACCGTGACGGCGGTCAGCGCCCCCGGTGCCGGGGAGCACTGGTTCGAGGTCGGGCTCATCCCGGCCACCCTCGCCGAGACCACCCTCGGACGCCGCCCCGTCGGCGCGTCCGTCAACCTCGAGGTCGACGTCCTCGCGAAGTACGCCCAGCGCCTGCTGGCCTTCGCCCGGACCGACAGCACCCCGGCGCCGGAGACGGCCCGGACCACGGCAGGAGAAGGAGCATGATGCGGACCAGCAGCACCCACGAGGGGACCGGCCGCGGGGGCGACGGGGCGACCGGGGAGATCCGGCTCGACCCCGTGGGGGCGGCCGTCGAGGCCATGGCCCAGGGACGGCCCGTCGTCGTCGTGGACGACGCCGACCGGGAGAACGAGGGCGACATCGTCTTCGCGGCCGAGCACGCCACGCCCGCGCTGATGGGCTTCACCATCCGGCACAGCTCCGGGGTCGTCTGCGTGCCCATGACCGGGGCGCGGGCCGACGCGATGCGGCTGCCCCCGATGGTCGACGTCAACGAGGACTCGAAGGGCACCGCCTACACCGTCACGTGCGACGCCCGCCTCGGGGTGAGCACTGGCATCAGCGCCGCCGACCGCGCGCTCACCGCCCGGGTGCTGGCCGACCCCGCGGCCGGGCCCGGGGACATCACCCGGCCCGGGCACGTGCTGCCCCTCCGGGCCGCCGAGGGCGGGGTCGCCGTGCGCCGCGGGCACACCGAGGCCGCCGTCGAGCTGTGCTCCCTCGCCGGGCTCGAGCCGGTCGGCGTGATCGCCGAGCTCGTCCACGACGAGGGCGAGATGATGCGGCTGCCCGCCCTGCGCGCCTTCGCCGACCGGCACGGCATCCCGCTCGTGAGCATCGAGGACCTGGCGGCGCAGCTGCAGGAGGACCGCCGATGAGGCCGGACGCCCCCCTGGTCAGCTCCGAGCCCGTGGTGGTGCCCACGCCCGAGGGCCGGTTCGAGGTCATCGGCTGGCAGCTGCCGGGCGGGCCCGGGGACGCGGTCGCCGAGCACCTCAGCCTCACCGCGCCCTCCTCGGACCGCGTGCCCGTGGGCCGGCCCCCGCTCGTGCGGCTGCACTCCGAGTGCCTCACGGGGGACGTCTTCGGCTCCTACCGGTGCGACTGCGGGCCCCAGCTGCACCTGGCGCTGCGCCGGATCTCCGACGACGGCGGCACCCTCATCTACCTGCGCAACCACGAGGGCCGGGGGATCGGGCTGGTGAACAAGCTGCGCGCCTACAAGCTCCAGGACGGCGGGGCGGACACGGTCGAGGCGAACGAGCTGCTCGGCCTGCCCGCCGACGCCCGGGACTACACCGCCGCGGCGGCCATCCTGCACCGGCTCGGGCTGACCCGGATCCGGCTGCTGAGCAACAACCCCGCCAAGGCCGAGCGCCTGGCCGACCTGGGGATCGAGGTGGTCGCCATGGTGCCCAACGAGGTGCCGGCCCGCCCGGAGAACCACGACTACCTCGTGACCAAGCGGGACCGCATGCGGCACCGCCTGCGCCACGTCGACGACCCCACCGCCCACCGCGGCCCCGCGGCGGAGCCCGCCGACCGGACCGACCGCACCACCGACCGCACCACGGATCGCACGATCGACCGCACGTACGACAGCACCACCGACAGCACCACCAACGGCACAGGAGACCACACCCCATGAGCGGACACGGCGCCCCCGACATCGACCTCAGCACCGACGACGCGAGCGGCCTGCGCGTCGCCGTCGTCGCCTCCAGCTGGCACACCGAGATCATGGACGGGCTGGTCGACGGCGCCCGCCGCGCGCTCGCCGACGCCGGCGTGCGGGACGCGCCGGTCGTGCGCGTGCCCGGCAGCTTCGAGCTGCCCGTCGCCGCGGCCCGCCTCGCCCCGGGCCTCGACGCCGTGGTGGCCCTCGGCGTGGTCGTGCGCGGCGGCACCCCGCACTTCGACTACGTGTGCTCGGCGGCCACGCAGGGCCTCACGGACGTGTCGGTGCGCACCGGCGTGCCCGTGGGCTTCGGCGTGCTCACGTGCGACACCGAGCAGCAGGGCCTGGACCGCGCCGGGCTCGAGGGCTCCCAGGAGGACAAGGGCTACGAGGCCACGGCCGCCGCGGTGCGCACCGCGCTGCTGCTGCGCTCCCTCGGGGTCTGAGCCCCGTCCCGCGGGGCGTGCGGGCCCGCGCCGGTCCGGAGGCCGTCGCGGACCCATTACCCTGGTAGTCGTGAAAACCTTCGAGACCCTCTTCGCCGAGATCAGCGACAAAGCCGTGACCCGACCGGAGGGCTCCGGCACGGTCCGGGAGCTCGACACCGGCGTGCACGGCATCGGCAAGAAGGTCGTCGAGGAGGCCGCCGAGGTCTGGATGGCCTGCGAGTACGAGACCTCGGAGCAGGCCGCGGAGGAGATCTCGCAGCTGCTCTACCACGTGCAGGTGATGATGGTCGCGAAGGGCCTGCGGCTCGAGGACGTCTACCGCCACCTCTGAGCGCCCCGCCGCACCGTCCGTCCCCGCCCCACCGAACTCCCTGAGCCGAGAAGGAACCCCATGCTGCGTGTCGCAGTGCCCAACAAGGGCGCCCTGTCCGAGTCCTCCGTCACCATGCTCAAGGAGGCCGGCTACCGGCAGCGGCGGGACTCCCGCGAGCTGGTGCTCGTGGACCCCGAGAACAACGTCGAGTTCTTCTACCTGCGCCCCCGGGACATCGCGGTGTACGTGGGCGGGGGCATCCTCGACGTCGGGATCACCGGCCGGGACCTGCTCCTGGACTCCGGGGCCCACGCCGACGAGGACCTCGGGCTGGACTTCGCCCGCTCCACGTTCCGGTTCGCGGGCCCGGCGGGCGAGTTCTCCTCGATCGCCGAGCTGGCGGGCCGGCGGATCGCCACGAGCTACGACGGCCTGCTGCGCGACTACCTCGCCGAGCGGGGCGTGGAGGCCTCCGTGGTCCGCCTCGACGGCGCCGTGGAGTCCTCCATCCGGCTGGGCGTGGCGGACGCGATCGCCGACGTCGTGGAGACCGGCAACACCCTGCGGGCCGCGGGCCTGCAGGTCTTCGGCGACCCCATCATGACCTCCGAGGCGCTGCTCATCCGCAGCCGCGCGGCCGGGGAGCCCGAGGGCCTGGCCGTGCTCCGGCGGCGCCTGCAGGGCGTGCTCGTGGCCCGGCAGTACGTGCTGATGGACTACGACGTCGCCGAGGAGTACGTCGAGGCCGCCACCCGGATCACCCCCGGCATGGAGGGGCCCACCATCTCCCGGCTCGGCCGCGGCAACGCCTGGGCCGTGCGCGCCATGGTCCCCAAGTCCGAGACCAACAAGGTCATGGACGCCCTCTACGACGTCGGGGCCCGCGCCATCCTGGTCTCCCCGATCCAGGCCGCCCGGATCTGACCCCCTTCCCGCCCCATCCCCGCAGCCGAGGAGGTGCCGCCCGTGGGCGTTGCCGTACGTGTCATCCCCTGCCTGGACGTCGACGCCGGTCGAGTCGTCAAGGGCGTGAACTTCGAGAACCTGCGCGACGCCGGTGACCCGGTGGAGCTCGCCAAGCGCTACAACGAGGCCGGTGCGGACGAGCTGACGTTCCTCGACGTCACGGCCTCCTCGGCGGCCCGGGCCACGACCTTCGACGTGGTCTCCCGCACGGCCGAGCAGGTCTTCATCCCGCTCACGGTGGGCGGCGGCGTCCGCGCGGTCGCCGACGTCGACCGGCTGCTGCGCTGCGGCGCGGACAAGGCGTCCATCAACACCGCCGCGGTCGCCCGACCCGGCGTGATCGACGAGATCACCGGGCACTTCGGCAGCCAGGTGCTCGTCCTCTCCCTCGACGCCCGCCGCACCGGCAACACGCCCTCCGGCTTCGAGGTCACGACCCACGGGGGGCGCACGCTGACCGGTCTCGACGCCCTGGACTGGGCGCAGGAGGCCGAGGACCGCGGCGTGGGGGAGATCCTGCTCAACTCCATGGACGCGGACGGCACCCAGGCGGGCTTCGACCTGGAGATGATCCAAGCCGTGCGCGCCCGGGTGCACGTGCCCCTCATCGCCTCCGGCGGCGCGGGCGCCCCCGAGCACTTCCCGCCGGCGGTGGACGCGGGCGCGGACGCCGTGCTCGCCGCCTCGATCTTCCACTTCGGTCCCGTGCACGCGATCGCCGAGGTCAAGGACGCGCTGCGCGCGGCCGGCCACGAGGTCCGCTGAACGGCCCCGTGGTCCGGGACGGCCACCGGGCGTAGAGTCGACAGTGAGCTGACGACAGTCGCTCGACAGGCCGACCCGAAGGAGAGTCCACCGTGGGACTGAACAGCATCATCAGGAGCTTCACCGGACGTGCCGGGGGGACCGCCGGCCGTCCCGCCGGCGGACGCCGGGGCACCCGCGGAATGAACGCCGCCGGCCAGGCGGGCGCGGGCAGGAGCGGCCGCGGTCTGGGCGGCATGCTGCGCGGCCTCCTCAACCGCCGATAGCGCACCGAACCAGGAGCGGCCCCGGAACGGGGCCGCTCCTGCACGTGCCGAGGACATCCATGACCACGACCGAGCCGTCCGCCCCGGGCGAGGACTCCGGCCCCGCAGCGGACCCGGTCCGCCGGACGTCGTTCGCCACGAACGACGCCGACCGGGGCATCGCCGCCATGTCCGAGCTCTACACGGGTCTCGGCATGCGCCCACCCACCGACGCCTCGTTCGAGCCGCGCATGGCGGCGGCCTCGACGGGCCCGCTCCTGGCGCACCGGTTCCGGCTGTCCACCTCGGAGTCCTCCGGCACGGGCGACGTCTCGGGCACGTACTCGGTCGTGCACGTGCTGACCGGGCGGCTGACGGTCAGCTCCGGGAAGGAGCGCATCGGCACGACCCTGCCGTTCCTGCTGCCCCAGGGACCGTACGGCGGCCGGTGGGACGGGCTGCTGGAGCTGAGCACCGTGGTCCTGGACGCCCGCTCGGTCGAGGGGATCGCGCGCGACCTGCTCGGCGCCCCGGACTTCGCGCTGCGCTTCACGGGCAGCACGCCCGTGTCCGCGCAGATGACGCGGTACTGGCTGGCCCAGGTCCGGCACTTCCACCGGGACCTGCTGCCCAACGCGGAGGCGCTGCGCACGCCCCTGGTGCGGGCCGAGGCGTTCCGGTCGCTGGCCGGTGCCCTGCTGCACTGCTTCCCGAACACCTTCCTGGCGCAGCCGGCGCCGTCGGAGAGCGCACCGGCGCTGCCGGCGCAGGTGCGCCGGGCGGTCGCCTTCGTCGACGAGCACCTGCACGAGGACGTCGGTCTCGCCGAGATCGCCGCGGCGGCACGGATGAGTCCCCGCGGGCTGCAGGCCGCGTTCCGCCGGGAGCTCGGCCGCACCCCCGTCGGCTACCTGCGGGAGGCCCGCCTGGACGCCGCCCGGCAGGAGCTGCTCCGGGCCGACCCGGCCGGGGGAGCGACGGTCGCGGCCGTCGCCGCCCGCTGGGGCTTCGGCCATCCCGGGCGCTTCGCGACCGCCTACCGGGCCCGGTTCGGGGAGCCGCCCGGCACCACGCTGCACCGCTGAGACCTCAGGCTCGGTCCCCGTCCCGGCAAGTCCCCTCCAACCAGTCCCGCACCGGGACGAGCGCCTCGTCGAGCGCCTGCCCGTCGAACCGCGCCGAGGGATCCTCCGCCAGGTCCTCACCGTAGGAGTCGACCAGCAGCTGCACCCGCGCGTAGTCGGCGGCCAGCGCCGGAGGAGCGGCCCCGCGCACGGCCTCGACCTCGTCCTCGACGTCCTGCACCTCCGCCACGGTCGGGCCCGCCGAGAGGCCGGCCGGCAGCAGCGCGAGCACCAGGAGGTCGTCGGCGACCGCCGCGCACGCCTCCCGGCGGTCCGGATAGGCGCCCCACGTGACGTCCGTGGCGGGAGCGGTCGACGCAGCGGGGGAGGCCGGGGGCGCCGCGGCCGTGGGGGAGCCGGTCGGCGGGCCCGGGGCGCCGGGGCTCCCGCAACCGCACAGCACCGCGACGACGAGCGCGGCCACCGCCGTGCCGGGGGCGGCACGCCGCCCCGTCGCCGTCCTGGGATGCATCGTCTCGGTCCCGCCCGCCGTCGCCGCTCTGGTCCTGCTCCCACCATAGGCGCCGCCGACCCGACCTGGCAGGGCCACGGGCGGGCGGGCACGGCCTGGGGGTGCCGGAACTCCTATCCTGGAGCCCGGAGGGCCGGGAGGAGGACGAACGTGCGAGTCGTCGTCGTCGCCGCCCGGGCCTGCGCCCTGGCCGTCGCGGTCTGGGCCCTGGTCTCGCGGGCGGACTGCGCCTTCGTGACGCGCACCTGCCTGGGGTCGAACCTGTTCAGCTACTTCACGGTCCACAGCGCCGTGCTGCTGATCCTGGCCGTGCTGCTGGCCCTCCTGCACACCGCCGCCGGGGCGCAGGAGCCGGGCTGGCTGACCGGGCTCCGGGCGATGGCCACCACCTACACCGTGGTCTCCGGGGCGGTGTTCGGGGTGCTGCTGGCCAACGCAGAGCTGTTCGGCCACCTCTTCCTCGTCCCGCTGTCCTCGCAGGTGCTGCACTTCGTGCTGCCGGTCTACGCCGTGGCCGACTTCCTGCTGTGCCCGGGCCGCCGGCGGCTGCGCTGGGCCGCCACCTGGGCGTCCACCGTGTTCCCGGCGCTGTGGGCCGTGTACACCCTGGTCCGCGGGCAGCTGGTGGGCTGGTACCCGTACTTCTTCCTCGACCCCGCCCTGGTGGGCGGCTATCGCGCGGTGGGCACCTACGCCCTCGGGCTGTCCGTGCTGATCCTCGCGGTGTCCTTCCTGACCGTCGCCGCCACCCGTCTGCCCACCGTCCCGGTAGGGTCGGCCCATGGACGACTCCTCTCCCGCCGGCCCGGTCCCTGATCCGGACGACGCCCAGCTCCTGCGCTCGGTCCGGCGCCTGGTGGACCGCCTCGCCGCCCTGCCGCCCGAGCGCGGGGACGAGCCCACGCCGCTCGGGCGGCACCTGTCCGCGGTGCTCGGCGCGGACGTGCGCACCCTGCCCGTGGTCTCGGAGGACTTCGCCCCGCACCGCCTGGCGGACGTCGACATCGCCCTCGCCGAGCTGGCGGGGGACGGGCCGGGCTCCCTCCTCGGCGTCAGCGGCGGCCGGAGCCGCGACGACCTCGGCCTCGCCGAGCTGCTCACGGCCCCGTACTCCGGGGCTGACATCGGCCCCGTCGACTACGCGACCCGGGCCACGGGCCCGGCCACCGAGCGGCAGGTCGTCGCGTTCGGCATCCGGTGCCTCACCGTGGACGGGGTGCCGGTGGCCGTGCTCCAGCGCATGCCCCGGCCCGAGTACGGCCGGTCGCAGGTGGTCCTGGAGGTGCTCGCCGCGGACCCCGCCGTCTGCGCCACGTTCCTCGCCCGGCTGCGGGCGCTGATGCTCGAGCGCAGCGTGCTGCGCGGCCAGGTGCTCTCGTTCGCCGCCACCGAGTACGGCAGCGAGGCCGGGGCCACGTTCCTGCCGCGCCCGCACGTGCCCGCCGACGAGATCGTGCTGCCCCCGGGCCTGCTGGAGCAGGTGGTGGGGCACGTCGTGGGCATCGGGGAGCACCGCGACGCGCTCCGGGCCGCGGGCCAGCACCTCAAGCGCGGGATCCTGCTCCACGGCCCGCCGGGGACCGGCAAGACCCTCACGGTCCGGCACCTGCTCTCCGTCACCCCGGGGACCACGGCGATCCTGCTGACCGGGTCGGGCCTGCACCTCATCGGGGCCGCCGCCGAGGTGGCCCGCACCTTCCAGCCGTCGATCGTGGTGCTCGAGGACGTCGACCTCGTGGCGATGGACCGGGACCTCGGGCCCGGGCCCCAGCCGGTGCTCTTCGAGGTGCTCGACGCCCTGGACGGGCTCGACGGGGACGCCGACGTCGCGTTCGTGCTCACGACCAACCGCGTGGCCGTGCTGGAGCGGGCGCTCGCCGAGCGCCCCGGGCGCGTGGACCTCGCGGTCGAGGTGCCGCTGCCGGACGCGGACGCCCGGTCCCGGCTGTTCCGGCGGTACGCGGGGGAGCAGCGGTTCTCCGCCGCCGCCCTCGACGCCGCGGCGGCGCGCGCGGAGGGGACCACCGGCTCCTTCCCGAAGGAGCTGGTCCGCCGGGCCGTCCTCGCGGCGGCGGTCCGGGGCGAGGACGCGGCGGACGCGGACCTGTCCGCCGCCCTCGACGAGCTCCTCTCCGGTCGGGAGGCGCTGACCCGCCGGCTGCTCGGCCACGCGGACACAGGGGAGTCCCCCGACGAGTACGAGGACACGGACGAGGACACGGGCGAGGACACGGGCGAGGACACGGACGGGCTCCGGTGGTGCGCCCGGCCGGAGGCCCCCTGACGGCTCCGGCGCCCCCCGGCGGACGCCGGGGGGCGCCGGGGGCCGGGCCGCCCGGACAGGTCGATAGGATGGGTGGCGATGAGCGAGCAGACCCCCGACACCGGAACCGACGTCCTCGACCCCGCCGTGGCCCGGCGGCTCAAGCGCGACCCCTCGGGCCTCGTGGCCGCCGTGGTGCAGCAGCACGACACCCTCGAGGTGCTCATGCTGGGCTGGATGGACGACGAGGCCCTGCGCCGCACCCTCACGGAGGGCCGCGTGACGTTCTGGTCCCGCTCCCGCCAGGAGTACTGGCGCAAGGGCGACACGTCCGGGCACGTCCAGGCCGTGCACAGCGTGAGCCTCGACTGCGACGGCGACGCCCTCCTCGTCCGGGTCGACCAGACCGGGGCGGCCTGCCACACCGGCACCCGCAGCTGCTTCGACGGCCGCGACCTCGGCGCCGTCGCCGCCGTCTGAGCCCCGCCACCCTCATTCCTCCCGTCCGCCACCAGGAAGTCAGGTCGACACCCATGCAGGACCTGGGCAGCATCAGCCCCACGCTCGAGGAGTTCCGCGCGCTCGCCGCGGAGCGCCGCGTCATCCCCGTCCGCGTCAAGATCCTCGCGGACGCCATGACCCCGATCGGTCTCTACCGGGCCCTCGCCCTCGAGGACGGGGCGGCCCGGGCGGGCACGTTCCTCCTCGAGTCCGCCGCCGAGGGCGGCGTCTGGTCCCGCTACTCCTTCATCGGCGCCAACTCGCGGGCCACGCTCACCGCCCGGGACGGCGAGGCGCACTGGATCGGGCAGGCCCCGGCCGGCGCCCCCACCGGCGGCAACCCCGTCGAGGCGCTGCGGGACACCATGGCGCTGCTGCACACGGAGCGCTTCGAGGACGTCCCCCCGCTGACCTCCGGGCTCGTGGGCTTCGTCGGCTGGGAGGCCGTGCGCCGCTGGGAGAAGCTCCCGCACCCGCCGGAGGACGACCTGCGCATCCCCGAGCTGGCCATGAACCTGGTCTCGGACATCGCCATCCACGACAACACGGACGGCACCGTGATGCTCGTGGCCAACGCGATCAACTTCGACGACACCGACGAGCGCGTCGACGAGGCCTGGGCCGACGCCGTGGACCGGGTGCACGCGATGCTGGAGCGGCTCGCCCGGCCCCTCGGCCACGGCACGGCCTCGACGCTCACCGGCAGCGACGAGATCCGGGGGGACCTGGAGTCCAAGGTCGACCAGAGCTGGGACCGCACCCTGTTCATGAACTCCATCGTGGAGGGCAAGAAGGCCATCGTGGACGGGGACATCTTCCAGGTGGTCGTCTCCCGGCGCTTCGAGACCGGGTGCACGGCCGACTCCCTCGACGTCTACCGCATGCTGCGCGCCATCAACCCCAGCCCGTACATGTACCTGTACAGCTTCGAGGACGCCGGCGGCCGTCCCTTCTCGATCGTCGGCTCCTCCCCGGAGGCGCTCGTGACCGTCACGGGGGACCAGGCGGTGACCCACCCCATCGCCGGGTCCCGCCCGCGCGGGCGCACGGTCGAGGAGGACCTCGCGCTGGAGCGGGACCTGCTCCAGGACGAGAAGGAGCGCTCCGAGCACCTCATGCTCGTGGACCTCGCGCGCAACGACATCTCCAAGATCGCCGTCCCGGGCTCGGTGGAGGTCACGGAGTTCATGGAGGTGGAGCGCTTCAGCCACATCATGCACCTGTGCTCCAACGTCGTCGGCCGGATGCGCCCGGACGCCACCGCCTACGACGTGCTCGCCGCGACGTTCCCCGCCGGCACCCTCTCCGGGGCGCCCAAGCCCCGGGCCCTGCGCCTGCTCGACGAGTACGAGCCCCTGCGCCGCGCCGTCTACGGCGGCGTGGTCGGCTACCTCGACTTCGCGGGGGACATGGACATGGCCATCGCCATCCGCACGGCCCTGCTCGTCGACGGCAAGGCGTACGTCCAGGCCGGCGGCGGGATCGTCGCGGACTCCGACCCCGAGACCGAGGCCCTCGAGTCCCTCAACAAGGCCACCGCACCGCTGCGGGCGGTGCTGCTCGCCGAGCGGCTGCACGCCCTGGACCTCGACCGGGTGGCCGTGCCGGAGACGGGCGCCGGGCGTGCCTGAGGCCCGCGGCTCCCGGCGGGCGGCGCTGTCCCGGCGGTCCACGGTGGTGCTCGCCACCCTGGTCGCCGCCCTGTCCGTGTTCGCCTGCTCGGCCGCCACCTGGGTCTCCGCCACGGTGCAGACCACGCTCGAGCCCGTGACCGTGGACGTCGCCGGGTCCGACGCTGCGCCGGCCGTCACCGCCCTAGGGCTCGTCGCGGCCGCCGGTGCCCTCACCACGGCGATCTCCGGCCGGGTGCTGCGCACCGTGGTGTCCGTGGTGGTCGTGCTCGCCGGCCTCGGCGCCCTGGCGGCTTCCGTGGCCGTGCTGGCCGATCCGGCCGGGGCCGCGCAGACCGCCGTGGGCGAGGCCACCGGCATGATCAACGCCGGCGGCGACTTCGCCGTCACCGCCTGGCCCCCGCTCGCGGCGGCCGCCTCGGCGCTCGTGGCGCTGTGCGGCGCCTGGGCCCTCGTGGCCGGCCGCACCTGGACCGCGGCCCGGCGCTACGAGCGCTCCGGGGCGGACGGGCTCCCGGCCGGGACGGCCCGCTCCGGCGACGAGATCGACTCGTGGGACGCCCTCACCGAGGGTCGCGACCCCACCGCCTGAGCGCCCTGCCCGCCCCTGGGCTCCGGGCCCGCCGCGGCGGGGGAGCGGGTGCCCCGGGGCCCCGTGGGGCGTGCGCGGGCGCGGCCCGAGGGGTGGCACAATGGGACGGGACAGACTGTCAGCAACCGCCGCGCCCCGCCGGGGCCGTGCGCGCGGAGCCGGCCGGCTCCGGCAGGGAAATCGGGAGTGCAACAACATGGCAAACGGAAACGAGATCGTCCTCGACCACACCGGCTTCGTGGGGCACGGCAACACGCTGGCCGCGTGGGTGACCGTCGGCATCATGTCGGTGGGCGTCATCGTAGGCGTGGTGGGCTTCACGGTGGGCAGCACCGCCCTGTTGATCGCGGGCATCGTGCTGGTCGTCGTCGGGCTCGTCGCCGGCGCCGTGCTGAGCAGGATGGGCCACGGCAGCGGCTCCGAGCAGCGCAAGCACGAGGCGCGCCAGCACCAGGGCTGAGACCGGGCCGGCGCGGGCCGGCCCCGGGAGCGCGGCACGCGCACGGGCCGACCGGTCCCCGGAAGGGACCGGTCGCCGTCCCCGCCCGGTCCGGGCGCGGCCCACGAACGCACCAGCGCGGCCAGCGCCGCCGAGAGGACAGGAAACCATGTCGCAACAGAGCACCGGGACGGTCCTGGACGCCGTCATCGAGGGCGTCCGGGCGGATCTCGCGGAGCGCCGGGAGCACGTCGGCCTCGACGAGCTCCGCCGGGCCGCCGCGCAGCGGCCGCCGGCCCTGGACGCCGAGTCGGCGCTCCGGGGACCCAGCGCGGACGCCGTGCAGGTCATCGCCGAGGTCAAGCGCTCGAGCCCCTCCAAGGGCGCGCTGGCCCCGATCGAGGACCCGGCGCGCCTGGCCGCGGCCTACGAGCACGGCGGGGCCTCGGTGATCTCCGTGCTGACGGAGCAGCGGCGCTTCAACGGCTCCCTGGCGGACCTCGACGCCGTGCGCGCGGCCGTGGGGGTGCCCGTGCTGCGCAAGGACTTCACGGTCGACGAGTACCAGATCTGGGAGGCGCGCGCCCACGGGGCCGACCTCGTCCTGCTGATCGTCGCCGCCCTCTCCGACGACGAGCTGCGCCGCTTCCTCGCGCTGACCCACGAGCTGGGCATGCACGCCCTGGTGGAGACGCACACGCCCGAGGAGATCGAGCGGGCGGTCGCCGTGGGCGCCCGCATCGTGGGCGTCAACGTCCGCAACCTCAAGACCCTCGACACCGACGTCGAGACCTTCGGCCGGCTCGCCGGCCTTCTGCCCCAGGACGCGGTGATCGTGGCCGAGTCCGGTGTCGAGGGCGAGGAGCAGATCGCCCTCTACGCCTCGCACGGTGCCAAGGCCGTCCTGGTCGGCGAGGCCCTCGTGCGCAGCGCCGAGCCCGCGTCCACCATCGCGGCCTTCCGCGCGGCCGGTGCCGCCGCGCGCGCCCGGCGGCACGTCCCCGAGGCCGAGGCGGAGGCCGTCGCCGCGGAGGCCGCCTCCCTGCGCGAGGCCCCCGGGCCGTACTTCGGGGACTTCGGGGGCCGGTGGATGCCCGAGTCCCTCATCGCCGCCCTCGACGAGCTCACGGACGTGTTCGAGAAGGCGAAGGCCGACCCGGAGTTCATCGCGGAGTTCCAGCGGCTCTCCCGCGACTACTCGAACCGGCCCTCCCTGCTCACCGAGGCCCAGCGCTTCGCCGCCGAGGCCGGGTGCCGGATCTTCCTCAAGCGGGAGGACCTCAACCACACCGGCTCGCACAAGATCAACAACGTGCTCGGCCAGGCCCTGCTGGCGCGCCGGATGGGCAAGACCCGGCTGATCGCCGAGACCGGCGCCGGCCAGCACGGCGTGGCCTCGGCCACCGCCGCCGCCCTGTTCGGCATGGAGTGCGTGGTCTACATGGGCGAGGAGGACACCCGGCGCCAGGCCCTCAACGTCGCGCGCATGGAGCTGCTGGGCGCCACCGTGGTGCCCGTGACCAACGGCTCCCGCACGCTCAAGGACGCGATCAACGAGGCCCTGCGGGACTGGGTCGCCTCCGTCGAGCACACCCACTACCTGCTGGGCACCGCGGCGGGGCCGTACCCGTTCCCCGCGATGGTCCGCTACTTCCACGAGCAGATCGGCGAGGAGACCCGCGAGCAGATCCTGGCCCAGGCCGGGCGCCTCCCGGACGCCGTCGCGGCCTGCGTGGGCGGCGGGTCCAACGCGATCGGGATCTTCCACGGCTTCCTGGACGACCCCTCGGTGGAGCTCTACGGCCTCGAGGCCGGCGGGGACGGCGTGGAGTCCGGACGGCACGCCGCCACGATCTCGCTGGGCCGCCCCGGGGTGCTGCACGGCGCCCGGACCTACCTCATGCAGGACGAGGACGGGCAGACGCTCGAGTCCCACTCGATCTCCGCGGGCCTGGACTACCCGGCCGTGGGCCCCGAGCACTCCTATCTGCACGACATCGGGCGGGCGCGCTACGAGGCGATCACCGACGTGGAGGCGATGGAGTCCTTCCGGCTCCTGTGCCGCACCGAGGGCATCATCCCCGCCATCGAGACCTCCCACGCCCTGGCCGGCGCGCTGAAGATCGGTCGGCGCTGGGTGGAGGAGCTCGGGCCGGAGGCGGCCGCGGAGAAGATCATCGTGGTCTCCCTCTCCGGGCGGGGCGACAAGGACGTGGCGACCGCCGCGGAATGGTTCGGGATGCTCCCGGACGACAGCGCCGAGGCCGAGCTCGGCGAGAAGGGCGAGCGACTGTGAGCACCACCCGACACGAGACCCCCGGGGCGGACCTCGCCTCCCGCCTCCTGCCGCCGGGCCTGAGCGCCGACCCCGGCTCGCGGCTCGCCGCGCGCATCGCCGAGTGCCGGGACCAGGGCCGGCCGGCCCTCGTCGGCTACCTCCCCGCCGGCTTCCCGACCGTCGACGAGTCCATCGAGGCGGCCGTGGCCCTGGGCACCAACGGCGCCGACGTCATCGAGATCGGCATCCCGTACTCGGACCCCGTCATGGACGGGCCGGTGATCCAGCACGCGACCACCACGGCCCTCGCCAACGGCTTCCGGGTGGCCGACGTGTTCCGCGTGGTCCGTGCCGTGGCCGAGCGCACCGACGCGGTGCCCGTGGTGATGACCTACTGGAACCCCGTCCTGCAGATGGGCGTCGACACGTTCGCCCGCCGGCTCGCCGAGGCCGGGGGAGCGGGGATGATCACCCCCGACCTGATCCCCGACGAGGCCCGGGAGTGGTTCGCCGCGTCCCAGGCCCACGGCCTGGACCGGATCTTCCTGGTGGCGCCCTCCTCCTCGCGGGAGCGGCTCGACCTGGTGGTCAAGGCCGCGAGCGGCTTCGTCTACGCGGTCTCCGTGATGGGCGTCACCGGCGCCCGGGACGCCGTCTCCGACGTCGCCGAGAAGCTCGTGGCGGACACCCGCGCCGCCGGGGCCCAGCACGTGTGCGTGGGCCTGGGCGTCTCCCGCCGGGAGCACGTCGAGGAGATCGGGGCCTACGCGGACGGCGTCATCGTGGGCACCGCCCTCGTGCAGGCGCTGGCCGACGGCGGCCCCGAGGCCGTGGGCGCGCTGGCCCGGGAACTGGCCGGGCGCGCCTGATAGCGTGACGTGGCGCCCCGCCCTCCTCCGGGCGGGGCCGCCCGTCCCGACGACCCCACGAGCCGAGGCCCCACCGCATGCTGCTGAGCGCCGTTCCCCCCGTGCCCGCCCTGATGAGCGCCCCGCTCCGGCAGGGCATCCCCTCCCCGGACTGGTCCGGCTTCTCGCTCGGCCCGCTGACCGTGCACGCCTACGCGCTGTGCATCCTCGCGGGCATCGCGGCGGCGCTGTGGCTGACCACGCGCCGCTGGGCGGCCCGGGGGCTGGACCCGGAGATCGTGTGGGACATCGTGATGTGGGCCGTTCCCGCCGGGATCGTGGGCGCCCGCGTCTACCACGTGCTCATCACCGACCCGGCCGGCTACTTCGGCCCGGGCGCCGACCCCGTCGACGCGCTGCGGATCTGGGAGGGCGGTCTCGGGATCATGGGGGCCGTGGCCTTCGGCGCGGCGGCCGCGTGGTGGGTGTGCCGCCGCAACAACGTCTCCCTGGCCGTCTTCGCCGACGCCGCGGCACCCGGCCTGCTCCTCGCGCAGGCGATCGGGCGCTGGGGCAACTGGTTCAACCAGGAGCTCTTCGGCCGGCCCACCACCCTGCCGTGGGGCCTCGAGATCGACCCCGGCAGCCCGAACTTCCCGGCCGGGCTGCCGGCCGACACGCTCTTCCACCCCACGTTCCTCTACGAGTCCCTGTGGAACCTGCTCGGCGTGGTGCTCCTGCTGGCCCTGGACCGGCGGTTCCGCCTGGACGGCGGCCGCCTCTTCGCGCTCTACCTGGTCCACTACGGCCTGGGCCGGATGCTCATCGAGCTGTTCCTGCGGATCGACCCGTCCCTCATGGTGCTGGGCCTGCGCGTGCACGTGTGGACCGCCCTGGGGCTCGTGCTGCTCGGGCTGGCCCTCTTCGCGGCGGCGGTGCTCCGCCGCCGCAGGGCCCGCGGCGCCGCGGTGGAGCCCTCGCGCGCCTGATACCGCACCGGGGGCCGCACCGGGGCTCCTGGCCGGAGAGTTTTCAGAGCTGTAACATCTGAGTGCTAGATTTTTCCAGCGCCTGACGGGCGGACGGGTGAACCACGTCCACCGCTCCGGTGCACGCCACGATCGTCCATCGTCGGACATTCCTGGAACGGGGCCCTTCCGCCGCCCGGCACCTCTTCGACCACTGCTCGAGGACGTCGGCGGCAGCTCACGATCCGGCGGCACCTCCCGACCGGAGCTCTGCCGCGGGGGCCGCTCCTGTTGACCGCATCCCATGGTGAGGAGACGTCAGTCATGACCTCTACCCCGGCCGGCACCCCCGGTGACACTTCCGCCCAGGGCGGCACGGACCCGCGTCCGGCCGATCCCGCCGAGACCGCGCAGGAGCAGCCGGAGTCCCCGTTCGAGCAGTTCTCCAACGCGCCCGAGGAGCAGGGCCTCTACCACCCGGACGAGGAGAAGGACGCGTGCGGCCTCGCCGTGGTCGCGACCCTCAACGGCGCCCCGAGCCACGAGATCGTCGACGCGGCGCTGACGGCACTGCGCAACCTGGAGCACCGCGGCGCCGTGGGCGGCGACGAGGGCACCGGTGACGGCGCCGGGCTGCTGACCCAGCTGCCGGACGCGTTCTTCCGCGCCGTGCTGGACTTCGAGCTGCCGCCCCTGGGCGGCTACGCCGTGGGCACCGCGTTCCTCCCGCACGGCGGGGAGAACGCGGAGCGGATCCAGGGCGCCCTCGAGGATCTCGCGCGCTCCGAGGAGCTGCAGGTCCTCGGCTGGCGGCCCGTCCCGATCGCCGAGTCCGTGGTGGGCCGGTCCGCGCGGGAGGTCATGCCCTACTTCGTGCAGCTCTTCGTGGCCGAGACCACGCCGGCCCCCGAGGACGAGGCCGCCCGGCGGCGCCTGGACCAGAAGGCGTTCCGGCTGCGCAAGCGCGCCCAGAACCGGTCCGGCGTCTACTTCCCCTCGCTGTCCTCGCGCACGATCGTCTACAAGGGCATGCTGACCACCCAGCAGCTCGAGCCCTTCTACTCGGACCTGTCCGACGAGCGGTTCACCACCGAGCTCGCGATCGTGCACTCCCGGTTCTCCACCAACACCTTCCCCTCGTGGCCGCTGGCCCAGCCCATGCGCACGCTCGCGCACAACGGCGAGATCAACACCGTCAAGGGCAACCGGAACTGGATGCGCGCCCGCCAGTCGCAGCTGAAGTCCCCGCTGCTGGGCCGCAACCCCGAGGAGCTGTTCCCGATCTGCTCGGAGGGCGCCTCCGACTCGCAGTCCCTGGACGAGGTCGCCGAGCTGCTCGTGCTCTCCGGCCGCCCGGTCACCCAGGCCATGATGATGATGATCCCGGAGGCCTGGGAGAACCACGAGACCATGGACCCCGCCCGCAAGGCGTTCTACCGCTACCACGCCTCCTTCATGGAGCCGTGGGACGGGCCCGCCGCGGTGGCCTTCACCGACGGCGTGCAGGTCGGGTCCCTGCTGGACCGCAACGGGCTGCGCCCCGGCCGGTTCTGGGTCACGGACGACGGCCTGGTCGTCTTCGCCTCGGAGGTCGGCGTCGTCGACGTCGGGGACCGCAAGATCGTGCGCAAGGGCCGCGTGTCCCCGGGCACGATGTTCCTCGTGGACACCGCGCAGGGCCGGATCGTCGAGGACGCCGAGATCAAGGCCCAGATCGCCTCCGCCGCCCCGTGGGAGGAGTGGGCCGACAGCAACATCGTCGACATCACGGACCTCCCCGAGCGCGAGCACATGATCCACCCGCGCTCCTCCATCACCCTGCGCCAGAAGACCTTCGGGTACACGCAGGAGGAGCTGAAGATGATCGTCGGGCCCATGGCGGCCAAGGGCGCCGAGCCCATCTACGCGATGGGCACCGACACCCCGATCGCCGTGCTCTCCGAGAAGTCCCGCACCCTGTTCGACTACTTCGTGCAGTCCTTCGCCCAGGTCACCAACCCCCCGCTGGACGCCATCCGCGAGGAGCTCGTCACGAGCCTGCGCGGCTCCGTGGGCCCCTCCGGCAACCTGCTGACCACCGAGCGGGTCCGCACCCGCCAGGTCGCGGTGGACTTCCCGGTCATCGACAACGACCAGCTCGACCAGTTCCTGCACCTCGAGGGCGAGGACGGGATGCCCGCGGCCCTCAAGGTGCGGGGCCTGTACCGCCCCGACGGCGGCGCGGAGTCCCTGCGCGCCCGGATCGCGGAGATCTGCGAGAAGGTCTCCGCGGCGGTGGCCCGCGGCGTCGAGTACGTGATCGTCTCCGACCGCGACTCCAACGGCGCGTGGGCCCCGATCCCGTCGCTGCTGCTCACCTCGGCCGTGCACCACCACCTCCTGCGCTCCGCGACCCGCACCAAGGTGGCGCTGGTCGTGGAGGCGGGTGACGTGCGCGAGGTCCACCACGTGGCGCTGCTCATCGGCTACGGCGCGTCCGCGGTGAACCCCTACCTGGCGATGGAGTCCGCGGAGGAGCTGGTCCGCTCGGGCGACCTCACCGGGATCACCACCGAGCACGCGGTGCACAACCTGATCAAGGCCCTGGGCAAGGGCGTGCAGAAGATCATGTCCAAGATGGGCATCTCCACGGTCTCCTCCTACTGCGGCGCCCAGGTCTTCGAGGCCCTCGGCCTGTCGCGCGAGCTCGTGGACGACTACTTCACCGGCACCCACACCCAGATCGGCGGCATCGGCCTCGACGTGATCGCGGAGGAGACGGCCTCCCGCCACCGCCGGGCGTACCCGGCGGACGGCGTGACCGAGCCCCACCGGGACCTCGAGACCGGCGGCGAGTACGACTGGCGCCGGGACGGCCCGCCGCACCTGTTCAACCCCCAGACCGTCTTCCGGCTGCAGCACGCCACCCGCACCGGCCGCTACGACATCTTCAAGTCCTACACGAAGCTCGTGGACGACCAGACGAAGAAGCTGCTGACCCTGCGCGGGCTGCTCGGCTTCACCGCGGACCGCAAGCCGGTGCCGCTCGAGGAGGTCGAGCCCGTCAGCTCGATCGTCAAGCGCTTCCAGACCGGGGCGATGAGCTACGGCTCCATCTCCCAGGAGGCGCACGAGACCCTGGCGATCGCGATGAACCGGCTCGGCGCGAAGTCCAACACCGGTGAGGGCGGCGAGGACGTCGACCGGCTGCTCGACCCGCAGCGGCGCTCGGCGATCAAGCAGGTGGCCTCCGGCCGGTTCGGCGTCACGAGCCTGTACCTGACCAACGCCGACGACATCCAGATCAAGATGGCCCAGGGCGCGAAGCCCGGCGAGGGCGGCCAGCTCATGGCCCAGAAGCTGTACCCGTGGATCGCCCGCACGCGCCACTCCACCCCGGGCGTGTCCCTGATCTCGCCGCCGCCGCACCACGACATCTACTCGATCGAGGACCTGGCGCAGCTGATCTACGACCTCAAGCGCTCCAACCCGCAGGCCCGGGTGCACGTCAAGCTGGTCTCCGAGATCGGCATCGGCACCGTGGCCTCGGGCGTCACCAAGGCCAAGGCGGACGTGGTGCTCGTCTCCGGGCACGACGGCGGCACGGGCGCGGCCCCGCTGAACTCCCTCAAGCACGCCGGCGCCCCCTGGGAGCTCGGCCTCGCCGAGACCCAGCAGACGCTGATGCTCAACGGGCTGCGGGACCGCGTGGTCGTCCAGGCGGACGGGCAGATGAAGACCGGCCGGGACGTGATCGTCGCCGCGCTGCTCGGCGCGGAGGAGTTCGGCTTCGCCACGGCGCCGCTGATCGTCGAGGGCTGCATCATGATGCGCAAGTGCCACCTGGACACCTGCCCGGTGGGCGTGGCCACCCAGAACCCGGAGCTGCGCAAGCGGTTCACGGGGCGGGCCGAGCACGTGGTGAACTTCTTCGAGTTCATCGCCGAGGAGGTCCGGGAGTACCTGGCCCAGCTCGGGTTCCGCTCGATCGAGGAGGCCGTCGGGCACGCCGAGGTCCTCGAGACCAAGGACGCCATCGACCACTGGAAGGCGCACGGGCTGGACCTCTCGCCGATCCTGCACTCCACGGTGCTCGAGCACCGGGGCGCGGCGGTGCGCAACATGCGCGGCCAGGACCACGAGCTGGAGAAGCACTTCGACAACGAGCTGATCCGGCTCTCCCGGGCCGCCCTGGAGAAGCGCGAGCCCGTGCGGATCCAGCAGCACATCATCAACACGGACCGCGCGGTCGGCACGATGCTCGGCCACGTGGTGACGCGGACGTTCGGCACGGACGTCCTCGCCCACGACACCATCGACGTGACGCTCACGGGCCAGGCCGGCCAGTCCCTCGGCGCGTTCCTCCCGCAGGGCATCACCCTGCGGCTCGAGGGCGACGCCAACGACTACAGCGGCAAGGGCCTGTCCGGGGGGCGGATCATCGTGCGCCCCGAGCGGGACGCGGTGTTCGAGGCCTCCGAGAACGTCATCGCGGGCAACGTGATCGGCTACGGCGCCACGAGCGGGGAGATCTTCCTGCGCGGCACCGTGGGCGAGCGGTTCCTGGTGCGCAACTCGGGCGCCACGGCGGTGGTCGAGGGCATCGGCGACCACGGCTGCGAGTACATGACCGGCGGCACCGCCCTGGTGCTCGGCCGCACGGGGCGCAACTTCGGCGCCGGCATGTCCGGCGGCGTGGCCTACGTCATCGACCTCGCCGAGACCTCGGTCAACAAGCAGGCGCGCGACGGCGGCGAGCTGCAGCTGCTGCCCCTGGACGAGGCGGACGCCGAAGTCGTGCTGGCGCTCATCACGAAGCACGCCGAGGAGACGGGCTCCGAGCTCGCGGACCGGCTCCTGGCCGACCCCGTGGCCACGCTCGGGCGTTTCACCAAGGTCCTGCCGCGGGAGTACGCCGCCGTGCAGGGCATCCGCGAAGAGGCCCGGACCCAGGGGCAGGACCCCGACGGCGACGAGGCCTGGCACAAGATCCTGGAGGTGACGACCCGTGGCTGATCCGCGCGGTTTCATGAAGGTGACCGAGCGCGTCGACCGCCCCAAGCGGCCGGTGCCCGTCCGGATCATGGACTGGAAGGAGGTCCAGGAGGCCCAGGACCGGGGGGTCCTGCAGAAGCAGGCCGGCCGGTGCATGGACTGCGGGATCCCCTTCTGCCACGAGGGCTGCCCCCTCGGCAACCTGATCCCCGAGTGGAACGACCTCGTGTGGCGGGGCCTCGACGCCGAGGCGGTCGAGCGCATGCACGCCACCAACAACTTCCCGGAGTTCACCGGGCGGGTCTGCCCGGCCCCGTGCGAGTCCTCGTGCGTGCTCGGCATCAACCAGCCGGCGGTGACCATCAAGCAGATCGAGTACTCGATCGGGGAGATGGGCTTCGACGAGGGCATCGTCAAGCCGTACGTGCCCCAGCGCCTGGTCGGCAAGACCGTGGCGGTCGTGGGCTCCGGGCCCGGCGGCCTCGCGGTCGCCCAGCAGCTGACCCAGGCCGGGTTCACGGTGGCGGTCTACGAGCGCGACGACCGCATCGGCGGGCTGCTGCGCTACGGCATCCCCGACTTCAAGATGGAGAAGGAGGTCCTCGACCGGCGCCTCGACGTGATGCGCGCCGAGGGCACCCGCTTCCGCCCCGGGGTGGAGATCGGCAAGGACATCACCTGGGACCAGCTCAAGCGCCGCTACGACGCCGTGGTGGTCGCCACCGGCGCCACCCGGCCGCGGGACCTCGAGATCCCGGGCCGGGACCTGGACGGCGTCCACTTCGCGATGGACTACCTGGTGCAGGGCAACCGCGTGGTGGCCGGCGACGAGGTCGAGGACCAGATCTCCGCGGCGGGCAAGCACGTCATCGTCCTGGGCGGCGGCGACACCGGCTCGGACTGCATCGGCACCGCCAACCGCCAGGGCGCGGCGTCGATCACGTCCCTGGCGATCGGGCGCAAGCCCGCCGCGGACCGCTCCGACGCCGACCCGTGGCCCATGATGCCCAAGGTCTTCGAGGTCTCGACCTCCCACGAGGAGGGCGGCGACCGCACCTACATGGCCTCCACCGTGGAGTTCGTGGGGGAGGGCGGCAGGCTCACCGGCCTGAAGGTCGCCGAGACCGAGTACCTGCCCGACGGCCGGCGCGCCCCCAAGGGCGGCACCGAGCGGGTGATCCCGGCGGACCTCGTCTTCCTGGCCCTGGGCTTCACCGGCAACGAGTCCGAGGACATCACCGAGCAGATCGGCGCCGAGCTGGACGGCCGGACCAACCTGGCCCGGGACGACCGGTACATGACCAGCGTGGACGGCGTCTTCGCGTGCGGCGACGCCGGCCGCGGCCAGTCCCTCGTCGTCTGGGCGATCGCCGAGGGCCGCGCCTGCGCGGCCGCCGTCGAACGGTTCCTCATGGGCTCGACCCGTCTGCCCGAGCCCGTGGCCCCGACCGACCGGGCCATCGACCTCACCCTGTAGGACGGCACCGGGCCCCACGGTCCCGCGGCGCGGGCCGCCCCCTTCCGAGAGGGAGGTGGCGGCCCGCGCCGTCGCACGTCCGGGGCGGGCCGACGGGCCGGGCGCCTCGACACCGGCGGCGGCGTTGGTAGGCTGGGAACGACCTCCCGCCCCAGGGCGGACATCCAGGCAGTGCGGCCGGGAGCTGCGTCGTGTCCTGCGCGACGGAGCCCCCGGCCGCAGTGCTGTGCGCGTCCTCCCCGGTGGCATCCCTCGACCCAAGGCGGCACACATGCGACGAGCAAAGATCGTGGCCACGATCGGCCCGGCCATCTCCTCGTACGAGAACCTCTCCCAGGCGATCCGGTCCGGCATGAACGTGGCCCGGCTCAACATGAGCCACGGCGACCACTCCGTGCACGACGCGTCCTACGAGAACCTGCGGCGCGCCTCGGCGGACGCCGGGCAGACGGTCGCGATCCTCGCGGACCTGCAGGGACCGAAGATCCGGCTCGGCCGCTTCGCGGACGGCCCGCACGAGCTGCTCCCCGGCGACGTGTTCTCCATCACCGTCGAGGACGTCGAGGGCACCGCGAGCCTGTGCTCCACCACGCACAAGGCCCTGCCGGGCGACGTCAACGTGGGCGACCCGCTGCTCATCGACGACGGCCGGGTCGCCCTGCGCGCCACCGCCGTCTCCGACACCACCGTCACCACCGAGGTGGTCGTGGGCGGGGCGGTGTCCAACAACAAGGGCATCAACCTTCCCGGCGTGGCCGTGAACGTCCCGGCCCTGTCCGACAAGGACGAGGACGACCTGCGCTGGGCTCTGCGCCGCGGCGTGGACCTGATCGCCCTGTCCTTCGTGCGCGACGCCAAGGACATCGTGCGGGTGCACGAGATCATGGACGAGGAGGGCCGGCGGCTGCCGGTGATCGCCAAGATCGAGAAGCCGCAGGCGGTGGACGCCCTGCACGAGATCATCGACGCGTTCGACGGCATCATGGTGGCCCGCGGTGACCTGGGCGTGGAGCTGCCGCTGGAGCAGGTCCCGATCGTGCAGAAGCGCGCCATCGAGCTCGCCCGGCGCTGGGCCAAGCCCGTGATCGTCGCCACCCAGGTGCTCGAGTCGATGATCGACAGCCCGCGCCCCACCCGGGCCGAGGCCTCCGACTGCGCCAACGCCGTGCTCGACGGCGCCGACGCGGTCATGCTCTCCGGGGAGACCTCGGTGGGCAAGTACCCGATCGAGACGATCGAGACGATGGCCCGCATCATCGAGGCCACCGAGTCCCAGGCCCTGGAGCGCGTCCCGGCGCTGGGCACGGAGCCGCGCACCCGCGGCGGTGCGGTGACGCGGGCGGCGGTGACCATCGCCCGGCAGCTCGACGTGAGCTACCTCTGCACGTTCACCCAGTCCGGGGACTCCGCCCGCCGGCTGTCCCGGCTGCGCCCGGCCCACCCGATCCTGGCGTTCACCCCGGAGCCCCTCGTCACGGCGCTCATGTCCCTGCTGTGGGGGGTGCAGCCCATCCAGGTCGCGAAGGTCGACCACACGGACGAGATGACCCGGCAGGTCGACCTGCACCTGCAGGAGCAGGGCCTGGCCGGCAAGGACGACCTCGTGGTGATCTGCGCCGGCTCGCCCCCCGGGGTCGCCGGCACCACGAACCTCGTCAAGGTGCACCGCGTGGGCGACGTCGCCGACGCCGGGGAGCTGCTGGGCAGCGGGCAGCGGCGCGAGCGCGTGGGACCGTGGCGGGAAGGGTGAGCAGCCCCCCGGCCATGACCCCCGAGGAGCACTCCCGGGACCTGCGCGAGCACGGGGTCCCCGAGGAGCTGCACGCCGCCTTCCCCGGTCACGGGATGGGTGGTCTGGCCCGGGCGATGGGCATCCGGTTCACGGAGCTCACGCCCGGGCGGGCGGTCGCCACGATGCCGGTCGAGCCGAACACGCAGCCGGGCGGGATCCTGCACGGGGGGGCGCACTGCGTCCTCGCCGAGACGCTCGCCTCGACCGCGGCGAGCGTGCACGCCGGTCCGGGGCGGTACGCGGTGGGTGTCGACGTCAACGCGACGCACCAGCGCGGCGTGGCCTCCGGGACGGTCACCGGCACGTGCACGGCGCTGCACCTGGGCGCCACGCTCACCGTCCACGAGGTCGTGATGACCGACGAGCGGGGGCGGCGGCTGTCCACCGCCCGGGTCACCAACCTGGTGCGGGAGCGGGGCGCCGCGGGCTGACGGCACGGGGGTGGGACGAGAAGACCCCGGACCGAGAGGTCCGGGGTGCTGGTGCCCAAGGTGGGACTCGAACCCACACTCCAGGGGAACCGCATTTTGAGTGCGGCGCGTCTGCCAATTCCGCCACTTGGGCCTGCGGTCGCAGTCCGCGCCGCCTCGG
Organism: Kocuria salina; assembly: GCF_013368965.1. Lineage (NCBI taxonomy): Bacteria > Bacillati > Actinomycetota > Actinomycetes > Micrococcales > Micrococcaceae > Kocuria > Kocuria salina. Next base: position 180,587 of record NZ_SSSF01000004.1, read on the forward strand.
GAGGGCGGCTCCTGCGCTCGACCACTCTACAACAGTTATAGGCTGGGGCTGATCGGACGGAATGCGCGGCGCCGGGCAGTCTGGCGCCGCCGGCCCCGCTGCCCGCGCGGCGCGGGCAACGACGCACCAGCAGCCAAGGAGTCAGCGTGACGGAGCAGCCGAACCCCTCCCCGGCGGAGGAGCCCGAGACCCGCGACGACCTGTCCGGCGAGGCGGCGGAGAACGACCTGCGCCCGGCCCGCCGGGTGGTGGTCGCCGAGGACGAGACCCTGATCCGCCTGGACATCGTGGAGATGCTCCAGGATGCGGGCTACGAGGTGGTCGCGGAGGCCGACAACGGCCAGCGCGCCGTGGAGCTCGCCCGCGAGCACCGCCCCGACCTCGTGCTCATGGACGTGAAGATGCCCGTCCTCGACGGGATCACCGCGGCGGAGCAGATCGCCTCGGACCGGATCGCCCCGGTGGTCCTGCTGACGGCCTTCAGCCAGCGGGAGCTCGTGGAGCGGGCCCGCGAGGCGGGGGCCATGGCCTACGTGGTCAAGCCGTTCACGGTGGACGACCTCGTGCCCGCGATCGAGATCGCGATCTCCCGCGCCGAGGAGATCGCCGCGCTGGAGCGCGAGGTCTCGGACATGAAGGAGCAGTTCGCCACCCGCAAGCTCGTGGAGCGCGCGAAGTCGCTGCTGACCACCAAGATGGGCCTCACCGAGCCCGAGGCGTTCCGCTGGATCCAGAAGACCTCCATGGATCGCCGGCTGTCCATGCGGGAGGTCGCCGAGGCCATCATCAACCAGGTCGCCTGAGCGCGCCGTCCGGCCGCGCGGGCTGACCCGCCGGGCCCCGGCGGACCGCCTGCCCCGGCTCCCGCCCGGCCCTAGGATGGGTCCGTGGAGAAAACGACGCAGCACACGCAGACCGACCCGAGCCCCGAGACCGCTGTCCGCACGGTGACCGTCGGGACCGACACCGACCACCCCGTCGACGTCGAGATCCCCCACCCGGTCTCCCGGCCCGAGCGGAAGCTGCTGCTGGTCGACGGCCACTCCCTGGCCTTCCGCGCGTTCTTCGCGCTGTCCCGCGCCGCGGAGTACGGCGGCGGGCCCGCCTTCGTGACCTCCGACGGCCGGCACACCGAGGCCGTCTACGGCTTCGTGAACACGCTCGTGAAGCTGATCCGCGAGCAGAAGCCCACCCACCTGGTGGTCTCCTTCGACCTCGACGGCCCCACCCTGCGCTCCCAGGAGTACGAGGAGTACAAGGGCGGACGGGACGAGACGCCCGAGGAGTTCCACGGGCAGGTCCCGCAGATCCGCCGGATCCTCGACGCCCTGGGCGTGCCCGTGGTCACCGCCGAGGGCCACGAGGCCGACGACGTCCTCGCCACCCTCGCCCGCCGCGGCGCCGAGCAGGACTACGAGGTGCTGGTCTTCTCCGGGGACCGGGACGCCTTCCAGATGATCGACGAGCACGTCACGGTGGTCTACCCCGGGCGCACCCCGTCCGACCTCAAGCACATGGACGCCGCCGCCGTGGTGGAGAAGTACAAGGTGCCGCCCCAGCACTACCCGGACCTCGCGGCCCTGACCGGGGAGCAGGCCGACAACCTCCCCGGGATCCCCGGCGTGGGCGCGGGGTTCGCGGCCAAGTGGATCCTCGCCTACGGCGGCGTCGACGCGATCCTCGCGCACGCGGACCGCGTCAAGGGCAAGAAGGGCGAGGCGCTGCGCGAGCACCGCGCCGACGTCGAGCGCAACCGCCGGCTCAACCGCCTGATCACCAATCTCGCGCTGGACGTCGACCTCGCCGACGCCGGCCTGCCCGTGCCCGACGCCCAGGCGGTGGGGGAGGTCTTCGACGACCTCGAGTTCGGCGACGGCCTGCGCAACCGGCTCTTCGACGCCTTCGGGCGCCCCGCCGAGGAGGCGGCCCCGCCGGCCGACCTCGGCCTGGGCGAGGTCGAGCGCCCCGGCACCGCCGAGGACCTCGAGCAGTGGCTGGCCGGCGGGGAGGGCCCCGTGGTGCTGCACGCCCTGCACCGCGACGACGACCCCGTGCTGCCGGGCGCCCGCGAGCTCTCCGGGGCGGTCCTCGCCCGCGGCGGCCACCAGCCGTCCGCGCTGTTCCTGGACCTCGCGGCCGCCGACTCCGGCCTCGAGTCCGCACTGGCCCGCTGGCTGGCCGACGCGGACCGGCCCAAGATCGTGGACGGGCTCAAGGACGTCTGGAAGTCCCTCGCGGTGCGCGGCCTGCCGCTGGCCGGGGTCGTGGACGACCCCCAGCTCTCGGCCTACCTGCTGCAGCCGGCGCGGCGCAGCTACGAGCTCCCCGCGCTGCTCGAGGACCGGCTGGGCCTGGCGGTGGCCCCCGCCGCGGACGGCCCCGCCGCCGAGGGGCAGCAGCAGCTCGCCCTGGACGCCGAGCCCTGGCCCGCCCCGGCGGTGCTGCGGCGGGAGGCGGAGCTGGCGGTCGCCACCGTCCAGCTCTCCGAGCACCTGTTGGAGAAGCTGGCCGAGACCCACCAGACCGCCCTCCTCACGGACCTCGAGCTACCCCTGGCCGTGGTGCTGGGCCGGATGGAGCTCGCCGGGATCGCCGTGGACCCCGAGGGGGTGCAGGTCCTGCTCGACGACTTCGCCCGGGTGATCGAGCAGGCGCAGCAGGAGGCGCACGCCCAGATCGCGGAGCCCGTGAACCTCGGCTCCACCAAGCAGCTGCAGCAGGTGATGTTCGAGGAGCTGGGGCTGCCGAAGACCAAGAAGATCAAGTCCGGCTTCACGACCGACGCCGACGCCGTGGCGGAGCTGCTCACCCGCACCGACCCGGACTCCAAGGGGCACCGCTTCCTCGCCGGCCTGCTGGCCTACCGGGACGCCAACAAGCTCCGCCAGACCGTCGAGGGCCTGCAGAAGGCCATCGCCGAGGACGGCCGCGTGCACACCACCTACATGCAGAACGTCGCCGCCACCGGCCGGCTGTCCTCCACCAACCCCAACCTGCAGAACATCCCCGTGCGCACCGAGGAGGGCCGCCGCATCCGCGGGCTGTTCGTGGTCGGGCGCCCGGAGGACGGGCGGGCCTACGAGCAGCTGCTCACCGCCGACTACTCCCAGATCGAGATGCGCATCATGGCGCACCTGTCCGGGGACGAGGCGCTGATCGAGGCGTTCCGCAGCGGCGAGGACCTGCACCGCTTCGTCGGCTCGAAGATCTTCGGCGTGGCCCCGGAGGAGGTCACCGCGCCCATGCGCTCCAAGGTCAAGGCCATGAGCTACGGGCTGGTCTACGGGCTGAGCTCCTTCGGGCTCTCCAAGCAGCTGCGGATCCCCGTCGACGAGGCCCGCACCCTGATGAGCGACTACTTCACCCGGTTCGGGGCGGTGCGCGACTACCTGCGCGGCGTCGTGGAGCAGGCCCGCGAGGACGGCTACACGGCCACGATCGACGGCCGCCGCCGGTACCTCCCGGACCTCTCCAGCGACAACCGGCAGCTGCGCTCCATGGCCGAGCGCGCCGCCCTCAACGCCCCCATCCAGGGCTCGGCCGCCGACATCATCAAGAAGGCGATGCTCGGGGTGGACCGGCGCTTCGCCGACGAGGGCCTCGGCTCCCGGATGCTCCTGCAGGTCCACGACGAGCTCGTGGTGGAGGTCGTGCGCGGGGAGCGCGAGACCGTGGAGCGGGTGCTGCGCGAGGAGATGGGCGGCGCCGCCGAGCTGTCCGTGCCGCTGGAGGTCAACGTCGGCGCGGGCCGCTCCTGGCACGAGGCGGCCCACTGACCGGCCGGACCGGCGCCCCGGCCGGCCCGCTCCCCGACCCCACCGCGAACGAGGAACCCACCATGGACCCCCAGCACGACGCTCCGACGACACCGTCCACCCCCGGCACCGTGACCGAGTCCTACTCGGCCGGCGGGCACGACTACACCTTCGCGGAGTTCGGCGTGGGCCCCGGCGGCGTCGCGGCCAACCCGGCCGCCGTGGAGTGGGTGCGGGCCATCCGGCAGGGCTTCCACCAGGCGGAGCCGACCGACGAGACCCTCGAGCGCACCCTGTCCTGGATGCACGCCGAGCGGGTGCGGCTGCGGGCGGCGTACCCGCACGCCGTGCCGGAGGCGGCACTCCCCACCCGGCGGCCCGTGGCGACCTTCACCTCCTGGGAGGGCTCGCTCAACGCGGGCCGCGGCCGGCTGCTGCGGGCCCGGCTCATCTCCGAGGTCACCGTGCGGCCCACGCACAGCCGCCGCGGGCTGCTGCGCCGGCTCATGACGGGAGAGCTCGACCGCGCCCGGCGGGACGGCTACCCCGTGGCGCTGCTGACCGCGACCGAGGCCACCATCTACGGCCGGTTCGGGTTCGGCGCGGCCACGTTCAACCGCGAGGTCACCGTGGACGCCACGACCCGCCTGCAGCTCAAGGCCCCGACCGTGGGCAGCGTGGAGATGGCCGACGGCGAGGCGGTGCGCCAGCTCGCCCCCGTGCTCTTCCAGCGCTTCCACGAGAGCTCCCACGGGTCGGTGAGCCGGGTGGCCTACCACTGGCCCGAGTACACGGGGGAGTACGCCATCACCCCGCAGAAGGCGGACCCCGAGGTGCGCTGCGCCGTGCACTACGACGACGCGATGCGCCCGGACGGCTACGTGACCTACCGGTTCGAGCCCAACACCTCCTACCCGCTGACCCTGACGGTGCTCGACCTCGTGGGCGCCTCCCCGGACGTGTCGATCGCCCTGTGGGAGTTCGTGACCTCCCTGGACCTCGTGGACCAGGTCCGCTTCGGCCGCGCCCCCGTGGAGGACCCGCTGGTGTGGGCGATGGCGGACCGGGCCAAGTACCGCGTCACCGCGGAGTCCGACAAGGTGTGGGTGCGGGTCCTGGACCCCGCCGCCGCGCTGGAGGCCCGCCCGTACACCTTCCGCGGGCGGATCGTGATCTCCCTCGTGGACTCGATGGGCTACGCCGACGGCGTCTGGGCACTGGACACCAGCAGCGGCACGCCCGTGGTCGAGCGGCTGGGCGACCGGCCCCGCACCGCCGACGACGACGCCGGGCGGTCGGTCCCCGCGGTGGAGCTGCCCGACGGGGCCGACGTGGCGATGCGGGTGGACGTGCTCGGGTCCCTGTACCTCGGGGCGGTGAAGGCGAGCACCCTCGCGCAGGCGGGACTGATCGTGGCCCGGGACGAGGACTCGCTACGGGACCTGCAGGACTTCATGGAGACCCCGACCGCCCCGTACGGCGTCACACAGTTCTGAGCCCGCGCGCCGCGGCGGGTCGCGTGTTGCGCCCCTTTTCCTCCGTCCGTAGACTGACCCGGTGCGTGCTCTGCACGTGCCCTGTCCAGCAATCCTTCGGAACGGCCGCGGTCCGGCCGGACAATCTCCGTTCCGACTGATCACAAACTATCCCCATCGGAGCCCCTACTACATGACCACCACCACCCCGCAGGTTGCCGTCAACGACATCGGGTCCGCCGAGGACTTCCTCGCCGCTGTCGACGCGACCATCAAGTACTTCAACGACGGCGACCTCGTCGAGGGCACCGTCGTCAAGGTCGACCGCGACGAGGTCCTTCTCGACATCGGCTACAAGACCGAGGGCGTCATCCCGTCCCGCGAGCTGTCCATCAAGCACGATGTCGACCCGGACGAGGTCGTGACCGTGGGTGATGAGGTCGAGGCTCTGGTCCTCACCAAGGAGGACAAGGAAGGCCGCCTGATCCTGTCCAAGAAGCGGGCTCAGTACGAGCGCGCCTGGGGCGACATCGAGAAGATCAAGGAGGACGACGGCGTCGTCACCGGCACCGTCATCGAGGTCGTCAAGGGCGGCCTCATCCTCGACATCGGCCTGCGCGGCTTCCTCCCCGCCTCTCTCGTCGAGATGCGCCGCGTGCGCGACCTCGCGCCGTACATCGGCCAGCAGATCGAGGCGAAGATCATCGAGCTGGACAAGAACCGCAACAACGTGGTCCTGTCCCGCCGTGCCTGGCTCGAGCAAACCCAGTCCGAGGTCCGCTCCAACTTCCTGCACAAGCTCGAGAAGGGCCAGGTCCGCACGGGCACGGTCTCCTCGATCGTCAACTTCGGTGCCTTCGTGGACCTGGGCGGCGTCGACGGCCTCGTGCACGTCTCCGAGCTGTCCTGGAAGCACATCGACCACCCCTCCGAGGTCGTCGAGGTCGGCCAGGAGGTCACCGTCGAGGTCCTGGACGTCGACATGGACCGCGAGCGCGTCTCCCTGTCGCTGAAGGCGACCCAGGAGGACCCGTGGCAGCTGTTCGCCCGCACCCACGCCCTCGGGCAGGTCGTGCCGGGCAAGGTCACCAAGCTCGTCCCCTTCGGCGCGTTCGTGCGCGTCGAGGACGGCATCGAGGGCCTGGTGCACATCTCCGAGCTGGCCCAGCGCCACGTGGACATGGCCGAGCAGGTCGTCTCCGTGGGCGACGAGCTGTTCGTCAAGGTCATCGACATCGACCTGGACCGCCGCCGCATCTCGCTGTCGCTCAAGCAGGCCAACGAGGGCGTGGACCCGGACTCCACCGAGTTCGACCCGGCCCAGTACGGCATGGCCGCCGAGTACGACGACCAGGGCAACTACAAGTACCCCGAGGGCTTCGATCCCGAGACCAACGAGTGGATCGAGGGCTACGAGACCCAGCGCGCCGCCTGGGAGCAGCAGTACGCCGACGCCCAGTCGCGCTGGGAGGCGCACAAGGAGCAGGTCCGGAAGTCGATCGCCGAGGACGCCGAGGCCGCTGCCGGCGGCACGACGAGCTCCTCGTCCTCGTCCTCCTCGTCCTCCTCCTCGTCCGCGCCGGCCCCGACCAGCTACTCCTCCGAGGCCCCGGCCGCCGACTCCGGCACCCTGGCCTCCGACGAGGCCCTGGCCGCTCTGCGCGAGAAGCTGACCGGAGCCTGATCCGACAGGCACCGCCAGGCCGTTCCGCACGGCGCTGACCACGACGGCCCCCACCCTTCGCAGGGCGGGGGCCGTCGTGCTGTCCCCGGGGCCGCCGGACCGGCCGGGCGCCGCTCAGGGCCGGCTGCCGGCGGGGGTGTCCACCCAGTCCGTGCCGACGGGCCGCAGGACACCGGCGCCGGCGGTCAGCGAGGCCACGCGGGAGTGCAGCGCGGCGACGGCCGCGTCGTCGTCGGGCAGGGCGAGGCCCAGCTCCGCGCCGGCCGCCCCGTAGGCGGTGTCCAGGACCGTGGTCCCGGCCGCGCGCAGCTCGTTCTCGATCCGGCCCGCGTCCGCGTGGGAGGCGGGGAGCCGGTAGAGGCGCTGCCGCCGGCGGACCACCAGGGACGCGCCGTCGAGGGCCTGGGACACGGCCTCGGAGTAGGCCCGGACCAGCCCTCCGGCGCCGAGCAGGGTGCCGCCGAACCAGCGGACCACCACGGCGCTCACGTCCGAGAGGTCGGTGACGTCCCGGCCGGCCGCGTCTGTGGCGGTGCGCCGCAGCACGAGGGCCTCGAGCATTGGCAGACCCGCGGTGCCCGCGGGCTCGCCGTCGTCGGAGGAGCGCTGCACGTCCCGGTCCGGGCCCAGGACGAACGCCGAGCAGTGGTGGCGGGCGTCGTGGAATCCGCGCCGCAGCTCCTCGGCCAGGGCCCGGGCCTCGGCCTCCGTGGACGCCCGGCGCAGCACCGCCAGGAAGCGGGAGCGCTTGATCTCCAGCTCGGCCACCGCCTCCGTGCCCGCGGCGAGCGTCGTGTACCGGGTCGCGCGGCTGAGCAGGGGGTCCGGGTCCATGCTCCCCACTCTAGGCCGGGCCCCGCGCGCCCTCGACGGGACCGGGACGGGGTGCTAGACAGGGGAGCAGCCGCGACCGAGGGAGCAGACATGCGCATCGCCGACACCTCCGACCTCTGGTGGAAGCAGGCGGTCGTGTACTGCGTGGACGTCGAGCGGTTCCTGGACACGGACGGCAACGGCGTCGGCGACATCGCCGGGCTGGCCGAGAGGGTTGACTACCTGGCGGAGCTCGGCGTCACCTGCCTGTGGCTCATGCCGTTCTACCCTTCGCCCAACCGGGACGACGGCTACGACATCACCGACTTCTACGGCGTCGACCAGCGGCTGGGCAGCTTCGGCGACCTCGTGGAGCTCGTCCGCACCGCCCAGGACCGCGGTCTGCGGGTCATCGCCGACCTCGTGGTCAACCACACCTCCGACCAGCACCCGTGGTTCCAGGCCGCCCGCTCGAGCACGGACAGCCCGTACCGCGACTACTACGTGTGGCGGGCCGACGAGCCGCCGGACACCTCCGGGAAGGCCGTGTTCCCCGACCAGGAGGGCGGCATCTGGACCCGGGACGAGATCACCGGGCACTGGTACCTGCACCGCTTCTACCGCCACCAGCCGGACCTCAACCTCTCCCACCCCAAGGTGCGGGACGAGATCGCGAAGATCGTCGGGTTCTGGCTGCACCTGGGCCTCGACGGCTTCCGCGTGGACGGGATCCCCCAGCTGCTCACGCTGGCGCAGGGCGACGACTTCGAGAACCAGGGCGGGTTCACGGACCCGCACGGGTTCCTGCGCTCGCTGCGCAGGTTCGCCAACCGCCGCAACGGCCGGGCCGCCCTGCTGGGCGAGGTCAATCTGCCCTACCAGCAGCAGCTCGAGCTGTTCGGCACGGAGGACGCGGGGGAGCTGACCATGATCTTCGACTTCGTGGCCATGCAGAACCTCTACCTCTCGTTGGCCCGCCGGGACGCCGGGCCGCTGGCGACCGCCCTGAAGAACCGGCCCCGCATCCCGCAGGACGCCCAGTGGGCCAACTTCGTGCGCAACCACGACGAGCTCACCCTCGATCAGCTCTCCGCGTCCGAGCGGGAGGAGGTCTTCGCCGCCTTCGGGCCCGAGGAGCGCATGCAGATCTACGGCCGGGGCCTCACCCGGCGGCTGCCGCCCATGCTGGACGGGGACCGGCAGCGCATCCGGATGGTCTACTCGCTGCTCTTCTCCCTGCCGGGCACCCCGGTGCTGTACTACGGCGAGGAGATCGGCATGGGCGAGAATCTCGCCGCCGAGGGCCGCATGGCCGTCCGCACGCCCATGCAGTGGACCTCCGGGCGCAACGGGGGGTTCTCCTCCGCCGGCGCCGAGGACCTCTCCGGTCCCGTCGTCGAGGGAGAGTTCGGCCCCGCGGCCGTGAACGTGGCCGACGCCAAGCGGGACCCGGACTCCCTGCTGAACTTCGTCACCACCCTGGCCCGCCGCTACCGCGAGTGCACCGAGCTGGCCTGGGGGCCCGCCGAGGTCCTGGACCAGCCGCGGCGGGAGGTCCTCGCCCACCGGTGCTCGTGGGAGGGCTCCGGCATCGTGGCGCTGCACAACTTCTCCGCCGAGCCCACCACGGTGCCGCTGCGGCTGCCGGACGAGGAGGAGGGCACCGAGCTGCTGGACCTGCTGGGCAGCGGGACGTGCACCCTCGACGCCGACTCCTCGGCCGAGCTGGCCCTGGAGGGCTACGGGTACCGCTGGCTGCGGGTGCAGCGGGCGCACGGGCCCGGCACGCTGCCGGACGTCATGACCACCGTGGCCGGGGCCGGGGAGGCCTGAGCGCCCGGCGGGGCGCGGCCGGGACCGGCCGATAGCATGGTCCCATGCTGACCATCGGACTCACCGGCGGGATCGCCTCGGGCAAGTCCACGGTCTCCCGGCGGCTCATGGAGCTCGGGGCCACCGTGGTCGACGCCGACGCGATCGCCCGCGCCCTGCAGGAGCCGGGCCGGCCCGGCCTCGAGGGGATCGTGGAGGAGTTCGGACCCTCCGTGCTGACCCCGGACGGCCGCCTGGACCGGGCCGCGCTCGGCGCCCGCGTGTTCGCGGACCCGGAGGCGCGCGCCCGGCTCAACGCGATCATCCACCCCCTCGTCCGGGCGGAGGCCGAGCGGCTCGCGGCCGCGGCCGGGGAGGACGCCGTCCTGGTCGAGGACATCCCGCTGCTCGTGGAGACCGGCCAGCACGGGCGCTTCGACCTCGTCCTCACGGTCCAGGCCCCGGCAGAGGAGCGCGTGCGGCGGATGGTCGAGGACCGCGGCATGACGGAGGCCGACGCCCGCGCCCGGATCGCCGCCCAGGCCACCGACGAGGAGCGGGCAGCCGTCTCCAGCACCGTGCTGGTCAACGACGGCACCGTGCAGCGCCTGCGCGACCGCGTGGACGCGTGGTGGGAGTGGCACGTGGAGCCGCCCCTGGCGTCCACGCCGTCCCCGGAGTGAGCCTCCGCCTCAGGACGACCACGCGGTAGGGTCGTAGCAACCAGAACGCACCACCGATCCACACGACCGACGCACACAACCGAGACACGGCGGCCGTCCGCTCGTCCGAGGCCGAGGGCAGCCGGGGAAGCACGGCGATGCTGAACAGACTGCACGACTCCCTGCGACTGCGGACCAGTCCCACCATCTTCTTCGGCTCCGCGCTGGTGATCGCCGCGTTCGTGGTCCTGACGCTGGTGTTCACGGAGTTCATGGACGCTGTCTTCGCGGACGGCTCGACCTGGGTGATCGAACAGCTCGGCTGGTTCTACATCCTGGGTGTGACCGTCTTCCTGCTGTTCCTGATCTACCTCATGGTCAGCCGCTTCGGTCAGGTCCGGCTCGGGGCCGACGACGAACGGCCCCAGCACACCAACCTGTCCTGGTTCTCGATGCTCTTCGCCGCGGGCATCGGCACGATCCTGATGTTCTGGGCCGTCGCCGAACCGGTGAACCACTTCGCGAACCCGCCCCGGCAGGGCGTCGAGCCGGCCTCCATGGAGGCCGCCACCGAGGCGATGGGCTTCACGCTCTACCACTTCGGGCTGCACACCTGGACGATCTTCACCCTCCCGGCACTGGCCTTCGGCTACTTCATGTACAAGCGCAACCTCCCGCCGCGGGTGAGCTCCATGTTCCAGCCGCTGCTGGGGGAGCGCATCCACGGGCCGGTCGGGCGGCTCATCGACATCCTGGCCATCGTCGGCACCCTCTTCGGCGTGGCCGTCTCGATCGGGCTCGGCACCATGCAGATCAACAGCGGCCTGGCACGGCTCTTCGGCATCTCCGAGTCGGCGCTGTCGCAGATCCTCATCATCGCCGCCGTCAGCCTCGTCGCCTCGGTCTCCGTGGCCCTCGGCCTCGACCGGGGCATCAAGCGGCTGTCCAACACCAACATCCTCATCGCGATCGCCCTGCTGGTCTTCATCCTCGTCTCCGGGCCCACCGTGCTGATGCTCAAGGGCATGGTCGAGTCCGCCGGCACGTACCTGTCGATGCTCCCGGCGCTCGCCTTCTGGAACGACTCGCTCGCGGACACCGGGTGGCAGAGCGGCTGGACCGTCTTCTACTGGGCGTGGACCATCACGTGGTCCCCGTTCGTGGGCATCTTCATCGCCCGCATCTCCCGCGGCCGTACCATCCGCCAGTTCGTCTCCGGGGTGCTCGCCTTCCCCACGCTGTTCTCCGTCATCTGGTTCGGGATCTTCGGCATGGGCGTGTTCGACATCGAGCTCAACGGCGGGGGCGGGCTCGTGGAGGCCGTCGTCGACGAGGGCGACATCCCCGGCGCGATGTTCGTCTTCCTCGAGAACTTCCCGTTCTCCACCGTCACCTCCGCCGTGGGCGTGCTCATCGTGGTGCTGTTCTTCATCACCTCGATCGACTCGGCCGCCCTGGTCATGGACACCATGGGCAGCGGCCACGAGGAGGAGTCCCCGGTGCACCAGCGCGTGTTCTGGGTCGTCGCCATCGGCCTCATCGCCGCGATCCTGCTGACCGCCACCGGCGCCACCGGGCTCGCCGCCCTGCAGAACGTGGCGATCCTCATCGGCCTGCCGTTCTTCGTGCTCGGGTACGTGATGATCTACTCGCTGCTCCGGGCCCTGCGCGAGGACGCCGGGGAGGTGGGCGTCCTGCCCACCCGCCAGTGGCGCCGGGTGCTGCCGCCCGAGGAGTTCCGGCGCCGCACCTCCACCGGCGCCGAGGTGGACGAGGAGATCGTCGTGGCCCCGGACTACGTGCACGGCTCGGAGCCGGCCAACGCCCCGGCCATCGAGCACCCGGAGCAGCCCGACTACGTGCGGGAGTACCGCACGAGCACCGGCTCCCTCAAGCAGATCCGCGACGTCGAGTAGCCGCCCGCACACCAGGGACCGTACGGGCCCACCGGCGTCACACCCGCCGGTGGGCCCGGTCCGTGCCGGCACCCAGGCGCTAGACTGGTGATCACCATCACAGTCGGCAACGGGGGACGTCATGGCGCGGAACAGGCAGAACACCAACCGGGACGGCGAGCAGCAGCACCGCATCCTCGACCGGCTCAACGCCATCGCGATGCGCGTCTACGGGCCGGGGGACCGGCTGGCCCAGGCGCAGGAGGGCGAGAGGATGAGCGAGGCCGCCCAGACCTGGTACCAGGAGGTCCAGGAACACTTCTACGTGGAGAAGGACGAGCACGGCAACGAGTACCTCTACCACCGGGACGACTCCGGCGAGGGCACGAACACCGGCAGCTCGCGCAACTAGAACTCTCGCGAAGGGCGGGGAGCCTCCGGAGGCTCCCCGCCCTTCTGCGTGCGCTCTCCGGACGGGCGGAGGCGACGGGACGGCGCCGTGTCGGGTCAGCGCCCCGAGCCCTGGTCCCCGATAGGCTCCGAGAGCGCCGGAACACCCCTGCCCGGGACGCACCCGCCCCTGCACCGAGAGCGAGCACCTGTCGTGACACCGGATCCCCACCCCGTCTCCCGGACCGCCGTGACCGGAAGCCGAATCGTCCACGTCCAGCAGGAGCAGCGGGAGGACCTGTTCTGGCGCGGCGCCGCGGTGGTCGGCCTGTTCTTCGTCGCGGCCATCGTCGCGCTCTTCATCGGCGTCCCCGTCTGGCTGATGATCGCGTTCTGGAACCCGTGGCTGCTGTTCACTCTGGTCTTCGTGGCGGCCGGGGTCCTGCTCCTTGTCAGGACGGTGGACCTGGTGCGCAGGGGAGCCTGGCACGCCCGCCACCGCTCGACCTATACCCTGCGCGAGACCGGCATCGAGACGACCGAGTGGAACACCTTCGGCGCCGACGCACCGGTCCGCCGGGCCATCCCGTGGGAGGCCGTGGCCTCCGTCGTGGCCTCCTACCGGATCCTGCGCCGCACGATCCTCGTCGAGAACGGCGGCGGAACACTGACCGAGACGGCCCCCGTCCTGCACATCCTGTTCGACCAGGACGGGAGCCGCCGGATCACGAGCGTCCCCTTCTCCTCGCACAAGGACCCCGCGGTCGACGTCTGGATCGCAGCGCTGCGGAAGCACGGCGTGGAACTGGGCTACACCGCCCGGCCGCTCTCGTGGAAGGGCGAGGCCTACCTCGGCCCCGAGGCCCAGCTCGAGCACCTCGCGACCACCGAAGAGGTCATCCCCTTTCCCGCCACCGGCGGGTGGCTGGACAACACGATCCGGCTGGAGAACCGCTGGCATCAGAACGCCGCGCAGGCCCAGGAGCAGGCGGAGCGCCGGGACCCCGCGCTGCGGGAGGCGCGTCAGCGGCCCACCGGCCGGCACTGGATCCTCGGTGCATGGTTCGCCGGCATGTACGCCCTGAGCGCCGGCTTCCTGCTGCCCTACCTCGTCCAGCACGGGTGGTTGCCCGCCGCCGTCTGGCCGCTGGAGCTCCTCGTGGTCCTGCCGGCGGCCGCGCTCTTCTTCCTGCCGCTGCGCCGTGGCCTGCGCTGGTTCCACGGGCTGGTGTGCTGGCTTCTGCTGGTGGTCATCTCCTTCTCGGTGCTGGTGGGCAGCGTGGAGATGGGGCCGGCTGCCGAGCAGACCGCGATGATCGGCTTCGGGCTGACCGTCCTCTCCGCGGCCCTGCTGTGGGCCCCGTACCTGCTCGTGCAGCGCAGCGTGCCCCGGCACGACCTCGTCGGGGGCCCCGTGTAGTCCGTTCATCGGGGGACAGGCGGGGTTCCTGATCGGTGCGGAAGGGCCCCGTCCCGCAAGTGCCGCCTGCCCGGTCCTGGGCCGGAGTGGCGAGGGAGCCGCCTCAGGGGGCAGCGGGGACGGGTGCGGTGCTGGTGCGGGTGACCAGCCGGGCGGGGAGCACCACGTGCTCGCCGGTCACCGCGGTGTCCTCAGCCGTCGCATCCAAGCGGCGCAGCGCCAGATCCACGGCGGTGTGCGCGAGCAGGCAGGGGTCCTGGGCCAGGGTGGTGAGGTCGAGGTAGGGCAGGGACGCCTGCTCGGAGTCGTCGAAGCCGACCACCGACAGGTCCTCGGGCACGCACCGGCCCAGGACGCGGGCCTGGCTGATCACCCCGACGGCGCAGCGGTCGTTGAAGGCGATGACAGCGGTCGGCGCGGGGTCCTGGGCCAGGAGCCCGGTGATGGCGGTGGCGCCGCCGGCCTCCGAGGCGCTGCCGCGCACGATCAGCATCTCGTCGACCAGGCCCGCGGCGGCCATGGTGTCCTGGTAGCCGGCCCGGCGCCGCGCCCCGCCGGCCTCGCGGTCGGCGTCGATGTAGGCGATCCGCCGGTGCCCCAGGTCGAGGAGGTGCTCCACGGCCAGCACCGCGCCGCGGTGGTCGTCGGTGGCCACGCTGTCGAAGGCCGCCGCGTCGAAAGCCCGGGTGACGGAGACGACCGGCAGGGTCGCACTGATCTGCTCGAGACGGGCCCGCGGCAGGGCGCTGCCCAGCAGGACCAGGGCCTCGCACCGGTCGCGCAGCAGGGCCTCCAACGCGGCGTCCTCCGCCCGGTGCGGTGTGACGGCCGAGAGCACGACGTCGTAGCCCCGCTGCTGGGCGGCGGTGTGGACGCCGTCGAGGATCTCTCCGTGGAAGGGCTGCACGGGCTCGAAGGCCACCCCCAGCAGCCGGGAGCGGCCCTGGCGCAGCAGCCGGGCACGTTCGTCGCGGCGGTAGCCCAGCTCGGCGGCGACCCGCAGGACGTGGGCCCGGGTCTCCTCGCTGGCGCCGGGGGCGTCGCGGAAGACGATCGAGACCAGGGGCTGGGAGACCCCGGCCGCCCGGGCGACGTCGCGCATGGTGACGCGGCGCCCGGACGGGTGGCCGGGGGCTTCCCGCCCCGGGGCGTCCGGGCTCACGGGCAGGGAACGGTGAAGGCGTCCCGGAATCGTCTCAGCGCCAGCTCGGGGTCGGCGGCGGCAAAGGCCTCCATCGCAATCACTCCTTCGTATCCGGCCTCGGCCAGGGCGGTGGCCACCCGGGGGAAGTGGATCTCCCCGGTGCCCGGCTCGCACCGCCCGGGGACGTCGGCCACCTGGATCTCCCCCACGTACGGGAGGGCCCTCCGGCACAGTTCTACCAGGTTCCCCTCCCCGATCTGGGCGTGGTAGAGGTCCAGGTTCAGCCGCAGGTGCGGACTGTCCACCGCCGCGACCAGCGCCAGGGTGTCCTCGGCCGCCCCGAAAGGCACCCCCGGGTGGTCGACGGCGCGGTTGAGGTTCTCCAGGGTGAAGACCCGCCCGTGGCGCTCGCCCAGGACGGCCAGCCGCTCCAGCGTGCGGGCCGCTGCCAGCCAGTCCGCCCCGGTGACCACCTCGTGCGGCACCACGGGGAGCCCCTGGGGGTCCAAGCCGGTGCCGTGGACGTTGAGCCGGGGGCAGTCGAGGACCTCGGCGGCGGCCAGCGAGTCCTCTGCGGTGCGCAGCAGTTCCGCCGCCCCGTCCGGGTCCACGAGGGCCCCGCGCACGTAGCCGGTCATCGATCCGAACCGGGCCCCGGTGGCGGCCAGGGCGGGCAGGTCCTTGGTGGTCCAGTCCCAGATCTCCACCTCGAACCCGGCCTCGTGCAGCCGGCGCACCCGCTGCTCGAACGGCAGGTCGACGAAGACCATCTCCGCGCTCGCCGCCAGGGTGAAGCCGCTCATCGGGTGGCTCCCACCGGGTCCAGGCTCACCGGGGCGCCGGTGCGGCAGGACTCGACGCACCCCAGGGCGATCCGCAGCGCGTCCCGGGCCGCCTCCACCCCCGGACCCGGCGAGAGGTGTCCGAGGGCGGTGTCGGTGAAGGCCTGCAGCTCCGCGGTGTAGGCGCCGCGCATCGACTGGGTGTCGGCGCGGACGGTCTCGGCGGCGATGCCCTCCGGGCCGTAGTAGCGCATGCTCGAGGCCGCCAGGTCCCCGGCGGTGACCATGCCGGCGGAGCCGAAGGCCTCCGCCCGGGTGTCGTAGCCGTAGGCGGCCGAGAAGCTGGCCTCGGCGGTGGCGATCGCCCCGTTGTCGTAGCGGATGGTGACCACGGCGGTGTCCAGCAGCCCGGCGTCCTTGAAGTCCGGGGCCACGAGGGCGTCGGCCACCGCGTGGACCTGTACCGCCCGGGCGGCGGGGTTGAGGAAGTTCAGGGTGTCGAAGTCGTGGATCAGGGTCTCCAGGAAGATCGTCCACGGGGCCACCGCGCCGGGGTTCGCCAGTCCCGGGTCGCGGGTGGTCGAGCGCAGCAGCTGCGGGGAGCCGATGCGCCCGGCCTCGATGGTCGCCCGGGCCTGCGGGAATCCGTCGGCGAAGCGGCGGTTGAACCCGATCCGGAACAGCACTCCGTGGGTTTCGACGGCCTGGTGGACCCGGTCGATCTCCTCCAGCGTCATCCCGGCCGGCTTCTCGCAGAAGATCGCCTTGCCGGCCGCGGCGACCTGCTCCACCAGCTCGGTGTGGAACCGGGCCGGTGCGGTGATCACCACCGCCTCCACCTCCGGGTCGGCCAGCAGCTCTGCGATGTCGGTGTAGGCCGCAGGCACGTACAACGCCTCCGCCAGGCGTGCCGCGGCGCCCTCGACGGGATCGGCGATCGCGACCAGTCGGGCGTTGGGCACGGTGCGGGTGATCAGCTCGGCATGGCTGGAACCGATCCGGCCGGCGCCGATCAGGCCGATGTTCAGGGTACGGGGCTCGGACACGGGATTCTCCTTCAGGTCAGGGTTGGAGCGCGGAAGGGGATGCCCGGGAACGGTGTCCTCAACATGTCCTGACAAACCCTTGGCAGAAACACTAGTACGTATTAGTGTGATCGCCAACACCTCTGCCGAACAAGTTTCCGGCAGCGCGTCGAAGGGCCGAGGCCCGGCCAGAAGAGGAGACCTTTCATGACCGAAACGCTGTCCCTGCCGATCGACAGGAACTCCCCGGTGCCCCTCTACCACCAACTCGCCCTCCTCCTGGAAGGGGTAATCCACAGCGGGGATCTGGCGCCGGGCACCAAGCTGGACAACGAGCTCGAGCTCGCGTCCCGACTGCGCATTGCCCGGGTCACCGTGCGCAGCGCTCTGCAGCATCTGGTCGAGGCCGGCCTGGTGGTACGCACCCCCGGATCCGGCACGCACGTCACCCCTCCCCACCGGTGGGCGCGCCCTCCGGCGCACTCCACGTCGCAGCAGTCGCTGTAGACGTTTCGCGACCGTCGCACCGGATGTCGGGTGCGGCAACCGACCGGAGAAGCCGCGAGCCCGTCCGGGCGGCGAAGTGCATTCCGCCGGCACGCCCGCCGGCCTTCAGCGGCGTCCTGCCTTCTCGGCCGATCCCCGATCCACCCGCACGAACAACCCACCATCCGACCGGTGCCGCACACGGTTCGACCGTGCTTCACGAGTTCATCACCCAAGGAGTTCCCATGTCCCACCATTCTCCGAGCGACAGCCGGGTCGCCCTCCCACCGTTGACCCAGGGGCCGCACCGTAAGCGGCTCGGACTGATCTCGGTCGTGGCCTGCCTGGGCGGGCTGCTGTTCGGCTACGACACCGGTGTCACCAACGGCGCCGAGGGGCCGATGGCCCAGGACCTGGGGCTGAACCTGCTCCAGCTGGGCGTGGTGATCAGCTCGCTCATCTTCGCCGCCGCCGTCGGCGCCCTGGTCTGGGGCCGGGTCTCGGACGCCTGGGGGAGGCGCAGGACGATCATCCTGCTGGCCGTGCTGTTCTTCCTCGGCACCGCCCTGGTGGTCCTCACCCCCACACCTGCTGAGGAGGGAACGTTCTCCCTCACCGGGTACACGGTCCTGGTCTGCGGCCGGATCCTGATCGGCCTCGCCGTCGGCGGAGCCTCCACGGTCGTGCCGGTGTACCTGGCCGAGCTCGCCCTCTACGAGATCCGCGGATCGATCACCGGCCGCAACGAACTGGCGATCGTGTTCGGCCAGCTCTCCGCCTTCGTGATGAACGCGATCATCGCCGTCACCCTCGGCGACGTCGTGGAGGGCATCTGGCGGATCATGTTCGCCGTCTCCGCGCTGCCGGCGATCGGTCTGTTCATCGGGATGCTGCGCATGCCCGAGTCCCCGCGCTGGCTCACCGAGAAGGGCCGGTACGACGAGGCCCTGGCGGTGCTGGAGACGGTCCGCCCGGCCGACCGGGCCAAGGCCGAGCTGCAGGAGATCGAGCGCATCGCCGCCATCGAGGTCCAGGCCCACCAGATCGGGCTGAAAGCGGTCCTGACGAACAAGTGGTTGCTGCGGATCATCCTGGTCGGTATCGGGGTCTCCATGACCCAGCAGCTGACCGGCATCAACTCCGTCATGTACTACGGCACCCGCATCCTGGAGGAGTCCGGGATGACAGCGCAGCAGGCCGTGCTGGCCAACATCGCCTTCGGTGTCGTGGCGGTGATCGGCGGCATCATCGCCCTGTACAACATGGACCGGCTCGACCGGCGCAAGACCTTCATCATCGGTTTGAGCCTCACCACGACCTGCCACCTGCTGATCGGGATCGCCGGCAATCTGCTTCCCGAAGGCCACCCGGCCCGCCCGATCGTGATCCTCGTCCTCGTGGTCGCCTTCGTGCTCTCGATGCAGACGTTCCTCAACGTCGCCGTCTGGGTGTGGCTGGCGGAGATCTTCCCGCTGCACATGCGCGGGTTGGGCATCGGCATCTCGGTGTTCTTCGGCTGGACCATGAACGGTTTCCTGGCCCTGTTCTTCCCCTCCCTCGTTGCCGCGGTCGGGATCTCCGGCACGTTCTTCCTCTTCGCCGGCATCGGCGTGATCGCCCTGATCTTCGTGGCCACCCAGGTCCCCGAGACCCGCAACCGCTCCCTGGAGGACCTCGAGGAGGACGTCTCCACCGGAGCGATCTACCAGGTCGCCGAGCCCGCCGACGCCCACCGGTCCTGAGCCCCACGGCGTGACCCGCGCGCAGGCCGTGGGGTGGGCGGGTCAGGGCGTGGTGATGGCTGCTGCGACGGCCTTGCCCAGCTCCTCGGTGGTGGACCTGCCGCCCATGTCGGGAGTCAGGGCCTGGGGCCCGCCGGCCAGCACCTCTTCCATGGCGGTGGTGACGGCGGCGGCGGCGTCGGCTTCGCCGAGGTGGTCCAGCATCATGGCGGCGGCCCAGATCTGTCCGACGGGGTTGGCGATGCCCTTGCCGGCGATGTCGGGGGCGGAGCCGTGGACGGGTTCGAAGAGGCTGGGGTGCTTGCGTTCGGGGTTGATGTTGCCGCTGGGGGCGATGCCGATGGTTCCGGTGCAGGCCGGTCCGAGGTCGGAGAGGATGTCGCCGAAGAGGTTGCTGGCCACGACAACGTCGAACCAGTCGGGGTGCATGACGAAGTTCGCGGTGAGGATGTCGATGTGGTACTTGTCCACGTCGATGTCGGGGTAGGCGGCGGCCATGGCTTCCACGCGCTCGTCCCAGTACGGCATGGTGATGGAGATGCCGTTGCTCTTCGTCGCCGAGGTCAGGTGCTTCTTGGGGCGGGTCCGGGCCAGGTCGAAGGCGTACTTGAGGATCCGGTCGACACCGGTGCGGGTCATCACGGTCTCCTGCATCACGGTTTCCCGCTCGGTGCCGTCGAACAGTCTCCCGCCGATGCTGGAGTACTCGCCTTCGGTGTTCTCGCGGACGACATAGAAGTCGACATCTCCGGGTGTACGGCCGGCCAGCGGGCTGGGGACCCCGGCCAGGAGCTTGACCGGGCGCAGGCTGACGTACTGGTCGAAGTGGCGGCGGAACTGCAGGAGGCTTCCCCACAGCGAGACGTGGTCGGGGACGACCTCGGGCCAGCCGACGGCCCCGAAGAACATGGCGTCGAACTGGTTGAGCTGGTCGAACCACCCGTCGGGCAGCATCTTGCCGTGCTGGGAGTAGTAGGCCGCCGAGGCGAAGTCGAAGTGCTCGAACTCGAGATTCAGCTCGAAGGCGGCGGCGACCGTGTCCAGGACGCGCAGTCCTTCGGGCACGACCTCGGTGCCGATTCCGTCGCCGGGGATGACCGCAATGCGGTGGGTGTTCGACATCAGGATCTGTTCCTTGATCTGTGCTGGTGACGTTGCAGGGTTGACGGTGGGGCTCAGCGGTCCACCGGGTGGGCCGGTTCGCGGCCGGCGAGGACGTCGATGACGGCCTGGGCTGCGGCCAGCCCGGCGCGCGCGCGTGCTTCGACGGTCTGGCCGGCGAGGTGGGAGGTGATGATGACGTTCTCCAGGGCCCGCAGCGGGCTGTCCTGGGGGAGCGGTTCGGTCTCGAGCACGTCCAGGGCGGCGGCGGCGATGCTGCCGTCGCGCAGGGCGGCGGCCAGGACGTTCTCGTCCACCAAGGAGCCGCGGGCGGTGTTGACCAGCACCGCGGTCGGCTTCATCGCCTGCAGCCGGGGGGCGTCGATGAGCCGCCGGGCGCTCTTGCCGGCCCGGGTGTGCAGGGACAGGTAGTCCGCGGTGGCGACGACGGTGTCGAGATCGGCGAACTCCACCGACGAATCGTCCGGGTCCGGGTGAGAGGTGGTGACCAACACGGTCATGCCCAGGGCGATCCCGAGCCGGGCGGTGGCCCTGCCGCTGGGCCCGTAGCCGATGATGCCCAGGGTGGCGCCCCGGAGCTCGTGGCCGGCGTCGCGGGGCCATCGGCCGGCCCGGACGGCAGTGGTGACGTCGGCCAGGCGGCGGGCGGTCATGATGATCAGCCCGATGGTCAGCTCGGCCACGGAGTGGTGGTTGGTGCCCGGGGCGTTGCACACCCGGATGCCGGCGGCGGTGGCGGCTGCGACGTCGATGGAGTCGTAGCCGACGCCGCTGCGGGCCAGGACCTTGAGACGGTCCGCGCCGGTGAGCATGTCGGCGGTGACCGGTTCGCTGGCCAGGACGGCCCCGTCGACGCCGTCGAACAACGCCACCCGATCGCTGGGGTGCCGGGCCCCGGTGGAGGGGGAGTAGACGGGTTCGTGGCCGTGCCGGCGCAGGAGCCGGTCCACGTCGTCGCCGGGGACGAGGTAGTCGGTGGTGATCAGGATGCGTCCCACGATCGGGTGTCCTCCATGTGTGGTGTGGTGAGTGGTGTCTCGGTCATTCTCGGGGCGGTGCCCTCGGGCGGGGAAGCTCGAGTGCGCCGTCCCGATCCCCTCGTCCATCCGGGCCGTGCTCCACCCCCGTCGGTCAGGGTCTCTTCCAGCACCGCAGGACTCCCGGCGACCTCGGCGCCCGGGGTGCCGGGCGCCGAGGTCGTGGAGGACAGCATCACCGGGCGCTTTCTGCGCAGCCGTCGCGCAGCGGCCGTGCGTGTGCGGGGGCGGACGGGTGGGTCACTGGAAGGCCGCCGGTGTTGACATCAGGTCGATGCCCCACAGGGTCGGCAGGACGTAGAGCATCGCGGCGACGATGAGCAGGAGCGCGGCGATGTTGAGCCAGAAGCCGGTCTTGACCATTTCCATGATGGTCACCTTCCCGGTGCCGAACAGGATCGCGTTCGGGGGTGTGCCCACGGGGAGCATGAAGGCGCAGTTGGCGGCCATGGCGCAGGGCACCATCAGGGCGTAGGGGTGGACGCCCCGGGGCGATCGCGAACGCCGCCATGACCGGCAGGATCATGGTCGCGGTCGCCGCGTTCGAGGTGATCTCGGTCATGAACAGCACCAGGGCGGTGGCGAGCAGGATGATGAGGACGATGTTGACCCCGTCGAGGGCGCGCAGCTGCTCGCCGATCCATCCCGACAGGCCGGTCTCGACGAATCCTGCTGCGATGGCCAGGCCTCCGCCGAAGAGGAGGAGGATCCCCCACGGGATCTTCTTCGAGTCCTCCCACTGCATGATGCGCTTCTCGTCGGCACGGCGGGTGGGCAGGGTGAACAGGACCACGGTGGCGATGATCGCGATGATGCCGTCGCTGATGCCCGGGAGCACGTCCTCCCAGATGAAGGAGCGGGTCACCCACAGGAAGGCCACGCCCAGGAAGACCGCGAGCACGGCCTTCTCCTCGTGCGACATCGCGCCCAGTGCCTTCTTCTCACTGCGGATCAGTTCTGCACCGCCGGGAAGGTGCTTGAACCGCACCTTGAACGAGACGTTGGTGAGAAAGAACCAGGTGAAGGCCAGCAGGAGAATGACGATGGGAACCCCGAACATCATCCACTGGCCGAACGAGATGGTCTCCCCGAACAGTTCCCCGGTCGTCGCGGCGAGAATCGCCAGCGGTGGGGTGCCGATGAGAGTGCCGAGACCGCCGATGGTCGCCGCGTAGCCGATGCCGAAGACGATGGACTTCTCGAACTTCGGCAGTTCGGCTGCGTGCTCCCCACCGCGCAGCGTGTGGGCCGCCTGGTACACCACGGCCAGACCGACGGGGATCATCATCATCGTGGCGGCGGTGTTGGAGACCCACATCGACAGGAAGGCGGTGGCGACCATGAAACCGAGCACGATGCGCTTCGGACTCGTGCCGATCGCCGAGACGATCGAGAGGGCGATGCGCTGGTGGAGGTTCCACTTCTCCATCGCGATCGCCAGGGTGAAGCCTCCGATGAACAAGAAGATGATGTCGTTGCCGTAGGCGGAGACGACCGCGTCGCCCTCCAGGGCCCCGGTCAACGGCAGGAGCACCACGGGCAGCAAGGAGGTCACCGGGATCGGGATCGCCTCGGTGATCCACCAGGTCGCCACCCACAGGGTGACGGCGAGGACCGCCTGCCCTTCCGGGGAGAGCCCTTCCGGGTTGAAGAACAGCATGGCTGCCACGAACAGTGCCGGGCCGAGGAACAGACCGGTGAGGCGCGCGGGCGTGTAGCCAGGCCCTGGGTTTCCGGGGCTCTGCGGCGATCCGGGACCCTTCGTCGCGTCCTGGGCCGGCGCCGGGCTGGTCTTGTCCTCGTCGGCGGCCGTCGGGGTGTGCCCCACCGACTGCCTGATTCTCGACAAGGTCAGGAGACGCTTGGTCTCTCGGTGCGAGGTCCACAGATTTCCCCATAGGGAATTCAAGGCAGATGTTGCCATGGCAGCACTTTCTGGGTTGGTTGACTCAGCAGGGTCGACTGCAGGAACACGGTGCGGATGTCGCATGGGTCGACATCGGTCGCGAACCACTGGAGGGTTGCGGGCGCTCTGCAGGAGGAGAAGAGCTGACGAGCTCGGTCGTGGGACCGGTACCCCTGGGCAGCAGTCACACAGAGGACTTGTTGGTGCGCCATTGATGGGGTGAAGCGATGGTGCCGTGATCGGCAGTTCCCGTCTCCGGGATCAGGCCGGGAACTGCCGATCTCGAGGTGATCAGTGGTGCAGAGCGCTCAGGACCTTGTAGAACTCGGCCTTGCCTTCCAGGCCGATGCCGGGGAGGTCACCGGGGGCCACGCGGCTGTTGACGACGACGGCGTCGTCGGTGAAGCCGCCGGTGGGCTGGAACTCCCCCGGGTAGGACTCGTTGCCGCCCAGCTTCAGGGCCGCGGCGATGTGCAGGGAGAACTGGTGACCGCCGTGGGGGATGCACCGGCGGGAGGACCAGCCGTGCTGGGCGAGCATGTCCAGCACGCGGCGGTACTCGGTCAGCCCGTAGCTCAGTGCGGGGTCGACCTGGATGTAGTCGCGGTCCGGGCGCATGCCGCCGTAGCGGATGAGGTTGCGGGCGTCGTGGACCGAGAACAGGTTCTCGCCGGTGGCGATCGGGTTGGTGTAGTGCTCCGACAGGGCCGCGTTGAGGGCGTAGTCCAGCGGGTCGCCGACCTCCTCGTACCAGAACAGGCCGTACTGGTCGATGGCCTTGCCGTACTCCAGAGCCGTCTGCAGGTCGAACCTGCCGTTGACGTCCACCGCCAGGCGGGACCCGTCACCGCCCAGGCACTCCAGGACCGCCTCGATGCGGGTGAGGTCATCTGCCAGGTCGGTGCCGCCGATCTTCATCTTCACCACGTCGTAGCCGGCGTCGAGGAATCCGCGCATCTCGTGCTGCAGGTCCTGCAGGGTCTTGCCCGGGGCGTAGTAGCCGCCGGCGGCGTAGACGAAGACGTCCTGGTCCGGGTCGCCGTCACCGTAGTGGTCGGAGATCCAGCGGTAGAGCGGGACCCCGGCGATCTTGGCGGCCAGGTCGTGCAGGGCCATGTCCACCACGCCCACGGCGACTGAGCGCTCCCCGTGGCCACCGGGCTTCTCGTTGCTCATCATCAGATCCCAGGCCTTCCCCGGGGAGAGCTCGCCGTGCTCGTCCAGGAGGTCCTCGGTCGGGGCGTTGAGCACGCGCGGGAGCATCCGCTCCTTCAGGATGCCCGTGGCGTTGTACCGGCCGTTGGAGTTGAAGCCGTAGCCGACCAGGGGCTTGCCGTCGACGACCACGTCACTGACCAGCGCGAGGACGGTGCAGTCCATCTTGCTGAAGTCGATGTACGCGTTGCGCATCGAGGAGCTGATCGGAATGGTGTCGACGTGGGCGGAGACGATTCTCATGGTCCTCTTCCTGACGGTAGATATCTTATAAGACGCTTATAAGATGTGCAGGACACTACACTGGGCGTGATGCAGGGCACAACCCCTGTGGAGAAGAACCCGGGAGCGATGCGGCCATGAGCACTACGAAGGTTTCCTCGAGCAAGGGGGCGATCGCCTACACCGAGCTGCGCCGCCGGATCCTCTCCGGCGATCTGGCCCCGGGGTCACGCCTGTCGCAGTACGACCTGGCCGAGGAGATGGGCATGAGCATCACGCCCCTGCGCGAGGCGGTGCGGCAGCTGGCCAGCGAGGACTGGGTGGAGGTGGACACCCACCGCGACGTGAGGGTGGCGCCGATGAGCGCCTCCGAAGCGCGCCAGCTCCTGGAGGTGCGTCTCTCCCTGGAGCCCTCCGCCACCGAGCTGGCCGCCCTCCGGCGCACCGACCGGGAGGTCGCCGTGATGCGGGCCGCGGCCGAGAAGCTCCTGCCCGTCACCCGCACCTGGGGTGAGGACGCCGTGACCGCCCACCGGGCGTTCCACCGGGCGATCTACCTCGCCTCGCACAACACCGTGATGATCCGGCTGCTGGACGATCTGTGGGACAAGTCCGACCGGTACCGGCGGATCGGACTGGAGCTCCCCGCCGGCGACGAGCCGCGCACCATCGACCTCAACCAGCACCACCGGCTCCTTGAGCTGGTGATCGCCGGAGATGGGCCTGCCGCTGCCGACCTGGCCCGCGCTCACATCCTCAACAGCCTCACGGCCTCTGTCACCGGCGCGCTGGAAGCCCGCGAGAGCGGCCCGCTCCAGCTGTCGTACCGCTCCTACGCCGGCTGATCCAGGCGTGGAAGGCCGTGGGGATCGGAGAGCCGTTTTCAGCATGATGTCTGGTCTGCCGGAGATGCTTGTGGTTAGGGTGAGGTGTGGTCGAGCAGCTGGCCCGCAGTGTGCCGCTGTCGATGGAGGAAGCTCCTGTGGACCACACCGTGCTCGTGCCGGCCGAGGCCGCCCGCCGCGATGAACCCTCTGCCGAGGCGACTCCGGGCCGCCTCCGCAGGACCGCTCCCATGTCCGGCCTCTTGGCCGATGCCCGGTATGTCCTGCCGCTGAAGTGGTCCGACGACACCGGCCTGGACGAACTCGCCCACTACCTGGCCGAGGTCGTCACGTGGATGCCCGTCACCGTCGTCGACGGTTCCGCCGAGAAGCTCTTCGCAGCTCATCGCACGGCGCTGCCGGAGACGGTCGAGCACGTGCGCCCCGATCGGTGGCAGGGGGCCAACGGCAAGGTGGCGGGGGTGATGACCGGTGTCCGCCGGGCGGCCGAGGAACGGATCGTGGTGGCCGACGACGACGTGCGCCACACCCGGGGCACCCTGGAGCGCATCGTGGGGCTGCTGGGGGAGGCCGAGGTGGTCCGCCCGCAGGACTACTATCTGCAACTTCCCTGGCAGGCCCGCTGGGACACCGGACGAACCCTGCTCAACCGGGCTCTGGGCGGGGACTGGCCCGGCACCCTGGGCGTGCGCCGGTCGGCCCTGCTGGACGCGGGAGGCTACGACGGCTACGTCCTGTTCGAGAACCTCGAGCTCGTGCGCACCGTGCGGGCGGCCGGTGGGAGAGAGATCGTGGCCCTGGACGTGCTGGTGGGGAGGATGCCGCCCACCGTGTCCCACTTCCTCGGCCAGCGCGTCCGTCAGGCCTACGACGACTTCGCCCAACCCGCCCGTCTGCTCGCCGAGCTGTCGCTGCTGCCCCTGCTGGGCTGGGCGGTGCGGCGACCGGGGCGGTGCGCGGCCGGAGCCCTGGCCGTGTGCGGGGTGGCCGAGTTCGGCCGACGCCGGCACGGGGGAGCAGCGGTCTACCCGGGGGGCACGGTGCTGTGGGTTCCGCTGTGGGTGCTGGAGCGGTCGGTGTGCGTGTGGGCGGCCGTGGTCGTCCGGGCGCGCGGCGGGGTGTCCTACGCGGGGTCCCGGCTGCGCACCGCCGGGCACTCCCGAGCCGCCCTGCGCCGGCGCCTGCGCGGCCCGAGCAAGGACTGGCTGCTGGTCGACGCCGGCACCGGACGGGTGAGGGGGCGGCGGTGAGCGTGGGGACGGGGCCGGCGGGTGCGGGTCCGGCCGTCGAGATCGCCGAGGACGACCTGTACGGGCTGATCGCGACCCTGACCCACAACGACTGGCAGCCCTCGGGCGGGAGCCTGCGGATCAACGTGGTCTACCGCGGCCACGCGGTGGCCGACCGGGACCTGGACACCAGTCTCTTCCGGCTCCGGGGCACCTCGAGCGAGCAGATCGAGCCCCGCATCCTGCGGAACTTCCGCAAGTACGCCGCCCGGGACACCTCCCCGGGGGACTCCGACTGGAACTGGCTGTCCGTCGCCCAGCACCACGGGCTGCCCACGAGACTGCTGGACCGGTCGAACTCGCCCTACGTGGCCCTGCACTTCGCCACCGCGGACCCGCGCTGCTACGACCTCCCCGGAGCGGTGTGGTGCGTGGCCTACTCGGCGGTGCACGATCTGCTGCCGGCACCGCTGCGCGAGGAGATCACCGCGCACGCGGCGGGCCTGTTCACCACCGACATGCTGGGGCGGGTCGCGTACAGCATGGCCGACTTCGACCGGTTCCGGGACCAGCACGGGCGGGCGGTGCCGCTGTTCTTCGAACCCCCGTCGCTGGACGAGCGGATCGTGAACCAGGCCGCGGTGTTCTCCGCCATGTCCGCGGCCACGGCGTCCTTGCACGAATGGCTGGGCGAGCACCCCGACCTCTGCCGGAAGGTCGTCATCCCGGCGGGTCTGAAGTGGCGGATCCGCGACCACCTCGACCAGGCGAACATGACCGAGCGCGCCCTCTTCCCCGGCCTCGACGGACTGTCCCGCTGGCTGACCCGCTACTACGGGCCGCGCCCGGAGCAGGGCGCCTGGGCGGAGCCGGCCTCACCGGCGATGGGCGACGTGCCGGAGCCGCTCCCGGGCTCAGCCCCGGCCGGCTGAGGGTGGACTTCTCGACCGGGCCCTGGGGTGGGGTCCCGTCGCCGGACCGGTGAGAAGCGGCTCCCCGCCCGTGGTGGGGAGCCGCTTCTCGTTGTTCCGTGGGAGCGAACGGTGTCCGCCGGTGGGCCTCAGGTGCGGGCCCTGTCGGCGGCTATTCCTTCTTGAGCTTGTCCTGGATGCTGCCGGCGGCCTTCTCCATGATGTTGGGCTGTTCGGTGGTGCCGTAGAACCGGGCGTCCGGGTGGGTGGGAGGCGGCATCGGCACCCCCGCCATGGGCTGGTCCTGGTAGCCGAACTGCCCGTTGCCGTCCGGCGTCGGCCCGGAGGCCCAGGACCCCTCCGCGGCGGCCGCGCCGTCGGAGAAGTTGTAGTAGTCGTAGGAGAACTCGGTGGCCTCCTTGGACTGCGGGAAGTTGGAGGGCACCGGCATCTGCTCCAGCCCGTCGGCCTGGAGCTCCTTCACCGCGGCCATCCACTGGTTCTGGTGCATGGTGTCCCTAGCCAGCAGGAAGGACAGCATGTCCCGGATCCCCTTGTCGTCGGTCATGTGGTAGAGCCGGGCGACCTGGGTGCGGCCCTGCATCTCCGCGTTGACGTTGGCGGTCATGTCCGCCAGGAGGTTCCCGGAAGCAGTCACGTAGGACCCGGACCAGGGGTTGCCCATCGAGTCCACCGGACGGGCTCCGGCCCCGGCGACGATCGCGTGCTGCAGGTCGGTGCCGCCGATCACCGCAGCCACCGCCGGGTCGGACTGCACGGCGTCCTCGGTGATGCCCAGCGGGGCCTTCTCGAGCAGCTGGGCGACCATCGTGGCGAGCATCTCGATGTGGCCGAACTCCTCGGCGGCGGTGCCGAAGAGCAGATCCCGGTACTTGCCCGGGATGTGGGCGTTCCAGGCCTGGAAGCTGTACTGCATGGCCACGGTGATCTCCCCGTACTGCCCGCCGATCACCTCCTGGAGCTTGCGCGCGTACACCGCGTCCGGGGCCTCCGGGGTGGACTTGTACTGGAGCTTCTGCTGGTGCAAGAACATGCTGACCTCCGTCATCGACTGCTGTGGCCGGCGGTGACCGGGCACTCCGCGCCCGTGATTCCCGGCTCTGATCTCTACGCTAGTGATCCGGCCCCCAGAAGGGAAGCTTGCTTACTGAATGAACGAGGCATCAGATGAGCTGAGGCCGGGCGCTCGGGGACGTCCCGCCCCGGGGTCTGCGGGCGGTGCGGGGTGGGAGCGGTGTGGGCCCGTGGGTGGGCAGGCCGTTGGGGATCAGCAGTTCGACCGGGCTGACCCCCTGCAGGGTGTCGTCGTGGTCGATCGCCCAGCGCAACAGGTCCAGGGCGTTCGGCTCCACGTGGCCGGCGGCGGCGAGATCAACACTGACGGTCACCGGGGGGATCAGCGACCGGGCACGGCGCACCAGCGGATACAGGACGTGCTGGTTGGCCTCGGTCAAACACCCGGTGACGATCAGTCGCACATAGGCGCCGTCCAGGTCGATCTGGACGAGGACGGAGAGCTTGTGGTCCATGAGAGCATCCTTCGTCGCATGCAATCTGTCTCATGGCCACCTTCTGGACCACTCCCCACGGTACTCGCCTCGTTGCACGTGGGCCAGGGATCTGCTGAATTCGTACCGTCAGCTCGTGCGCCCCTCGTGCTGGAGCAGTTCCCCGTCCGCTCCCGCGGGCCGGGGCACGACAACCCGGCCGCGAGCATCTAAAGTGGACAGTGTGCTGATCATCGGGGGAGTTCGGTGAGCAGCGCGTGCACCGTCCGGACCACTCGACCACGAAGGGACCACGCCATGAGCCAGCCAGAGCAGCAGCAGGAGGTCCCCGGCGTCCAGGCCGCGATGACCCCCGTCCCGGACTGCGGCGAGCACAGCTACCGCGGCTCCGGCAAGCTCGCGGGCAAGGCGGCCATCATCACCGGCGGGGACAGCGGCATCGGCCGTGCCGCTGCGATCGCCTACGCCCGCGAGGGCGCCGACGTCCTGATCGCCTACCTCGAGGAGGACGACGACGCCCAGGACACCGCCCGCTGGATCGAGGAGGCCGGGCGTCGCGCCGTCCTGGTCCGCGGAGACCTCTCGGACCCGGCCCACTGCCGGGCTGTCGTCGAGAGGGCCGTGCAGGAGTTCGGCCGGATCGACGTGCTGGTCTCCAATGCCGCCTACCAGATGAGCCGCGACAGCCTCGACGAGATCAGCGACGAGGAGTGGGACTACACGTTCCGGCTCAACATCGGCGCCATGTTCCACCTCACCAAGGCCGCCGTGCCCCACATGCCTCCGGGGTCGTCGATCATCGGCAGCTCCTCGGTGCAGTCCGACCAGCCGTCCCCGCAGCTTGCGCCCTACGCGGCCACCAAGGCGGCGATCGCGAACTTCTCCGCCGGGCTCGCGCAGATGCTGGGCGAGAAGGGCATCCGGGTGAACAGCGTGGCCCCGGGCCCGATCTGGACGCCGCTGATCCCGGCGACCATGCCCGCGGAGAAGGTGGGGGCCTTCGGCGACGACGTCCCTCTGGGCCGCGCCGGCCAGCCCGCCGAGCTCGCGCCCGTCTACGTGCTGCTGGCCTCGGACGACGGCAGCTACATCTCCGGCTCGCGGGTCGCCGTCACCGGTGGCAAGCCCATCCTCTGAGCCCGGATCCTCCGCTCGCGAGACCGGCGAGGCGCTTCACCCCGGCGGAAGGACAGGGTTTCCGCCCGGGGTGGGGGCGGGGCTGATCACTCGTCGTCCACGATCTCGCGGGCAGTGTCCTCGATGTCGTGTCCGCTCTGTCGGGCGTGGCCCACGGCGTTCTGTGCCTGGCCTTCGGCCTGCAGGTCTGGTTTGTCGGTGGCGGCGCCGATCTTGTCCTTGGCGGCACCGGCAGCCTTGTCCGCGGCGGCACCGGCCTTGTCCCTGAGTCCCACAGGTGCTCCCTTCTCCCGGTCAGGGGGCCTCCTCGGCCCGGACGCCTGGTCGGGGGACGTCGCTGACGCTTCGGGGCCGTCCAAGTGTCCGGGCCCAGTCGGGCATCTTCCGGAACCGGTCCTCAGTACTGGTCGAAGGAGATGAGTTCCACGAGTTCTCCGACGCGCTCCTCGGGCATGGACCGGGCGATGTCCGCCTGGCTGAGCATCCCGACGAGGTCGTGGCCGTCGATCACCGGCAGCCGCCGCACCTGGTGCTCGCTCATCGTCTTGATCGCCTCCTCCACGCTGTCGTCGGCGCCGATCGTGACCGGTTTGCCCTCGGCCAGCTGACCGGCCTTCACGGCCCTGGGGTCGGTGCCGATCGCC
Source organism: Kocuria salina (assembly GCF_013368965.1). NCBI lineage: Bacteria > Bacillati > Actinomycetota > Actinomycetes > Micrococcales > Micrococcaceae > Kocuria > Kocuria salina. The sequence goes on from NZ_SSSF01000004.1 coordinate 211,469, forward strand.
AGGCACTTGATGACGATGTCGCGGTCCGTGACCATGCCCATGAGCCGGTCGTGCTCCCCGCAGATCGGCAGCGCGCCGACGCCGAGGTCTTTCATCTTCCGGGCGGCTTCCTCCAGGGTCTCGTTCTCCCCGATGCACTCGGCGCCGCCGGTCATGATCTCGCGTGCCGTGGTCATAGCTGATCCTCCTTCGAGGTGGAAAGTGACTCGAGCACCGGTGCGCTCAGGTTGCGTGTGCCTGTGACGACCCGTGCGCCCGGGCGGTGACGGGTCGGTGTTCGTTGCGGGTCTCCCGCCCCGTTCCCCGGGGCGCTACTGCTGGGTGTCCGGGCGAGGGGCGCGTTCCCGCTCCTCCACCGCGGAGCGCACCTCCGGGTCGTCGGTGTCGTCGACCCAGGGCTCGGTCTGGCGGTGCTCCTCCACGTGGTCGGGTTGGATGCCGGCCACCTCGCCGGCGACCTCGTGCTTCATCTGGTCGTCCAGTTCCGCGCTGTGCTTGGTGTTGCCTCGCTCGGCCATGTCGATCTCCTTGCAGGGATGGGACGGCGTACTTCGGTGGGACGGCCCGTCAGGCGTTCCCGTCCTCCTCGAGCAGACCCCGCTGGGCGCGGTCGGCTGCTTCGGAGGCGTCTTCCGGCAGCGGGTCGGTGGCCGGTGGGACCTGCCCGGGCGCGTAGTCGGTCAGCCCGGCGGCCACCCGCTCCTGTTCGGTGGCTGCGGCCAGTGCCTCGTCGTCGAGATGCTCGGGCATCCCGGCGTGGCCCTGGTGAATGGGGTCGGGCAGGGCGTCGCCCTCGGGCTCGATGACGTCGTCGAGGTCCGGGGCGTCGTCGTTGTGCGGGGTGGTCATGGAGAACCTCCTGTGCCGAGCCGTGCCTCCCACCCTAGTGACCTGACTCACGGAGCGGAACCACCCTGGGACCTGGGAGAGGAGCCTGTGGAGGTCCCGCACGTGCTCCTCCCGGGCTGCGTTGAGCAGTCGATCGTAGGCTGTTCGTGCGCATCGCCTGCGTGTTCCGAGGCCGCAGGCGCCGATGCGTTCCCCGACATGAGGACTGCTTGATGACTGACGTCGCTCCGGACCGACCGGCGATGCTGCACCCCGTACCAGCCCAGCGTTCGATCGTCGTGATTCCGAGGGTGCACGACGGCTCCGGCGCCCGGACCCGCTACGGGCTGGTGCAGGCCGAACTGGACCCGGGCGGGCAGATGCTGATCTTCCCGCAGGGCCCGGTGGTCGACCCCGACGAACTGCGCGCCGGGGCGGCGGTGCTGCTGGAGGAGGAGTTCGGGCAGGGCATGTCCGCGGCGGTGATCGCTCCGCTGGGGATCCTCTACGCCGATCCGCGCAAGGAGGAGCGGATCGACGTGCTGCTCGCAGTGGCGCGCCGGACCGATGCCGAGTACGGCGAGGCACTGGAGCCGGCCGGCATCCCCGGGGTGGAGTGGGCCGATGATCAGCAGCTGCTCCAGCACCTGTGCTCCGGGCGGATCACGGACACCACCACCGCCTCAGCCCTGGCACTGCTGCACGCCTGCGGTGAGTTCACCCGCTGACCGGCTCACCGACCCCGAGCCGCTCCGATGCGGCCAGGGCGCAGCCGGTCCGCCGCCGCAGCGGGTGCACGGACAGCGCCCCGATTCCCGTCCCGGCCCGCGGCGCGTTCGTCGTCCATCGGCCATGCCGGGGCCGCACGCGAAGGCAGCGGCCCGTCGGTCACCCGCTCCCGCAGCGGGACACCACCGTCCTCGACGGTTCTGCGGGTGCGTCCGTTCGACGGTGTCCCTCGTCCGCGGCATCCCGACCGGTGAGGCCTATAGTGTGCAATGGAAAACTTTGGATGACCGTGGAAGGGTCCCCGTGCGGAACAGTGTGTGCTCATCCCTGACAGCCGTCTGCGTCGTGGTGCTTCTGGCAGGGTGCGCCGTCGGGGACGCGGGGAAACCGGGGGAGACCGCCACGCCGTCCACCACCGCGTCCTCGGCCGGCAGGGCGGAGACCGGGTCGGGGTCTGTGGAGCACGGGCTGGCCGCGGTGTCCTTCGAGGACGCCCCGCGGGAACTCACCGCCCTGGAGCGGTCCCTGCTCGTCGAACCCGGACCGCACGCCGAGGACGGGACCGACGATGAGGTGCTGGCCGCCGCCCGCGAGCGTGATCCGCGCACCGCCGGGGAGTGGAGCGCGGCGATCCTCGCGCAGATCCACGGCGACTACGCCGAGGACGTCAAGACGGTGGTGCGCTTCGACCCGGGCACCGGGGAGCGCGGCGCGGAGCCCACCGACGCCGTGACCGGACCGGTGGGCGACCGGAGCGTGGGCACGAACCACTTCGCGCTCGTCCTGGACGCCAGTGACTCGATGGCCGGGGACTCCGGCGACGGCTCGCGGATGGACGCGGCGCGCACGGCGCTGACCGGGTTCGTCGAGGAGCTGCCGGAGGGCAGCACGGTGAGCCTGCGGCTCTACGGGAACGCGGGGGATACTTCTGCGCCGGGGAAGAAGGAGTCGTGCACGACCACCGAGGTCGCCTACTCAGGTGACGCCGACGCCGCGGAGCTCGCGGACGTCCTCGCCGGAGTGCGGCCCACCGGCTACACCCCACTGGCCCGGGCCATCGAGGAGGCCGCCGCCGACTTTCCCGACGACGCGACCGACGGCATCGTCTACGTGGTGACCGACGGCGTGGAGACCTGCGGCGGCGACCCCGTGGCGGCTGCCGAGCGGCTGAGCGGGTCCGGTGTCGAGCCGGTGATCAACGTCATCGGCTTCCAGGCCGGTGACACCGACCAGCGGGCACTGGCCGACATCGCCGCCGCCGGGGGCGGCGAGTATACCCGCGTCGGCTCCCGGGCGGAGCTCGAGACCTACTGGCGGGAGCAGAACACGGCGATGGCCCGGGCCTGGAACGAGTGGCGCAACACCGAGCTGCGGGAGATCAACGAGGCGGGCAACGCCAACAAGCGGCTCGCCAATGAGGTCGGCAACCGCATCAAGCGGACCGCCAACGAGGAGGCCAACCAAGGCAAGCGCGTGGCCAACCTGCTCGGCGCCGACGTGGACGAACAGGTGCGCCGCGACGTCTGGGACTTCTTCGACGAGCGGGGCGCGACGGTCTGGGACTGGGGCGACCGGACCCACCAGGCCAACTGGGGCGCCGCCGACGACCGGCACCAGCAGGACTGGCGGGCCGTCTACGACCGCGGTGAGGCCAAGTGGAGCGAGTACTACGAGCGCCTGCAGAAGGACTGACCCGCCGCGCGGACGGGTCCGGCCGGAGCCGGCCGCGACGGCGTGGGGCGAGAGCGCCGGAGGCGGCCCGGAGCGGCGACGGGCTCAGCTTGCGCCGAGGGCCGCACACGCGGCCTCGATGGACTCCGGGGACAGGACGTGGTCGATGGCCAGCACCGCCGCCCCCATGACGCCGGCGCGCTCGCCGGCGACCGAGGGCGCCACACTCAGGTGCTCCGTGGCCAGGGGCAGGGACCGCCGGTAGACGACCTCCCGGATGCCGGCCAGCAGGTGCTCCCCGGCCTGGGCGAGGCTGCCGCCGATCACGATCACGGACGGGTTGATGAGGTTCACGCAGGTGGCCAGGACGTCCCCGATGTCCCGCCCCGCCTGGCGGATCACCTGCACGGCCAGCGGGTCCCCGGAGCGGACGAGGTCGATCACGTCCTGGCTGGTGGACAGCGTGCCGGCGGTCTGCTCGTTGAGCGTCCGCACGAGGGCGGGAGCGCCGGCGAGCGCCTCGAGGCATCCGGTGTTGCCGCAGCGGCAGAGCAGCTCGTCGCCGCGCGGCACCCGGACGTGGCCGAGGTCCCCCGCTGTGCCCTGGGCGCCGCGCTGGAGCGCGCCGCCGGAGATGATCCCCGCGCCGATGCCCGTGGCCACCTTGACGAACATCAGCTCGGTGGTTGCGGGCCAGAAGAGGCTGCGCTCGCCCAGGGCCATGATGTTGACGTCGTTGTCCACCAGCACGGGCACGTCGTAGTGGACCTGCACGAGGGCGGGGACGTCGACGCGGTCCCACCCCGGCATGATGGGCGGGTTGATCGGCCGGCCCGTCTCGTGCTCCACGGGACCGGGCAGCCCGATGCCGATGGCGGCGAGGTCCGCGGCGGGGCGGTCCGCGCGCTCGAGCAGCGCGGCGACCGTGCGCACGAGCCAGCCCAGGAACGCCTCGGGGCCCTCGCCGATCGCGAGCGCCTGGCGCTCCTCGGCGAGCTCCCGGCCGGAGAGGTCCGCCAGGATGGCCCGGGCGTGCGTCGCCCCGACGTCCGCGCCGACCACCACCCGGGCGCCCGGGTTCAGGGCGAAGAGCGAGGGCGGACGCCCCCCGGTGGAGGCGGCCCCGCCGTAGGGTGCGACGAGTCCCAGGGTCATGAGCGTGTCCACGCGGGACGCCACGGTGGAGCGGGCCAGCCCGGTCAGCTGGGCGAGCTCCGCCCGGGTCCTCGGGCGGCCGTCGCGCAGCAGCTGGAAGACTTCGCTCGCCCCCGGGGCGGGCGAGTCCGAGGAGCGCGGCGACGGCGCCGACGGAGGACTCTGCAGCACTTTTTCAGTAGAGCACGCCCCCTTAGGGGGGTCAAGCACGTCACAAACGCACAGTGATGGAACAACTTTTGCAGGACTGTCGACAGAAGTCTGTGGTGCGTGTCACAGTGACCGCATGAACGAGCGCACGAGCTCCCCGGTGCTGGACGTCACCGGCCTGTCGAAGTCCTTCTTCGGGGTGCCGGTGCTCGAGGACGTGGACCTGCGGCTGCACGCCGGCGAGGTGCACGGGCTCGTCGGCGAGAACGGCGCCGGCAAGTCCACCCTGATGAAGGTGCTCGCCGGGGTGCACGAGCGGGACGCGGGCACCGTGCAGATCGGCGGCACCCCCGTCGAGTTCCACCACCCCACCCAGGCGCACGTGGCCGGGCTGTCGACGGTGTTCCAGGAGTTCAACCTGCTGCCCGACCGCACCGTGGCCGAGAACGTGTTCCTCGGCCGCGAGCCGCGCCGGGGCCTGCTCGTGGACCGGCGGGCCATGAACGCGAGGACGAGCGAGCTGCTCGAGGACCTGGGCATCACCAGCATCCAGCCGACCACGACCGTGAGCTCGCTGTCCGTGGCCCAGCAGCAGATCGTGGAGATCGCCAAGGCCATCAGCTACGACGCCCGCATCATCTCCATGGACGAGCCGACCGCGGCCCTCGCGGGCCCTGAGGTGGACCTGCTGTACGCGATCGTCCGCCGGCTCCGGGCGCGCGGCACCGCCATCCTGTACGTGTCCCACCGGCTGAAGGAGATCTTCGACCTGTGCGACACCATCACCGTCCTCAAGGACGGCCGCGTGGTGGGCACCGAGCCCGCCTCCGCCATGGACGACGCCGCCCTGGTGCGGATGATGGTGGGCCGCCCGATCTCCGCCTACTTCCCGGAGGCGGTGCCCGGCACCGGGGTGGGGCGGGAGCTCCTGAGGATCGACGGCGGCGGCAACGACCAGCTCGACGGCATCGACCTGACCCTGCGCGCCGGGGAGATCGTGGGGGTCGCCGGGCTCCAGGGCTCGGGGCGGACGGAGCTGGTGGAGGCCGTCTTCGGCGTCCACCCCTTCACCCGCGGGTCCATGGCGCTGGACGGCAGGCCGTACACGGCCACCTCGCCCCGGCAGGCCGTCCGGCAGGGCGTGGCCCTGATCACGGAGGACCGCAAGTCCCAGGGGCTGAGCCTCGACCAGTCCATCCTGGACAACGCCCTGGGCGTGATCCGCTCCGTCTTCCCGCGGCGGACCGCCGCGGCCCGCAAGGACGTCCCCGGGGTCCTCTCCTCGCTGGAGGTCGTGGCCCGGGACCTGGACCAGGAGGTCCAGTACCTCTCGGGCGGGAACCAGCAGAAGGTCGTCCTCGCCAAGTGGCTGGCCGTGGACCCGCGGGTCGTGCTGCTCGACGAGCCCACCCGAGGGATCGACGTGGGCGCCAAGATCGCCGTCTACAACCTCATGCGCATGCTCGCCGCGGAGGGCAGGGCCATCCTCATGGTCTCCAGCGAACTGCCGGAGGTCCTCGGCATGTCCAGCCGGATCGTGGTCCTGCGCGACGGCCGGATCGCCGGTGAGCTCCCGCCGGACAGCACCGAGGAGCAGGTGCTGCGGCTGGCCACCGGCGCCCGCACGGAAGGGGCGAGACCGTGAACGCGTTCTCGAGGCTCACGTCCACCCACATCGTCTACCTCGTGGTGCTGCTCACCGTCGTGGTCGGCACGGTGCTCGTGGGCGCCACCGGGCGCAGCTTCGTCAGCGCCGGCAACATCTCTGCGATCCTCACCGGGACCAGCGTCCTCGGCTTCATCGCGATCGGCCAGACGCTCGTGATCCTGGTGGGGAGCCTCGACCTGTCCGTGCCGTACGTCATCAGCCTCGCGAGCCTGCTCTCGGCCGGCCTCATGGCGAACCAGCCCGGGAACGTCCTGCCCGGCGTGGCGCTGGCCCTGGTCGTCTCCGCGGGCATCGGCCTGGTCAACGGCCTGGTGGTGTCCGGGCTGAAGGTCCACGGGTTCATCGCCACGCTGGGCACCGGGCTCGTCGTCAGCGGCTACCTCGCCACCAACTACAAGGGCAGCTCGGGGCAGACCCCGGTGGCCTTCCGCCTCATCGGGGCCACGGGCATCGGCCCGGTCCCCATCTCCACGCTGATCATGCTGGCCTGCGCGGGCGCGGTGCTGCTCATGCTGACCCGCAGTCGCCTGGGCCACCACATGTACGCGGTCGGCGGGGACATCCGGGTGGCCCGGATGTCCGGGATCCGGACCGGCACCCCGATCGTGGCCGCCCACGTCATCTGCTCCGTCATGGCCGGTCTCGCGGGGCTGCTGCTCGCGGCGCGGCTCGGGGTGGGCAGCCCCACGATCGGGTCCCAGGGCGGGTACGACCTGCTCTCCATCGCCGCCGTGGTCCTGGGCGGGACGCTCCTGGCGGGCGGCAAGGGATCGCTGGTGGGGACGCTGGGCGGGGTCCTCATCTTCGCGATGATCGACAACATCATGAGCGTGATGCAGATCAACCCGTTCCTGAAGGACGTGGTCCGCGGCATCGTCATCGTCGTAGCCGTGGCCGTCTACGCCCGGCGCCGGGTGGTCAGCCGGCCCGCGCGCTTCGACGACCGGAGCGGGCGGACCGCGCAGGAGGTCACGGCATGAGCGCCACCGTCACGGACCGGACCGCGGTCCTGCAGCAGAACCGGTCACCGTGGCACGAGCGCGTGCTGCGCGGGCTGCGGACGCCCGGCGGGGCCGTCTTCGTGCTCCTCCTGGTGCTGCTGGTCGCGGCCGTCGCCGTCAACCCGTCCTTCGGCGAACCGGGCTCGCTGATCCGGTTCGTCGGCCGCACGGCGCCGATCGCCATCGCGGCCATCGGGCAGTACTTCGTGATCGTCTCCGGGGAGTTCGACCTGTCCATGGGTTCGGTGGTCACCGCCCAGGTGTTCGTGGCCGGCAACCTCATCGGCCAGGACGACAGCCGGACGGTGCCCGTCCTGGTCCTGATGCTCGTCCTCGGCGCGCTCGTGGGCCTGGTCAACGGACTGGTCACCACGCTCCTGAAGGTGCCGAGCTTCATCGTCACCCTCGGCACCATGCTCGCCCTGCTCGGGCTGGTGCTCTACTGGACGGGCGGCGCCGCGACGGGGAACCCCGCGGACAGCTTCCGGCAGATCGGCCGCGGCGGCATCCAGGACGTCCCGGTCCTGGGGATCCTGCCCTACCCGGTGGTCCTGGTGACGGTCGTCGCGCTCGCCGCCCTCTGGCTCATGCGCCGGCCCTACGGCCGCACGCTCGTCGCCGTGGGCGACAACCCCCGGGCCGCCGCGCTGACCGGGGCCCGGGTCTGGTGGGTGCGCACCCGGGCGTTCATGCTCTCCTCCCTGGCCGCCACCGTGGCGGGGATCATCCTCGTCGGCTACGCCGGCGTGCACCCGTCCGTGGGGCGCGGCTACGAGTTCACGGCCATCACCGCCGTGGTCCTCGGCGGGGTCGTGCTGGGCGGCGGGCGCGGCTGGGTGCTCTCCGCGGCCGCCGGCGCCTTCGCCCTCGAGACCCTCTTCGCGCTCCTGAACTTCCTGGGGGTCCAGTCGACCTGGCGGGACACCGTCCAGGGCGCGATCATCATCCTCGCCGTCGCCGCCGGCACCCAGACCTGGAAGCGCCGCCGGCGCGGCCGGACCGCGGCGGCGCAGGAGCCGAGACGTGCCATCGCAGCACCGCCCACCCCGGGCACCGACGAGGAAGGAACATGATGCGCCGAAGCATCCAGTCAAGGATCACCGTGGTGGCAGCGGCAGCGCTGCTGGGACTGACCGCCTGCACCACCGACCAGTCGATGGAGGAGCCGCCGCCCGCCGAGACGGGGGGCGCGGAGGCCGCCGCCACGCCGGCCCCGGAGGGCGGTGACGAGTGGTTCGACCAGGCGGAGTACGACCGGCAGCTCGACCAGCGCTCCGCCTCCTTCGAGGGGGACCCGGAGCAGCCCTGGACGCAGTACATCGACGGGGAGACGACCGCCACCGGGGAGTTCGCCGCCGACGGCCCGCAGAAGGTGTGCTTCTCCAACGCCTCCATCTCCAACCCCTGGCGCCAGACCGGGTGGATCACCATGAACGAGCAGCTGAAGGTGCTCCAGGACTCCGGGGTGATCTCCGAGATGGAGACCCGCGACGCCCAGGACGACGACAACACGCAGATCGCCGACATCGACTACTTCATCGCCGAGGGCGAGTGCGACGGGTTCATCATCTCGCCGAACTCGACCGCCGCCCTGACGCCCGCCGTGGAGCGCGCGTGCGAGACCGGCAAACCGGTGGTGGTCTTCGACCGCGGGGTGGAGACCGACTGCGCGACGACGTTCATCCACCCCATCGGCGGCTTCGCCTGGGGCATCGACTCGGCGAACTTCCTGGTGGACAACCTGCAGGAGGGCGACAAGGTGGTGGCCCTGCGCATCCTCCCGGGCGTCGACGTCCTGGAGCAGCGCTGGGCCGCGGCCGAGCGGATCTTCGAGGAGAACGGGATCGAGGCGACCGACTACTTCACCGGCGCCGACCCCACCGAGATCAAGAAGATCATCTCCGACGAGCTCGCCACCGGGGACGTGCAGGGCGTGTGGATGGACGCCGGCGACGGCGCCGTCGCCGCCATCGAGGCGTTCGAGGACGCCGGCGCGGACTACCCGGTGATGACCGGCGAGGACGAGATGAGCTACCTGCGCAAGTGGGAGGACACCGGCCTGACCGGCCTCGCCCCGGTGTACTCGAACTTCCAGTGGCGCACCCCGCTGCTGGCGCTCGAGCAGATCTTCGCCGGCGAGGACGTCCCCGCCGAGTGGGTCCTGCCGCAGGAGCCGATCACCGAGGAGCAGCGGGCGGACTTCCTCGCCGACAACGAGGGGATGCCCGACGGCCACTACGCCAAGTTCGGCGGCGAGGACCTGCCCGGCTACCCCGACGTCTGGCGGGACCGCGTCATCCCCTGACCCGCCCGACCGCGCCCTGCCCCGCCACCGGCCCGGCCCCGGGAGACCCCGGCGGCGGGCGGGGCGCCATCCAGCCCACCGCACCGAGAGGAGGCAGACCCGTGCAGCGCCCGATCGCCGTCAACACCTGGGTGTGGGAGTCCCCCCTCACCGACGCGAACCTGCCCCCGCTCCTGGCGAGGATCGCGGACATGGGCTTCGACGCCGTCGAGCTCCCGCTGGAGAACGTCGGCGACCTCTCGGCCGGGGCGGTGCGGGACGCCCTCGGCGGGCTCAGCCCGCTGCTCGTCGGCGCCATGGCGCCCGGGCGCGAGCTCGTCCTGGCGGACGACGCCGTGATCACCCGCACCCAGCACTATCTCAGCGCCTGCATCCGGCTGGCCCACGACATCGGCGCCCCGGCCGTGTGCGGGCCCTTCTACGCCCGCACGGGCCGGGTGTGGCGGATGGACGCGGCGGAGCGCGCGGACGCCTACGCGCAGCTGCGGCGCCGTCTCGCCCCGCTGGCCGCCGAGGCCGAGGCCGCCGGGGTGGTCCTCGGCATCGAACCGCTCAACCGCTACGAGACGTCCCTGCTCAACACCACCGCCCAGGCGCTCGAGGCCCTCGGGCCGCTGCTGGGCCACGGCGTGGGACTGGCCCTGGACACCTACCACCTGAACATCGAGGAGCGCTCCTCCGCCGACGCCGTCCGGGCGGCCGGCCGGCACCTCGTCCACGTCCAGGTCTGCGGCAACGACCGGGGAGCCCCCGGCGGGGACCAGACGGACTGGACGGGCATCTTCGACGCCCTGGACGCCGTCGGCTACACCGGCGCCCTCAGCATCGAGAGCTTCACCGCCCGCAACGCCAGCATCGCCACCGCCGCCTCGATCTGGCGGCCCCTGGCCGAGAGCCAGGACCAGCTCGCCGAGGACGGACTGGCGTTCCTGCGCTCGTGCGCCGCCCGGTCCCCAGGAGGACACCCATGACCACCACCGTGCCCGACCCCGCCGTTCCCCCCGCCCACGGGAGCGCCGCCCTGGGCGTCGCCGTGCTCGGCCACTCCTTCATGGGCAAGGCCCACTCCAACGCCTGGCGCAACGTCAACGCCTTCTACCCCACGCCCCGCGTGGCGCAGAAGGTGCTGGTGGGCCGGGACGCCGGGCACGTGGCCGAGGCCGCCCGGCGGTACGGCTGGGAGGAGAGCGGCACCGACTGGCGGTCGGTGCTGGAACGGGACGACGTCCACGTCGTCGACATCTGCACGCCCGGCCACCTGCACGCCGACATGGCCGTGGCCGCCCTCGAGGCCGGCAAGCACGTGCTCGTGGAGAAGCCGCTGGCCAACACGGTGGCCGAGGCCGAGCGGATGGCGACCGCCGCGGCGGCCGCCCGGACCCGCGGCGTCCACTCCATGGTGGGCTTCAACTACCGCCGGGTGCCGGCCCTGGCGCTGGCCCGGCAGCTGATCGCGGACGGCCGCGTGGGCCGGGTCCGCCAGGTCCGGGTCAGCTACCTGCAGGACTGGCTCGCCGACGAGCACGCGCCCATGACCTGGCGCCTGCGCCGGGAGACCGCCGGGTCCGGGGCGCTGGGCGACCTCGCCTCCCACGCCGTCGACCAGGTGCGCTTCCTCCTGGACTCGCCGGTCACGTCCGTCTCCGGGACGCTCACCACGTTCGTCCCCACCCGGACGGGGGAGGACGGCCCCGAGCCGGTGACCGTCGACGACGCCGCCTGGGCCACCCTGCGCACCGCCTCCGGGGCGGTGGTCGGCCTGGAGGTCTCCCGCTGCGCCACCGGCCGCAAGAACGCCCTCGGGATCGAGGTCTACGGATCGCTGGGCGGGCTGCGCTTCGACCTCGAGCGGCTCAACGAGCTGCACCTGTTCGACGCCACCGCGCCGCCGGACACCCAGGGCAGCAGCCGGATCCTCGTCACCGAGGCCACCCACCCCTACGTGGGGGCGTGGTGGCCGGCCGGGCACGTCCTGGGCTGGGACCACACGTTCACCAGCCAGGCCGCCGAGCTCCTGCGGTCCATCGACACGGGGACCCCGGCCGCCCCCGGGTTCGAGGACGGCCTGGAGGTCCAGCGGGTGCTCGCCGCCGTGACGGACAGCGCGGCGCGCTCCGGCGCCACCGTCCACCTCTGACCCCGGACGAGCGGAGCACCGCTCTCCCCGACCCGAAGGACCGACGATGGGACACCACCCCTACACGCTGTTCACCGGCCAGTGGGCCGACCTCCCGCTCGAGGAGGTCGCCGAGCTGGCGGCCGGCTGGGGCTACGACGGCCTGGAGATCGCCGTCTCCGGCGAGCACCTCGACGCCTGGCGGTGGGACGACGACGCCTACGTCCAGGACCGGCTCGACATCCTCGAGCGCCACGGCCTCGGGGTCTGGGCCATCTCCAACCACCTCAAGGGCCAGGCGGTCTGCGACGACCCGATCGACTTCCGGCACGAGTCCATCGTGGGACCCCGGGTCTGGGGCGACGGCACGCCCGAGGGAGTGCGCACCCGCGCCGCCGAGGAGCTGCAGCACACCGCACGGCTCGCGCGGAGACTGGGCGTGGACACCGTGGTCGGCTTCACCGGGTCCTCCGTCTGGCAGTACGTGGCGATGTTCCCGCCCGTCTCCCAGGACGTGATCGACGCCGGGTACCAGGACTTCGCGGACCGGTGGAACCCCATCCTGGACGTCTTCGACGAGTGCGGGGTGCGCTTCGCCCACGAGGTCCACCCCTCCGAGATCGCCTACGACTACTGGTCCACGCACCGGGCGCTGGAGGCCATCGGCCACCGCCCGGCCTTCGGGCTGAACTGGGACCCCAGCCACTTCCTGTGGCAGCAGATCGACCCGGTGGCGTTCATCTCCGACTTCGCGGACCGGATCTACCACGTGGACTGCAAGGACACGAAGATGCGGACCGGCGGTGGGCGCAACGGCGTCCTGTCCTCGCACCTGCCCTGGGGCGACCCCCGCCGCGGCTGGGACTTCGTCTCGACCGGACGGGGGGACGTGCCGTGGGAGGACAGCTTCCGGGCCCTCACCGCCATCGGCTACGACGGACCGATCTCCGTGGAGTGGGAGGACGCCGGCATGGACCGCCTCCGGGGCGCCCCCGAGGCCCTGGCCTTCCTGAAGCGCTTCGACTTCGCCCCCTCCGGCGCCTCGTTCGACGCCGCCTTCCGGCAGTAGCCGGCCCGGGGCGGCACCCCGGCGGGCCCCGGTCCGGGGCGTACCCCGGTGTCAGCTGAACGGCGTCGTGGACACCGGCGGTCCGCAGGCGCACGATGGAGACCCACACCGCAGGAGGAACCATGGGCGAGGTCGGCCGGCAGGCCACGAGGGCGGCCGACGCCGCGGACGACGCGACGGACTCCCGCGGGTTCGTCCTCGCGGCCCGCGCCGGGTACGTGGCGGCGGGTCTGCTGCACGTCATGATCGGGGTCATCGCGCTGCGCGTGGCCACCGGCGGCTCGGGCTCGGCGGACCAGTCGGGGGCGGTCGCCGCGCTCGCCGGCAGCCCGGGCGGCACCGTCCTGCTGTGGGCGTGCTTCCTCGGCTGCGCGGCGCTCGCCGTCTTCCTGTTCAGCGAGATCTTCTTCGGCGCGACGCAGCGCTCGGACCGGGACCGGCTCAAGCACCGCGTCAAGATGGGCGGCCAGGCGGTCGTCTACGGCGCCATCGGCGCCGTGTTCGGGACCTACGCCCTCGGCGGCACGAGCGACAGCAGCGGGTCCACCCAGTCGCTCAGCGCCCGGCTCATGGCGCACCCGGCCGGCACGGTCCTGCTGATCGTCGTGGGGCTGGGCCTCGTCGTCGCCGGCGCCTTCTTCGTCCACCGGGGCGTGACGAGGTCCTTCCGGGAGAACCTGAAGCGCCTGCCGCCGGGCACGGCCGGCAGGGCGGTCATGTGGCTGGGCACGGCCGGCTACGCGGCCAAGGGCGTGGCCCTGGCCGTGCTCGGGGTGCTCGTCGTCGTCGCCACGGTGCGCAGCGACCCGGAGCAGTCCTCGGGGCTGGACGGTGCGCTCAAGGCGCTCCAGGAGCAGCCCTTCGGGGCGTGGATCCTCGGGGCCGTGGCCCTGGGCCTCATCTGCTACGGGGCCTTCATGGTGGTCCGGGCCAGGTACCAGCGGATGTGACCGCGCCCTCCCGGCGGGCCCTCCTGGCGCGCCGCCCGGGCGTCCGGAGCTGCCGACCGACCGGCCTTCGCGGGGCGCGGCACGAGGAATAGAATGGTCCCATCCGCACCGCGGTCACCTGGGGGACGTCATGTCTGAAGAGCAGCACACCGTCAACGAGGACGCGCCGTCGTCGGGCTACCGCCTCCTGGACCGGTTGAACCAGATCGCGCTCAAGATCTACGGCGCGGCCGATCGCGTGGCGCCGGAGACCCACGGCGCCGGGGAGAGCGAACGGGCCCACGCCTGGTACGAGGAGTGCCAGAAGCACTTCGTGATCGAGCGGGACGAGCACGGCAACGAGTACCTCTACCACCGCGACGACTCCCGCGGCGGTCCCCGGGCCGGGACGTCCCGCAACTGACGACTCCCGCCCGCGGCCCCGCGCGTCAGCGCATCATGCGCAGCGCGTCCACGAGCCCCGTGGTGCGCCGGCCGAGCAGCCGCGACAGGTCCCCGGTGACGAGGTCCAGGGCGCCGTCCTCGATGTTGGCGTCCAGTGCGACCAGGAACCGCGCGGTGCTCTCGTCCACGCCGGTCCGCTCCAGCTCCGCCAGGTGCTGCTCGGGCGTGAGTCGCCGGTAGGTCACCTCCCGGTCCAGGACCTCGGTCAGCGCGGCGGCCAGCTCGTCGAAGCTCCACGCCACGTCCCCCGAGAGCTCGTAGGTCTGCCCCGCGTGGCCGTCCTGGGCGAGGACCGAGGCGATCGCCTCCGCGTAGTCCCCGCGGGTGGCGCTGGCCACCCGGCCGTCCCCGGCACTGGCCAGGACCACGCCGGTGGTCTCCGCGTGCCGCAGGGCCGGCTCGAAGTTCTCGGTGTACCAGCCGTTGCGCAGGATCGTGAACGGGAGCCCGGACGCGGCGATCGCCTCCTCCGTGGCCAGGTGCTCGTCGGCGAGCAGCAGCTTCCCGCGGTCGGCGCCGAGGGCGCTGGTGTAGACGAGGCGGGAGACCCCGGCCCGGACGGCGGCGTCGACCGCGTTCCGGTGCTGGGGAACGCGGATCCCCACCTCGCTGCTGGAGATCAGCAGGACCGTGTCCGCCCCCGCGAACGCCTCGTCGAGGGTCGCGGGCTCGGTGTAGTCGGCCCGGACGGTGGCCAGGCCCAGCTCCCGGAGGGCGCCGAGCTTCTCCTCGTCGCGGCCGGCGGCCACGAGGTCCGGCAGCTGCACGTCCAGGCGCAGCAGGGAGCTGATGACGTGACGGCCCAGCCGGCCGGTCGCGCCGGTGATGACGATGGACACGGTGTTCCTCCCGGTGGTGGCCCGGCCGCTGCCGGCGGGGCCCGCCGGCACCCGCCCGGCGCGGCGGTGTGTCCTGTGCAACGGGCGGCGCCCGCGGCGTATTTCCGGCGTGCGGCCCCGGCGGCCGCGGGGCCGATCGCCTCCGGAGGAACCCGGCCTCCGTGTCCGGGGCGGCGCGTAGCCTGGTGCCATGAGCCTCGCCCAGAAGATCAACCGTGTCGTCGCCCCCTTCGAGGTCATCTCCGACTACGTGCCCGCCGGCGACCAGCCCCGGGCCATCGAGGAGCTCGCCGCGAGGATCGAGGCGGGGGAGAAGGACGTCGTGCTGCTCGGAGCCACCGGCACCGGCAAGTCCGCGACCGCCGCGTGGCTCATCGAGCGCGTCCAGCGGCCCACCCTCGTCATGGTGCAGAACAAGACGCTCGCCGCGCAGCTCGCCAACGAGCTGCGGGAGCTGCTGCCCAACAACGCCGTCGAGTACTTCGTGTCCTACTACGACTACTACCAGCCCGAGGCCTACGTGCCGCAGACGGACACCTTCATCGAGAAGGACTCCTCCATCAACGAGGAGGTCGAGCGGCTGCGGCACTCCGCGACCAACGCGCTGCTGACCCGCCGGGACGTCGTCGTGGTCGCCACCGTGTCCTGCATCTACGGTCTGGGCACCCCCGAGGAGTACGTGGCGCAGATGGTCACGCTGCGCCGGGGGGAGGAGATGGACCGCGACGAGCTGCTGCGCCGGTTCGTGAACATGCAGTACGCGCGCAACGACGTCGACTTCCACCGCGGCACGTTCCGCGTGCGCGGGGACACCGTGGAGATCATCCCGATGTACGAGGAGCACGCGGTCCGGGTGGAGTTCTTCGGCGACGAGATCGAGTCGATCTACACCCTGCACCCGCTCACCGGGGAGATCATCCGGGAGGAGACGGAGATGTACGTCTTCCCCGCCTCCCACTACGTGGCCGGCGCGGACCGGATGGCCACGGCCGTGAAGTCCATCGAGGACGAGCTCGCCGCGCGGCTGAAGGAGCTGGAGTCCCAGAACAAGCTCGTCGAGGCCCAGCGGCTGCGGATGCGCACCACGTACGACCTCGAGATGATGGAGCAGATGGGCTACTGCAACGGCATCGAGAACTACTCGTTGCACATCGACGGCCGCCCCCGCGGCTCCGCCCCGCACTGCCTCATCGACTACTTCCCGGACGACTTCCTGCTGGTGGTCGACGAGTCCCACGTGACGATCCCGCAGATCGGCGGCATGTACGAGGGCGACATGTCCCGCAAGCGCACCCTCGTGGAGCACGGCTTCCGGCTGCCCTCGGCGATGGACAACCGCCCGCTGAAGTGGGACGAGTTCCTGGGGCGCATCGGCCAGACCGTCTACCTCTCGGCCACGCCGGGCAAGTACGAGCTGTCCCAGGCGGACGGCTACGTGGAGCAGATCATCCGGCCCACCGGGCTGATCGACCCCGAGGTGGTCGTCAAGCCGACCAAGGGGCAGATCGACGACCTCCTCGACGAGATCAACGCGCGGGTCGAGCGGGACGAGCGCGTGCTCGTCACGACCCTCACCAAGCGCATGGCCGAGGACCTCACCGAGTACCTCATGGAGCACGGGGTCAAGGTCCAGTACCTGCACTCGGACGTGGACACCCTCCGCCGCGTGGAGCTGCTGCGCGAGCTGCGGATGGGCACGTTCGACGTCCTCGTGGGCATCAACCTGCTGCGCGAGGGCCTGGACCTGCCCGAGGTCTCCCTGGTGGCGATCCTCGACGCCGACAAGGAGGGCTTCCTGCGCTCCACGACGTCCCTCATCCAGACGATCGGCCGTGCCGCCCGCAACGTCTCCGGCCAGGTGCACATGTACGCGGACCGGATCACCGACTCGATGGCCACGGCCATCGAGGAGACGAACCGGCGCCGGGAGATCCAGGTCGCCTACAACACGGAACACGGGATCGACCCGCAGCCGCTGCGGAAGAAGATCGCGGACATCACCGACCAGCTCCAGCGCGAGGAGGAGGACACCCGGGAGCTGCTCGCCCGCCGTGCCGCCGCCGGCAAGAAGACCGCGCCGACCGGGGCGAAGGGCGGGCGGGACGCCGTGGCGGCCGCGGAGGACAAGCTGCGCCGGGACGGGTTCGCGGCCGCGCCGGCGGAGGACCTCACGGACCTCATCGCGCAGATGACGGAGCAGATGCAGGCCGCGGCCGCCGAGCTGCAGTTCGAGCTCGCCGGGCGGATCCGCGACGAGCTCGCGGACCTCAAGAAGGAGCTGCGGCAGATGCAGCAGGCAGGGCACGCCTGAGCCCGCTCCGGCCGGGACCGGGACCCGGGGCCGCGTCCGTTCCCGGCGTTCTCCCAGGTTCGGGTAGAGTGCTCTCCGCGTAGGGGAGTATCCCTCAGCGCTGCGGTCGTAAGCACGCCGGGCAACGGAGCCGGGCCGGTCGCAGCGACCGCACCTCGGCACCCGGGCCTCCAGCCCGCCGGGGACGGTGGAGAGACTTGCGGCTCATCGTGATGCCCCGGTCCGCCCCGTTCCCCGGACGACGCCGGCCCGCGGGCTCACCCATCTCCAAGCGAAAGAACTCGCGTGCACACACAGCTACCCGCGTGGTTCGAGATCGGCTCCTTCGTCGTTCTCGGCTGCATCCTGCTCTTCGACCTGATCATGGTCGCCAAGCGCCCCCACGAGCCCTCCATGAAGGAGGCCGGCATCTGGGTGGGCGTCTACGTGGCCCTCGCCCTCGTCTTCGGCGCCCTGATGTTCGCCTTCGCGGGCGCCGAGCAGGGCACACAGTTCGTGGCGGGCTGGATCACGGAGTACAGCCTCAGCATCGACAACCTGTTCGTGTTCATCGTGATCATGACCCGGTTCGCGGTGCCGCGGAAGTACCAGCAGGAGGTGCTGATGGTGGGCATCATCATCGCGCTGGTCCTGCGCGGGATCTTCATCCTGCTGGGCGCCACGATCATCGCGAACTTCTCCTGGGTCTTCTACCTCTTCGGCGTCTTCCTGCTCTGGACGGCGTACCACCAGGCCAAGGACGACGGCGAGGACGAGTCGGAGGAGAACGGCCTCATCCGCAGGCTGCGCACCGTGGTCCCCATGACGGACCGGTACGACGGCAACAAGCTGCGCACCACCGTGGACGGCAAGAAGCTCTTCAACCCGATGCTCGTCGTCTTCGTGACCATCGGCGTGACCGACCTGATGTTCGCCTTCGACTCCATCCCGGCGATCTTCGGGCTGACCCAGAGCCCGTTCATCGTCTTCACGGCCAACATCTTCGCCCTCATGGGCCTGCGCCAGCTCTACTTCCTGCTCGGCGGGCTCATGGAGCGGCTCATCTACCTCAAGCACGGACTGTCGCTGATCCTGGCGTTCATCGGCGTCAAGCTCATCCTGCACGCCATGCACGAGAACGAGGTGCCCTTCATCAACGGCGGCGAGCACATCGGGTGGGCCCCCGAGATCCCCACCTTCGTGTCCCTGGGCGTGATCGTGGCCATCATCGTGGTCGCCACGGTCGCGTCGATGGTCAGCCCGAAGGGCCGGTCCGCCCACGCCGTCGCCGAGCTGCACCGGGCCATCGAGGTCTACCGGGGCATCCCGGAGGGCACCCCCACCCGGGAGATCCGCATCGTGCAGGCCGAGCTCGTGCAGAAGCACCGTGCGGCCCGCGGCGCCGCGGAGCGCTCCGCCGTGGAGCTGCCCGACCTCCACGAGCGCACGGGCAAGACCGCGGAGGAGCACCACAGCGAGAGCCGGCCCCCGGAGCACGCGGAGCACCGGGAGGCCCGGCACTGAGCACCCCCGCGGGCTGAGCGCCCGGGGCCGTCGTCGACGGCCCGCGAGACCAGGGGCCCGGTCCGCCGCACGGCGGACCGGGCCCCTGCCTGTGCCGGCCGGGCCGTCCGTATAGACTGGGCCGAGCCTAGGGGAGTATCCCTCAGCGCTGTGGACGTCAGCACGTCGGGTGCCACAACCCGGCCGGACGCAGCGGTCGAGCCCAGCACCGGACCGGAACGGTCCCGCGGGAGCGGCGGAGAGACTTACGGCTGTCCCGTTCTCGACCCCGAAAGCAGAACCATGGAAGTCTCACTCACCGTCTGGATCGTCACCATCGCGGCCATCGTCGGCCTGCTGCTCTTCGACTACGTGTTCCACGTGCGCAAGGCCCACGAACCGCAGCTCAAGGAAGCCGCGATCTGGTCCGCGATCTACGTGGGCATCGCCCTCCTCTTCGGCCTGTTCGTCCTCGTCGAGTGGGGCGGGCGGTACGCCGGCGAGTACTACGCCGGGTACATCACCGAGAAGGCGCTGTCGGTCGACAACCTCTTCGTCTTCCTCATCATCATCGCCTCCTTCAAGGTCCCGCGCGAGGACCAGCAGAAGGTCCTGCTCTTCGGCATCACGTTCGCCCTGATCGCCCGCACCGCCCTGATCTTCGTGGGCGCCGGGCTCATCAACCAGTTCGCCTGGATCTTCTACCTGTTCGGCCTCATCCTGCTGCTGACGGCCGGCTCCCTGATCAAGGGCGAGCTGTCCGAGTCCGCCCACGACGAGGCGGACAACTTCATCATCCGCACCGCCAAGCGCTTCATGCACACCTCCGACGAGTACGACGGCGACAAGCTGTTCACCATGGAGAACGGCAAGAAGGTCATGACGCCGATGCTGCTCGTGATGGTGGCCATCGGCGGCACCGACGTGCTCTTCGCGCTGGACTCCATCCCCGCGATCTTCGGCCTGACCCAGCAGACCTACCTGGTGTTCACCGCCGTGGCGTTCTCCCTCATGGGCCTGCGCCAGCTCTACTTCCTCATCGACGGTCTCCTGGACCGCCTCATCTACCTCTCCTGGGGCCTGGCGATCATCCTCGGCTTCATCGGCGTCAAGCTCATCCTGCACGCCCTGCACGAGAACAACCTGAGCTTCATCAACAACGGTGAGCACGTGGAGGTCGTCGAGGTCGGCATCAGCCTCTCGCTGACCGTCATCGTGGGGGTGCTGATCATCACCGTCCTGGCCTCCCTCTACAGCCCCAAGGGCCGGGCCCTGCGCGTGCTCAACGGCCTGCAGACCGTCGCCGAGAAGTACGTGACCCTGCCGCAGGACGCCCCCGCCGGGGAGCGCCAGAAGCTGGCGGAGAAGGCCGCGAAGTACCAGCGGCAGATGCCGAAGATCTCCGACAAGCACCGCCAGGAGCTGCTCGAGTCCGAGAAGCAGTTCCACGAGCTCCTGGACCGCGCCCGCGGCAAGCACCGCGAGTTCGAGCGCACCGGGGTGGGCCCGGAGCCGGACGCCGTGCCGGCCCCGGAGGCCGAGGCCCTCTCGGGCGCCCGGGCCGAGACCCAGGAGTCGGCCGGCACCACGACCCCGGACGCCCCCCGCGGCGGCGGCAGCTCCGCCGTCTGAGCCACCCCCTCCCGGTGCCCCGCGCACCGGGAGCAGGAGCCCCCGGCGCGCACCGAGCAGGTGCGCACCGGGGGCTCCGTCGTCGTGGGAGGGACCGCCGGGCGGCCCCGGCTCAGCGGCCCGTCTCGGTGATGGGCCCCACGTTGTCCACGACCACCGCGGGGAAGCCGTCCGCGTCCGAGACCCGCAGGTCGATGCGGGCGTTGATGCCCCAGTCGTGGTGGCCGTCCGGGTCGTCGAAGACCTGCACCACGGTCCAGAACCCCGGCAGGCCCTCGGGCTGCTCATCGATCCGGATCAGCCCCGGCCCCCTCGACTGGGGGTCCGTGTAGATGTCCTCGTGCTCGCCGAAGTACGCGTCCATGGCGTCCGCCCACCGGTCCCGGTCCCAGCCGTGCTCGCCGTCGAGGGCGCCCAGGACCTTGTCCTTCTCGTCCGCGAACAGCTCGACGCGCTGGAACAGCGCGTTGCGCACCATGACCCGGAACGCCCGCGGGTTGGACGTGATCACGGGGGGCTGCTCGTCGATGAGCTCCTCCAGGGAGTCCGCGGAGGTGCCCATGGGGGACTCCTCCCCGGCGGCCAGCTTCTCCCACTCGTCGAGCAGCGAGTTGTCGGTCTGCCTGATGAGCTCGCCCAGCCACTCCACGAGGTCCTCGAGGTCCTCCCGGAGCAGGTCCAGGGGCACGGTCTGGCGCAGCGCCTTGTAGGCGTCGGAGAGGTAGCGCAGCAGGATGCCCTCGGACCGGGCCAGACCGTAGAACTGCACGTAGTCGCCGAACGTCATGGCGCGCTCGTACATGTCCCGCACCACGGACTTGGGCGTCAGCTCGAACTGCGCCACCCACGGGGCGCCGGTGCGGTACGTCTCGAACGCCTGGGTCAGCAGCTCCTCGAGCGGCTTGGCGTAGCTGACGTCCTCGAGCTCCTTCATCCGCTCGTCGTAGTCGAGGCCCTCGGCCTTCATCGACGCCACGGCCTCCCCGCGGGCCTTCTTCTCCTGCATGTTCAGCACCTGGCGGGGCTTCTCCAGGGTCGCCTCGATCACGGAGACGACGTCCAGGGCGTAGCCCGGGTCCTCCCGGTCCAGCAGGGTGAGGGCGGCGAGGGCGAAGGGGGACAGCGGCTGGTTGAGGGCGAAGTTCTCCTGCAGCTCCACGGTCAGCCGCCAGGTGCGGCCCTCCTCGTCGGGCTTCGGGAGCTTCTCGACGACGCCGGCGGCGCGCAGCTCCTTGAGGATGCCGATGGCCTGCTTCAGCAGGGCGCGCTGCCGCGGCCGCGTCTCGTGGTTGTGGGTCAGCAGGTGCCACGCCGCGAGCACCGGGTCCCCGGGGCGCTGCAGGAGGTTGAGCAGCATCGAGTGGGTCACCGTGAAGGACGAGGTCAGCGGTTCCGGATCGGAGGCGACCAGGGTCTCGAACGTCGGCTTCCCCCAGGACACGAAGCCCTGCGGCGGCTTCTTCCGCACCACCTGCCGCAGCTTCTTCTGGTCGTCGCCGAACTTGGCGTGGGCCTTCTTCATGGCCTTGTTGTTCTCGATGACGTGCTCGGGCGCCTGGACCACCACGGTGCCCGCGGTGTCGTAGCCGGCCCGCCCGGCCCGGCCGGCGATCTGGTGGAACTCGCGGGCATTGAGCCGGCGAGTGCGCTCGCCGTCGAACTTGGACAGCGCCGTGATGACCACGGTGCGGATGGGCACGTTGATGCCGACCCCCAGGGTGTCGGTGCCGCAGATGACCTTGAGCAGCCCCGTCTGGGCGAGCTGCTCCACGAGCCGGCGGTACTTGGGCAGCATCCCGGCGTGGTGGACCCCGATTCCGTGGCGGACCAGCCGGTTGAGGGTCTTGCCGAAGCCGGCCGAGAAGCGGAACCCGGCGATGAGCTCGCCGATGCGCTCCTTCTCCTCCTTGGTCAGCACGTTGACGGACATCAGGTTCTGGGCCTGGTCCATGGCCTGCAGCTGGGAGAAGTGCACCACGTAGACCGGGGCCTGGTTGGTGCTCAGCAGCTCCTCGAGGGCCTCGTGGATGGGGTCCTCGGACCAGTAGTGGTGCAACGGGATGGGCCGCTCCGCGGAGGACACCGTCGTGGTCGGGCGGCCCGTGAGCTCCGTGATCCCCTCCTCGAAGCGGGAGACGTCCCCGAGCGTGGCGCTCATGACCAGGAACTGCGCCTGGGGCAGCTCCAGCAGCGGCACCTGCCACGCCCAGCCGCGCTGCGGGTCGGAGTAGAAGTGGAACTCGTCCATCACCACGGGCCCCACGTCCGCGTCCCGGCCCTCGCGCAGGGCGACGTTGGCGAGGATCTCCGCGGTGCAGCAGATGATGGGGGCCGCGGCGTTGACCGCGGAGTCCCCGGTGACCATGCCGACGTTCTCCGCGCCGAAGATCTCCACGAGCGAGAAGAACTTCTCGGACACGAGCGCCTTGATGGGGGCGGTGTAGTACGAGCGCTGCCCGGCGGCGAGACCCGCGTAGTGCGCCGCGACGGCCACCGTGGACTTCCCGGACCCGGTCGGGGTCGCGAGGATCACGTTGGACCCGCTCGCGAACTCGAGCACGGCCTCGTCCTGGGCGGGGTAGAGCTCCATGTCCCGGGAGGCGATCCAGCCGAGGAACCCCTCGTAGACCTCGTCCCCGGACAGGGCGTTGGTGGCGAAGTCGCCGCGGTAGTACGGGTGGCCCGGGGTGCCGAGCTCGGGGGAGAGGGCTTCGAGGAGTTTCATCGTCCTCCACTGTATCGGGACGGCGCGCCCCGGCCCGTGCCGGTTCCGCGCCGCCGGGGCCCGCGCGAGGACGGCGGGGCACTGGCCGGGACGCCCCGGGTCCAGCAGACTGGCCCCATGACGCACGTCACCGACCCGATGCCCTCGGACCTGGAGATAGCCCAGGCCGCCCGGCCCCGCCCCGTGAGCGAGATCGCGGCGGCCGCCGGGATCGCCGCCGACCGCCTGGAGCCCTACGGGCGCTTCGTGGCGAAGGTCGACCCGCGCCCGGACGAGGTGTCCACCCCCGAGGAGGCCGCCGCGCGCAAGCACGCCCGCGGCGTGCGGTACGTGGTGGTCACGTCGCTGACCCCCACGCCGCTCGGCGAGGGGAAGACGGCCACGGCGGTGGGCCTGGCCCAGGGCATGGCCGCCACCGGCCGCTCCGCCGCCCTGACCCTGCGCCAGCCGTCCATGGGGCCGACGTTCGGGATCAAGGGCGGGGCGGCGGGGGCGGGGTACGCCCAGCTGCTGCCGATGGACAAGCTCAACCTGCACCTGACCGGGGACTTCCACGCCGTGACGGCCGCCCACAACCTGCTGGCGGCGATGATCGACAACCACCTGCACCACGGCAACGCCCTGGGCCTGGACGCCCGCTCGATCACGTGGCGGCGGGTCCTCGACGTCAACGACCGGGCGCTGCGCACCGTGGTGGTGGGCCTCGGCGACCACCAGGACGGCGTGCCCCGCCAGACGGGCTTCGACATCACGGCCGCGTCCGAGGTGATGGTGATCCTCTCGCTCGCCACGTCCTTCGCCGACCTGCGCCGCCGCCTGGGCCGGATCGTGGTGGGCGCCAAGCACGACGGCGAGCCGGTCTCCGCCGAGGACCTCAAGGCCGCCGGGTCCATGGCGGTGCTGCTGCAGGACGCCTTCCAGCCGAACCTGCTGCAGACCCTCGAGGCGACCCCGGCGCTGGTCCACGCCGGACCGTTCGGCAACATCGCGACCGGCAACTCCTCCGTGGTCGCCGACTACGTGGCCATGGCCCACGCCGACTACGTCATCACCGAGGCCGGGTTCGGCGCGGACATGGGCCTCGAGCGCCTGGTCAACGTCAAGGCCAGGGCCTCCGGGCTGACCCCGGACGCGGCGGTGCTCGTGACCACGGTGCGGGCGCTGAAGACCCACTCCGGCCGCTACACCGTGCGCCCGGGCAGGGCGCTGCCGGCGGAGATGCTCCAGGAGAACCCCGAGGACGTGGAGGCGGGGGCGGCGAACCTGCTCCACCACCTGGCGATCGCCCGGTCCTTCGGGATCTCCCCGGTCGTGGCGATCAACGCGTTCCCCGGGGACCACCCCTCGGAGCACGAGGCGATCCGCCGGATCGCCCGGGCGACCGGGGCGGAGGTGGCCGTGTGCACGGCGGTGTCCGAGGGCGGCGCCGGGGCGGCCGAGCTCGCCGACGCCGTGGCGGCCGCGTGCGAGCGCCCGGCCGGGTACACCCCGACCTACGGGCTCACCGAGTCCCTCGAGGACAAGCTCACCGCGGTCGCCACCCGCGTCTACGGCGCGGACGGCCTCGAGATCACCCCGGCCGCGGAGCACCAGCTGGCCCGCTACGAGGAGCTCGGCTACGGGGGGCTGCCGGTCGTCATCGCCAAGACCCACCTGTCCACCACCGCGGACCCGGCCCGCAAGGGAGCGCCCACCGGGTGGTCCCTGCCCGTCCGGGAGCTGCGCGCCGCCGTGGGCGCCGGGTACCTCTACGCAATCTGCGGGACGATGCGCACCATGCCGGGACTGGGCACCTCCCCGGCGGCCGAGCGGATCGGGATCGACGACGACGGGCGCGTGACCGGCCTCTTCTGAGGTCCGTCCCTCCGGGACCCGCCTCGTCCGGGACCCGCCCCGTCCGAGCCCTGCCTCGTCCCGGACCTGGACTCGCCGGCTCACGGGCGGGGCAGCAGCTCCTCGCCGGGGCCGTGCCGCCGCAGCATGCCCTCGGCGGGCGCCCACCACAGGACGGCCGCCCAGGCGTAGGCGGCCCCGGCCACGGCCGCCAGGTCGGTCCACAGCGACCCGGGACCGCCGGCCCAGGACCACAGCACCCAGGACGCGGCGCCGCCGACGGCCGCCGCGGCCGGCACGACGGCGAGGGCCCAGGCGGGCCGCACCCACCCGGCCAGCAGCAGGACGCCGACCGCCAGCAGCGCCAGGGCCAGCGCGGCGGCCCGCGCTCCGGCGCCGTCCGGCACGAGGCCCGGGAGGCCGGTCAGGGCCGCCACGGCCCAGACCGCCACCGCGGCCGGCACCACGAGGACCGCCCGCCCGATCTCGTCCAGGCCCTCGCGGCTCGGCACGCGCAGCGCGAGCACCGCGCTCAGGCGTTCCAGTGCGAGCACGCCGAGCACCAGCAGCAGGACCGCGGCCGCGCGCCCGGACGGCACGGCCGCCCCGAGCGGGAGCAGCAGGGACAGGGCGGCCGCACCCGCGAGGGCGGACCGCCGCAGCGCGCCGCCGCGGGCGGCGCCGACCTCCGCGGCAGTGACCGCCGGGACGGCCGATCCCGCAGGCTCCCCGGAGGCGGCCCCGGTGCGAGGAGGCGGCCGCTCCCCGGCGGCGTCCCGGACGGCCGACCACCTCCGCAGCGCGCGCCGCCCCGTCCGCAGGAGGGACAGCACGAGCGCCGCGGCGACCGCCGCGAGCAGGGCGGCACCGGGCCAGGACCACGCCCGTGCCTCCGCGGCGACCGGGCCCGCGGCCGGCCACAGCCCGGCCGTCAGCGCCACGGCGGCCAGGGCGGCGCGCACCGGGGTCACCACCGCGGGCACGAGCACGAGCAGGGGCTGGAGCACCAGCAGCACGACCTCCCAGACGGGGCGGGGCAGGTCCGGGGTGCCCGCCAGGGCCCGCCCCAGCACGCGCACCCCGCGCGAGGCCAGCGAGAGGCGGTGCCCCGGGGCCAGCCGGTCCAGCCCGTCGGCGCTCGCGCCGACCACCGCCCGGCCGCGGGCGGGACAGCCGTGCCCGGCGTCGCGCAGCAGGGCGTCCTGCAGGCCGGCGACGACGGGGTCGACCGTCGGGCTGTCCCCGGCCGGGGAACCGCTCGGCGCGCCGGGCGGGGCCGTCGGGGGCGTCGAGGGTGTCGGGGGAGACGCCGGAGCGGCCGCCGGCAGCCCGCGCAGGAATCCGGCGACCCCGGCCGCCGCGTCGAGGCGTCCCCACCACCAGTCGTGGGCCCGCCAGTCCGCGGCCAGGAACCCCCGGAAGTTCAGCAGTCCCGCACCGGCCAGCTTGGCGCCCGCCGGCATCCGCTCCTCGGCGTCCGTGAGCAGGCGGGCGAGCTCCCGGGGATCCGCCCCCGGCGTGTCGAGGGCCTGCTGGAGGCGGTCACGGACCAGCGCCGCCCGGAGCGCGGGGAACGCGTCCGGCGCCGCGGGGGCCTGGTCGCCGCGGATCTCCCCGTAGGCCACAGGGGACACCGCGGCGGGGATCCCTGCGGCGGCCAGGAGCGGGGGCAGGTCCGCCGCGCCCGGCGCCCTCTCCCCGGCGGGGATCCTGGACCAGGGTGACGCCTCCCAGACCGCGCGGCGGGCCGCCCGGCCGGGGACGTCGGCGTCCAGGTGCTCGTCCACCGCGGCGCGCAGTCCCCGGAGCCCGTCCACGACCGCGTCGAGCTCGGCCCAGGAGGCGTCCGCCGGCCGGTGCCCCGCGCCGGCCGCGCAGAGCCAGGGGTCCACGGCCCCGGTGGGATCGGCCGCCGGGTCCGCGACGGCGGCCAGTACGGCGTGGAAGCGCCGGTCGCGCTCGTGGCGGGCGCGCGCCAGCACCCGGTAGGCGCGCTCGCGGGCGAGGGACCGGTCGAATCCCCCGGGCGGTCCGGCCGGCCCGTCGAGGCCCAGCTCCTCCAGCACGCGCACCCAGGACAGCACGCAGGCGGCGGCGTCGAACAGGGCCTGTGCCCCGCGCAGCACCGCGGCGGCGGCGGGGTCCTCCAGCGGGCCCCGGGAGAGGGCGTCGTAGCGCCGGAGCAGCTCCGCCCGCAGCGGGTCGAGCGCACGGGGCGGCCGGGCCCGCAGGGCGTCGCGCCGGGCCAGGGTCGAGGTGAGCTGCCACTGCGCCGGGCGGGTCAGGAGGCGGGACAGCAGGTCGGCGTCGGTCCGGGCCCGGTAGCGCAGGTAGGCCCGGCGCCGCTCCTCGAGGGAGGCCTCGTCCCAGCCCCCGATCAGCGCCGCGAGCGGGTGCAGGCGGCCGCCGGCCACGAGCTGGGCGTCCAGGTAGTCGGACAGGGCCAGGACCTCGTCGTCGTCCGACTCCCGCCGCGGCAGCCGGGAGACCGTGGCGGCGAGCGTGCCCACGAGCCGCGGCAGGTCGCGCACGAAGGGCACGGCACGCTCGCGGTGGGGCGGGTCCGGGTCGAGGTACAGCAGGGCCCGGTCGGCGTGCCGCAGGGACGTCCTGGTGCGCGCGGCCTCCAGGGCCCGGTCGATGGGGATGTTGTCGAACACCCCGCCGTCGACCACGTGGTAGGGCAGTTCCGCGGGGTCGCGGTGGGCGCCGAACGCGTGGCTCAGATCCGGGCGCCCGGCCGCCGGGCCCGGGGCGCCCCGCGGGCCCGGGGTCGGGGCGGACCACACCGAGGCCGGCTCGAAGGCGCCGGGGAAGGAGGACGTCGCCCGGGCGGCGTAGGCCAGCCGGGACAGCGCGGCCGCGGCCTGCGCGGGGGCCGTGTCCCGCCCCGGGATGTCGTTGTCCAGGGACGGACCGGGGGAGCCCGGCTCCGGGGAGGAGAAGTGGAAGTCGCTGCGCCCCTCCGCCGACGCGCTGTAGGGCGAGGGGTCGCTGTCCAGGACCGTCGCGGAGAGCTCGACCGTGACGTGCTCGGCCACCAGGTCCGGGTGGTGCTCCGGGCTGCCCCGGAGCGCCAGGAGCGCCTCCAGCAGCCGTGGCCACAGGTAGTCGTCGCCGCGCAGCAGGGAGTCCACGGGGTGCCGTCCGAGCGGGCGCAGCAGCCGGCCGAGGGCGCCGTGCTCCGCCCAGATCCGGCCGAGGGCGTCCAGGTCGGAGCCCGCGCGCTGGGCCACGGCGTGCACCACGCCGTTGAGCCCGCCGGCGCTGGCCCCGGCGAGGAGGTCGATGTCCACCCTGTCGTAGCCGGCGTCCGCGAGCAGCCGCGCGTACACCGCCGCCCGCTCCTCGAGCACCGGGTCCGGGGTCTCGGCGGGGTGCAGGAGGTAGGCGTGCAGCGCCCCGCGGCGGTCCCGGTGGATCCGGATCCGGCGCAGCAGGTCCAGCTCGGCCACCGCGCCGCCGATCCACACGGCGAGGCTCACGCCGCCGCGCATGGCGAGGGCGAGGCGGAGGGTGCGGCCGAACGCCGGCGCCTGCCCGGCCGTCGCCCCGGCCAGCCCCCGGGACGGCGGCAGGACGATCAGCGGCAGGCCCGAGGGCTCACTCGACAAGGGCCGCGAACGCCCGCACCGGCCCGGGCCGGCGGGTCAGGTCGTGCCGGAGGTCCTCGAGCGCCCCCCGCCGCTCGTGGCCGTCGTCGAGCAGCTCGGCCACGGCGTCCCGCACCTCGGCGGCCGACAGGGCGTTGGGGTCGAGCACCGTCCCGAGCCCCGCCGCCTCGAGGGCCGCCGCCCCGGCGAACTGGTCCGTGGACATCGGCAGCAGCAGCAGGGGCACCCCGGCGGTGAGCGCCTCGGTCACGCTGTTGTTCCCGCCGTGGGAGACCGCGACGCTCGCGCGGCGCAGCAGGGTGACCTGCGGCAGGGTTCCGCGCACGAGCCAGGACTCCGGGACCGGGCCCAGCTCGGCGGGCCGGGTCGCCCCGGCCGCGAGGGCGACCCGCACGTCCAGGCCGCGGAGGGCCTCCGCGACCCGGGCGAGCACGTCCCCGCGCACGGACAGGAAGCTGCCGAGGCTGATGTAGACGATCGGGCGGTCCGAGCAGGCCAGCCACGCGGCCACCTCGGGGTCCTCGGCCTCCTCCCGGACGGCCGAGCCCAGAAACGTGTGCTCGGGCAGCGCCCGGGTCCGGTGCTCGTCGTGGAGCTCGCCCGGGTAGTTGAGCAGGAGGTCGTCGCCGGTCTCCGCGAAGGCGTCGGCGCTCGCCGGGGTGCCGGAGGCGATCTGCTGCAGGGCCTCGTTCCACTGCTCCGTGAACTCGTCCCGCACGGAGGAGCACAGCCGGTGCAGCGCCTCCAGCTCGGCCGGGGACGGGCGCAGCCGGCCGGGCCAGGCGGGCGGGTGCCCGTAGACCTCGTCGGCCACCGTCAGGGCCGAGGGGTGGCCCAGGACCACGTCGGCGTGCCGGATCCCGGAGCCGGTCAGGGCCAGACGCGCCGCGAAGGCGAGGTGGTCCACGACCACCTGGTCCGGCCGGACGCGGTCCACCACGTCCTGGACCCGCCGGGCGGTGCCGAGCGGGTCCCAGAGCAGGTCGTCGCGCCGGGCCCGGGCCTGGAAGGCCAGGGTCTCCGCGGGGCCGCGGCGGGTGGCGGCGAAGAACCCGCGCAGGGCGTCGTCCTCCCCGGGGGGCTGCTCCTCGGCCCGGATGACCCCGGGGTTGGAGCCGCGGCCCAGCGGCAGGATCTCGACCTCGAAGCCGAAGCCCCGGGCGATGGCGGCGGTCGCCGGACCGGTGGCCACGACCACCCGCTCCCCGGCGTCCCGCCACGCGGTGGCCAGGGTCGCGAGGGGGAACAGGTGGGAGGCGTAGTCCGGGCTGATCACGAGCAGGGTCACGGGGTGGGGCTCCTGTCGGCCGTGTGCGCCACGGCGTCGTCGTAGACGGAGGTGAGGGCGGTCGCCATCCCCTCGATGCTGAAGCGGTCGCGGACCATGGCGCGGGCCGCGTCGGCGGTGCGCTCCGCGTCGGGGCGCGCCGCCAGGTCGAGGGCCCGGGCCACGGCCCGGGCCAGCGCGGCGGGGTCGCCGGTGTCGACGAGGACGCCGGTGACGCCGTCGGCCACGAAGGTGGCCGGCCCGCCGGCGTCGGGCGCCACGACCGGCAGCCCGGTGGCGAGGGCCTCGACCAGCGCCACGCCGAACTCCTCCTTGAGGCTCGCGCAGACGTAGACGCCGGCGGGGGAGGACAGGCCCGGCCGGCCCCGGCGCACCGCGGCGAGCCAGGCGGCCACGGTGGCGTGGGGACGGTGGCCGGCCAGAAGCAGGCCGGCGGTGGCGGCCTCGGCTCGGGGGAGGGCGGCGTCGATCCGGGTGAGTTGCTCGCGCTCGTCGGCGGAGGGGGAGACGAGGTCCCCGCCCACGACGAGGAGGTTGCAGCGGTCCCGCAGCCCGGCGTCCCGGGCCCAGGCCTCGACGAGCGTGGCCGTGCCCTTCACCCGGTGCAGGCGGCCCACCGTGACCACGAGCGGCAGTCCGCGCCGGGCGGCGGGCAGGGCCGCGAGCACGGTGTCGAGCTCCGCGAGGTGCGGTCCGGCGCCGGTGCGCACCTGCGCGGCGGCACGGTCCACGGCGCCCAGGTCGATGCCCTCCGGCACCACCGTGCACCGCCCGGGCTCGTCCAGGTCCACGTCGAGCAGCGCGCGGGCGTCCCGGGCCACGTCCGGGCGGGGGAAGAGCACCAGGTGCTCCGCCCGCGCCGCGAGGTCGGCGAGCAGGCGCACGCGGAACCACAGGTGCTCCACACGGTCGGCCGCGCCGAAGCCGGCCCGGGTCAGGGTGCCGGCGCGCTCGCGGGCGGCGACGAGCGCGTGCGGATCGGGGGCCATCGTGAGCACCCACGGGATGCCGAGCTCCGCGGCCACCGCCGCGGCCGCCATCGAGCCGACGTCGGCCATGCGCAGGTGCAGCACGTCCACGGGGCCGGCCCGGCGCAGCACGCGCCGCAGCCCCCGTTCCGCGGCCACCCGCCGCGGCCAGGCGTCCGCCATGTGCACCGGGGGTCCGGTGAAGGGGACGACACCGAAGACGTGCCCCGCCCCGGCTGGACGGGCCGTCGCCGCCCGCGCCTCGTCGTGGGTGCCGCGGGACACCGTGAGCACCCGGGCGACGCCGCCGGGGCCGTCCGGGGCGCTGAGGGCGTCGCCCAGCTGGGCGAGCAGCGTGGCGATCCCGCCGTTGTCCCCCCGCCCGGAGAAGGTGAGGTCCCGGTCGATCTCCGCGTGCAGGAACGGCTGCAGGACCGTGAGCCCGTCCCCGCTGGAGGCCGGGGCGGGACCGGCCGCGGCGTGGAGGTCGGCGAGGGCGAGCCGGGCCACGGCGGCCAGTGGCCCGTCCACGTCGGCGCAGGCCCCGGCGAGGTCCGCCAAGTCGGCCATGGACTCGGCGCCGGTCTGGCCGCGGTCGACCAGGGCCTCGAGGGCGGCCCCGCGGACGTCCTGGTCCTCGCCGGGACTGCCGGCCAGGGCGCGGAGGCGCGCGGCGGGCCCGGCCCCGGGGACGAGCCCCAGGGTCTCGGTGAGCCGTGCGCGGGGACCGGAATTGACGGTTCCCGCGAGCGCGTGCTCGAGGGCAGTCCCGACCGTGTCCGGTGCCGCCGGGGCCCAGGCCTGCAGGGTGCGCTGGGCCAGCATGCCGGGGAAGCCGCCGCCGGTCACGAGGTCGGCGAGCGGGGCGACGGCGCGGGGGAGGGGGGCCCGGTCGGCGAGGGCCCCCGCGGTGTGCTCCCGCAGCCACGGCTCGTCGTCGAGGAGCGCTGTGAGCAGGTCGTCCGCATGGGGCCCGGGCACGGAGGCCAGGGCGTGTACGGCGGCGATCGCCGCGACGTGGTCGTCGCGCCGGCGGATCTCCTCCGCGAGCACGGGCAACGCCCGGGCGGGATCCTCCCGGGTCGCCTGCAGCAGGTCGTCGGCGCGGCGGATGCCGTCGAGGATCGAGGGGGCGCGGCGGACGGCCTCGAGGGCCTCGTGCGTCGCCGCGCCGGTGCGCTCTGCGCTCGTTGACGGGGCGCGGGGCGCGGCGAAGGTCATGGGCCTCACCGTAGCCGAGGCCCGGTCCCGCGCACAGCGGGTCGGGGGGATTCTCAGGCTCCTGGGAGCCGGCGCGCCGCCCGCGCGTCGGCACGGCGGCAGAGCAGGGCGAACAGGGCGCCCGAGAGGTTGTGCCAGACCGAGAACACCGCGGCGGGCAGGGCGGCGAGGGGGTTCATGTACTGGGCGGCGAGCCCGGCGGCCAGCCCGGAGTTCTGCATGCCCACCTCCACGGCGGTGGTGCGGCGCACGGCGATCGGCTGCCGCGTCACTGCCCCCACGAGGTGGCCGAGCACCAGGCCCAGGACGTTGTGCAGGGCCACGGCCGCGAGCACGAGCAGGCCCGCCTCCACGATCCGGTCGGCGCTGCCCGAGACGACGATGGCCACGATCAGGGCGATGGCCGCCACCGACACCCACGGCAGGGCGGGCAGGGCGCGCTCGACCAGACGGGGCGCGAGCAGTCGCACGGCGAGGCCCGCGACGACGGGCAGGAGGACGATCTTGGTGATCGACCACGCCATGGCCCCACCGTCCACCGGCAGGTACTGCCCGGCCAGCCACAGGGTGAGCAGCGGGGTCAGCAGCGGTGCGAGCAGCGTGGAGATCGAGGTCATGGCGACGGACAGGGCCACGTCGCCGCGGGCGAGGTAGGCGACCACGTTGGAGGCCGTCCCGCCGGGCGCGCAGCCCACCAGGATCACGCCCGCGGCGAGCTCCGGCGGCAGCCGCAGCAGGAACACCACGAGCAGGGCCACGAGCGGCATGATCACATACTGGGCCCCGACGCCGAGCAGTACCGGCAGCGGCCGCTTCGCCACGAGCGCGAAGTCCACGGGCCGCAGGGTCAGGCCCATGCCGAACATGACCACGCCCAGCAACGGGTTGATCCACCCGGACAGTCCGCTCACGGCGCCGGGGGCGAGGAAGCCCACGAGCCCGCCCGCGAGGACGAGCACGGGGAAGAGCAGGACGGCGGTGTAGGCGCCGCGGTCGGGCGCGGCGGTGACGGCCGCCGCGGGCCCGGGGCCTACCACCCGCGGGCCCGCCACTCCTCGAGGTGCGGGCGCTCCGCCCCCAGCGTGGTCGGCTTCCCGTGGCCGGGGTGGACCACGGTGTCGTCCTCGAAGCGCTCGAAGACGCGCTCGGTGACGTCGTCCATCAGCTGCCGGAAGTCCTCGGGGCTGTTCGTCCTGCCCACACCGCCGGGGAAGAGGGAGTCGCCGGAGAAGATGTGCGCCGGGCCCTGCGGGTCGCGGTAGACCAGGGCGATCGAGCCGGGGGTGTGCCCGCGCAGGCCGATGACCTCCAGGTCGAAGCCGTCGAACTCCGCCGTGTCGCCGTCCTCGAAGGTCAGGTCCATGGGCACGGCGATGTCGGACTCGTCGTCGGCGCCGCACGCCGTCATGGCCTCGGAGCGGGAGCGGACCTCCTCCAGGGCGCGGACGTGGTCCCAGTGCGAGTGGGTGGTGATGATGAGCTGGAGATTGCCGTAGGCCTGCGAGCAGTCGCCGTTGCCGGCGCCCACGAGACCGGCGATGGCCCGGGCGTCGTCGGCCGCGTCGATGAGGACCTGCGTGCCCTCGTCCTTGGAGGTGAGGAGATAGACGTTGTTGTCCATCTCGCTCACGGAGATCCGGCGAATCGTGACCTCGGAGAGGTCGGTGACCTCCGTCTTCGTTGCGATCATGAGGACGAAGGTACTCCCGACTCCTGGCACTGGCCAATCGCGGGAGCGCCGGGGCGCCGGGCGGTGTGTCCGACGGCACGGGCGCCGGGGTTGGCTTCCCCACACCGTCCGGATAAAGTTGCGTGAGGCAACAAAACATCAAGGCATCCGGTGGCACCACGCCCGCGTCGTCGTCGACGCGGGACCCCGCGAGGAGCGGGGAGTGCGGACCGGGTGCCCCTTCGTCGTTGTCGCCCCGAACATCCCCGATCCCGGAGGAGCCTCCGTTGCCCGTCTCCCACGACACCGCCGTGGAGCTGGTGCGCGACCTGCTCGAGCTGCAGCGCGTCATGAAGCGCGTGACCAAGACCGACGCCGGCCCGCGCCGGCTCAACCCCACGGCGATCGCCCTGCTCTACTACCTCGACGGCAACGGGCCCCGCCGGGCCACCGTGATGGCCGCCGAGACCGGTCTCGGGCCCTCCGGGCTGAGCCGCCAGCTGGCCGTCCTCGAGGAGGAGGGCCACGTGGAGCGCACCCCCGACCCCGACGACGGGCGCGCCGCGCTGGTCGCCATCACGGATCGGGGCCGGGAGCACGTCCGGGCCGTGCTCGAGCAGGACGCCCAGCGTCTCGCCGCGCGGCTCGAGGGCTGGGACGAGGAGCAGGCCCGCACCAGCCGCGGGGCCATCAACGAGATCACCACCGTCTTCCTGGACTCCCTCGGCGTGGAGCGCACCACGTCCTGCCGGGACCAGCCGGACCGGGACCACACGGACCGAGAGCACGCAGACCGAGAGCACGAGGAGCAGACCGCACCATGACGTCACAGCAACCGACCACCGCACCGGGCGGGGGGACCGGCGCCTCCCACCAGGAGGTCATGCGGGCGCTCACGGGGATCCTCTCGGTGTTCTTCATGGCGATGGTCACCCTCACGATCATCGGCACGGCCCTGCCCGTGATCATGGCCGACCTCGGCGGGGACCAGACGTCCTTGTCCTGGACGGTCACCGGCACCCTCCTCGCCAACGCCGCGACCACGCCCGTCTGGGGCAAGCTCGCCGACCTCTTCGACAAGAAGAAGCTGCTGCAGCTGTCCATCGTGATCTTCGTGCTCGGCTCGGCCATGGCCGGGCTGGCGCCGACCATCGAGTTCCTCATCCTGGCCCGCGTGGTCCAGGGCGTGGCCATGGGCGGGATCATGGCCCTGGCCATGACCATTATGGGCACGATCATCCCGCCCCGGGAGCGCGGCCGCTACGCCGGCTACATGGGCGCCGTCATGGCCGTGGCCACCTCCGCCGGCCCGCTGCTCGGCGGGCTCATCGTGGACCTCTTCGGCTGGCGCTGGGTGTTCCTCATCCCCGCCCCGCTGGCGGTCCTGGCGGCCGTGCTCGTCCACCGCACCCTGCACATCCCGCCGCAGGCGCCCCGGAAGGTGAGCATCGACTGGCTCGGCATCGCGCTGCTGATCGTCTCGGCCTCCGCGCTGCTGCTGTGGGTGTCCCTGGCCGGGCAGCCGGGCATGTTCGAGTGGGTCTCGGCGACCTCCGCGGCCCTCGTGGCCACCGCGCTCGTGGGCTCCGTGCTGTTCGTGCTCGTGGAGCAGCGCGCCGCCGAGCCGGTGCTGCCCATCCGCGTGGTCACCGAGCGCACCACCGCGCTGGCCATCCTCGCGGCCATCGCCACCGGCGCGGCCATGTTCGCCTCGACCACCTACCTCGGCCAGTACTTCCAGCTGGGCCAGGGCTTCAGCCCCACCATGGCCGGGATGCTCATGCTCCCGCAGGTGTTCGGCTCCCTCGTGGGCGCCACGGTCGCCGGGCAGCTGATCACCCGCTACGGGCGGTGGAAGATCATCCTGGTGGTCGCCGCCGTGCTGATGTCCACGGGCCTGTTCCTCGCCGCCACGCTCACGCACGACACCGCCCTGTGGGCCGTGAGCGTCTTCATCTTCCTCGTGGGCCTGGGCATCGGCGCTCTGAACCAGAACCTGGTCCTGGCGGTGCAGAACACCGTGGGGCTCAAGGACATGGGCGCGGCGTCCTCCTCGGTCGCGTTCTTCCGCACCATGGGCGGCGCCGTGGCGGTCGCCGTGTTCGGCGCCCTCATGAGCTCCCACCTGGCCCGGCAGCTCGCCGAGAGCACCCGGGCCCGCGGCGGGGACCCCGCCGCGGTGGACAGCTCCACGATGGACCTGGAGTCGCTGCCCGCCTCCGTCGAGGGCGTGGTGCGCGAGGCCTACGGCACGGGCACCGGTCTCGTCTTCCTGGTCGCCGCCGTCGCGTCCCTCGTGACCCTGCTCGCGGTGCTCCTCATCAAGGAGGTCCCGCTGCGCCGCACCGTGGACATCGTGGAGGTGGACCCCGCCACGGGCCGGCTGAAGGTCGTCACCCGCACCCTCGACGCCCGCGAGGTCCGCCGCCGGCAGCAGGAGGCCGCGGCCGGCCCGCACGCCGAGGAGACCGGTCCGGGCGCGGACGGCGCCGCCGGCGGAGCGGCCCGGGACCGGGTCCGCGAGGACACCTCCACCGGCCCCGTGGACCGGGTGTGAACCCGCCCACGGACCCGGCCCCGATGTCCGGGCCCGGTACTAGAGTGGAGGGCGTGTCTGAGCCGATCCCCACGTCCACCCTGGTCCTGAACCCGTCGACCGATTCCTCCGAAGCCCTCGACGGGCCGGTGACCGCCACCGGCGCCCGGAGCGCCCGCCGGTCCGACCTCACCGAGATCGTGGTGCAGGGCGCGCGCGAGCACAACCTCGACAACGTCTCGCTGACCGTGCCGCGGGACGCCATGGTCGTGTTCACGGGGCTCTCCGGCTCCGGGAAGTCGTCGCTGGCCTTCGACACGATCTTCGCCGAGGGCCAGCGCCGCTACGTCGAGTCCCTGTCCTCCTACGCCCGGATGTTCCTGGGCCGGGTGGACAAGCCGGACGTCGACTTCATCGAGGGCCTGTCCCCGGCGGTGTCCATCGACCAGAAGTCCACCTCCCGCAACCCGCGCTCCACCGTGGGCACGATCACCGAGATCTACGACTACATGCGCCTGCTGTGGGCGCGTGTCGGCCACCCGCACTGCCCCGAGTGCGGCGAGGCGATCAAGAAGCAGACCCCGCAGCAGATCGTGGACCAGCTCCTCGAGATGCCGGAGACGACCCGCTTCCAGGTGCTCGCGCCCGTGGTGCGCGAGCGCAAGGGCGAGTTCGTGGACCTCTTCCAGGAGCTCTCCGCGAAGGGCTTCTCCCGCGCCACCGTGGACGGCGAGACGGTCCAGCTCTCGGACCCGCCCAAGCTCAAGAAGCAGTACAAGCACACGATCGAGGTGGTCGTGGACCGGCTCGTGGTCAAGGAGGGCATCCGCCAGCGCCTGACCGACTCCGTCGAGACGGCGCTGGGCCTCGCCGAGGGGCGCGTCGTCGTCGAGCTCGTGCCCCGCTCGGACGAGGAGATCGCCCACCCGCTGGAGCTGCGCCGCCCGTTCTCCGAGAACCTCGCCTGCCCCAACGAGCACCCCCTGCAGGCCGACGAGATCGAGCCCCGCTCCTTCTCCTTCAACGCCCCGTTCGGCGCGTGCCCGGAGTGCGACGGCATCGGCTCGCGGCTCGAGGTCGACGAGGAGCTCGTGGTCCCCAACCCGGACCTCTCCCTCGTGGAGGGCGCGATCGCCCCGTGGTCGCTCGGCAAGGCCACGAGCGAGTACTGGAACCGCCTGCTCGCCGGCCTGGGCCAGGAGCTCGGCTTCGACCTGGTCACCCCGTGGGGGAAGCTGCCCGCCAAGGCGCGCAAGGCGATCCTCGAGGGCAAGGACTACCAGGTCACCGTGGCCTACCGGAACCGGTTCGGCCGGGAGCGCCGCTACACCCAGGGCTTCGAGGGCGTGATCGGCTACATCAAGCGCAAGCACGCGGAGACGGAGTCGGACAACGCCAAGGACCGCTACGAGCAGTACATGCGCCAGGTGGCGTGCCCGGCCTGCGACGGCGCCCGGCTGAACCCGACCATGCTCGCCGTGACCGTGGGCGGGAAGAACATCGCCGAGACCACCCGCATGCCCATGCGGGACGCCCACGCGTTCTTCCGGGACCTGGAGCTCAGCACCCGCGAGACGAAGATCGGCGAGCAGGTGCTCAAGGAGATCCAGGCGCGCCTGACGTTCCTCGTGGACGTGGGCCTGGACTACCTCAACCTGGAGCGCGCCGCCGCGACGCTGTCCGGCGGCGAGGCCCAGCGCATCCGCCTGGCCACCCAGATCGGGGCCGGGCTCGTGGGCGTGCTCTACGTCCTGGACGAGCCCTCGATCGGCCTGCACCAGCGGGACAACCGCCGGCTCATCGGGACCCTCACCAAGCTGCGGGACATGGGCAACACCCTGATTGTCGTCGAGCACGACGAGGACACCATCCGCGAGGCCGACTGGATCGTGGACGTCGGCCCCGGCGCCGGCGAGCGCGGCGGGCGCGTGGTGCACTCCGGGACCTACGCGGAGCTCCTCGCCAACGAGGAGTCCATCACGGCCGACTACCTCTCCGGCCGCCGGGCCATCCGGGTGCCCGCGCAGCGCCGGGCGATCGACCGCAAGCGGATGCTCAAGGTGGTGGGCGCGCGGGAGAACAACCTGCGCGGCATCGACGTCTCCTTCCCGCTCGGGGTGCTGACCGCGGTGACCGGGGTGTCCGGGTCCGGGAAGTCCACGCTGGTCAACGACATCCTCTACACGGCGCTGGCCAACAAGCTCAACGGGGCCAAGCAGGTCCCCGGCCGGCACAAGCGGATCGACGGTGTGGACCAGCTCGACAAGGTGGTGCACGTGGACCAGAGCCCGATCGGGCGGACCCCGCGCTCCAACCCCGCCACGTACACGGGCGTGTTCGACCACATCCGCAAGCTCTTCGCCGAGACCCCGGAGGCGAAGGTGCGCGGCTACCAGGCCGGCCGGTTCTCCTTCAACGTCAAGGGCGGGCGCTGCGAGGCGTGCTCGGGCGACGGCACGATCAAGATCGAGATGAACTTCCTGCCGGACGTCTACGTCCCGTGCGAGGTGTGCAAGGGCGCCCGGTACAACCGGGAGACCCTCGAGGTGCACTACAAGGGCAAGACCATCGCCGAGGTCCTGGAGATGCCCATCGAGGAGGCCGCCGAGTTCTTCAAGGCGTTCGGCCCGATCGCCCGGCACCTCAACACCCTCGTGGACGTCGGCCTCGGCTACGTCCGCCTGGGCCAGCCCGCCACGACCCTGTCCGGCGGTGAGGCCCAGCGCGTGAAGCTCGGCGCGGAGCTGCAGAAGCGCTCCAACGGCCGCTCCATCTACGTGCTGGACGAGCCCACCACCGGCCTGCACTTCGAGGACATCCGCAAGCTGCTGCTCGTGCTGCAGGGGCTCGTGGACAAGGGCAACACGGTGATGACCATCGAGCACAACCTGGACGTCATCAAGTCCGCCGACTGGATCGTGGACCTCGGCCCGGACGGCGGCTCCGGCGGCGGGCAGGTCGTGGCCGAGGGCACCCCCGAGCAGGTGGCCCGGAACACGAACAGCCACACCGGCCGGTTCCTGGCGGAGGTGCTCGCCGAGCGCCCCGTCCCGGCGGGGGCCGCCCGATGACCGCCCCCGTGGTGCTCTGGGACCTCGACGGCACCCTCCTGGACCCTGCCGGGGCGATCACCGGCGGCATCGCGCGGGCCCTGGCCGAGCACGGCCACGCCGTGCCCGAGGACCTGCGCCGGTTCGTGGGCCCGCCCGTGGGCTTCTCCCTGCGGACCTTCACCGACGTCCCGGAGGAGGACATCCCGGCGGTGGTCGCCACCTACCGGGCCCGCTACCGCACCGAGGGGCTCGCGCAGACCCGGGTCTACCCGGGGGTGGAGGAGCTCCTGGAGCGCCTGCACGGGGCCGGCGTGCGGATGGCCGTGGCCACCCAGAAGCCCGAGCCCACCGCCGTGCTCGCCGTCGAGCGGTTCGGGCTCTCCCGGTGGTTCGAGACCGTCTCGGGGGCCGCCGACGACGCCGCGGCCGCCCCGCGCGACGGACTGGCCCACGACAAGCCCGCGATCATCGCCGAGGCCCTGCGCCGGCTCGGCGTGGCCGCCCCGGACCCCGCGCGCACGGTGATGATCGGGGACCGCCGCTACGACGCCGAGGGCGCGCTCGCCCACGGGATCGACTGCCTGGGCGTCGCCTGGGGCTTCGCCGACGAGGACGAGCTGGGGACCGGCTTCGCCGCCGTGGCCCGGGACGCCGCCGAGCTCGGGGAGCTCCTGGCCCGGTACACCGCCCCGGCCCCGACCGGCAGCTGAGGGGACCGGACCGTGGCCGATCCGGAGAGCTACCGCCCCGCCCGCCAGGACATCCCGACCGCCCCGGGGGTCTACCGCTTCCGCGACGAGTACGGGCGCGTGGTCTACGTGGGCAAGGCCAAGAACCTGCGCAACCGGCTGAGCTCCTACTTCGCGCCCCCGCACGCCCTGAGCCCCAAGACCCGCGCCATGGTCACCACCGCGGCCGGGGTCGAGTGGACCGTGGTGGGCAGCGAGCTGGAGTCCCTGCAGCTCGAGTACACGTGGATCAAGGAGTTCAAGCCCCGGTTCAACATCGCCTATCGGGACGACAAGTCCTACCCCTACCTCGCCGTCACGATGGCCGAGTCCGTGCCGCGGGCCCAGGTGGTCCGGGGGGAGAAGAAGAAGGGCAACCGCTACTTCGGCCCCTACTCCCAGGCCTGGGCGATCCGCGAGACCCTCGACGCCCTGCTGCGGGTGTTCCCCGTGCGCACCTGCTCGAAGGGCGTCTACCGGCGCGCCGAGCAGTCCGGGCGCCCGTGCCTGCTGGGCTACATCGACAAGTGCTCCGCCCCGTGCGTGGGGCGGATCTCCGAGGAGGACCACTACGCCCTCGCGGAGGACCTGTGCCGGTTCATGGCCGGGCACGCGACCCCGTTCATCAAGGAGCTGCAGCGGCAGATGCAGGAGGCCGCCGCGGCCATGGACTTCGAGACCGCGGCCGCGCGCCGGGACGACATCGCCGCCCTGGAGAAGGCCTTCGAGCGCAACGCCGTGGTGCTCTCCGACAGCACCGACGCCGACTTCTTCGCGCTCGCCGAGGACGAGCTGGAGGCCGCCGTCCAGGTCTTCCACGTCCGGGGCGGCCGGATCCGCGGCCAGCGCGGCTGGGTCACCGAGAAGGTCGAGGAGGCCGACGGCGGACGCCTGCTGGAGCAGCTGCTCGAGCAGGTCTACGGCGACACCGCCGCGGACGCCGCCGAGAGCGCCCACGCCGCCGCGCCCCCGTCCTCGGGCGGATCGAAGCACCGGCCCTCCGCGGAGCTCGCCTACCGGGAGGACGCCATCCCGCGCACCGTGCTGCTCTCCGAGCCCGCCGACAGCACCGACCGGCTCGAGGAGTGGCTCTCGGGGCTGCGCGGATCGCGCGTGACGATCGCCGTGCCGCAGCGCGGGGAGAAGGCGCACCTGATGGAGACGGTGCAGGAGAACGCCCGGCAGGCACTGAAGCTGCACAAGTCCCGGCGGGCCGGCGACATCACCACCCGCTCCGCGTCCCTGCAGGAGCTGCAGGAGGCCCTCGACATCCCCGTGCCGCTGATGCGCATCGAGTGCTACGACATCTCGCACGTGCAGGGGACCAACGTCGTCGCCTCCATGGTCGTCTTCGAGGACGGGCTGCCCAAGAAGTCGGACTACCGGAAGTTCTCGGTCACCGGCGAGGCCGCCCGGGACGACACCGCGTCCATGCACGACGTCATCTCCCGGCGCTTCCGCCGCCACCTCGAGGAGCAGGCCGAGCGGGAGGCCGCCGGGCCGCGCACCGGGCAGGTGGACGCGGGGGCCGAGGCCCCCGAGCGGGCGCGGTTCGCGTATCCGCCCAGCCTGGTGGTGGTCGACGGCGGGCCCCCGCAGGTCGCCGCCGCCGCCCGGGCGCTGCGCGAGCTCGGGATCGACGACGTCCACGTGGTCGGCCTGGCCAAGCGGCTCGAGGAGGTCTGGGTGCCGGACGACGAGTTCCCCGTGATCCTGCCGCGCGCGAGCCAGGGCCTCTACCTGCTCCAGCGGATCCGCGACGAGGCCCACCGCTTCGCCATCACCTTCCACCGCAAGAAGCGCTCCTCCGCCATGACGGTCTCCGTGCTCGACGAGCTGCCCGGGGTGGGCCCCGCCAAGCAGAAGGCCCTGCTCAAGCACTTCGGCTCCGTC
Organism: Kocuria salina; assembly: GCF_013368965.1. Lineage (NCBI taxonomy): Bacteria > Bacillati > Actinomycetota > Actinomycetes > Micrococcales > Micrococcaceae > Kocuria > Kocuria salina. The sequence continues at coordinate 253,348 of NZ_SSSF01000004.1, forward strand.
AAGAAGCTCCGGGCGGCCCGGGTCGAGGAGCTGGAGCAGGTCCCCGGCTTCGGGCGGACCCTCGCCGAGAAGGTGGCCGCCGCGCTGCAGGCCTCCGACGACACCACCGCCCCGGCGGTCAACATGACCACCGGTGAGGTGTTGTCCTGAGCCCGGGCGCGCCGCCGGGGTCACGGCGGGGCCCCGCCGACTTCGTTAGGCTGGGGCGGGACCACGGGCGCAGGCCACCACGACGGGAGACGGAGCGGACATGAGCGAGCACACCGCCGGAGCGGACGTCGGGACGGCGGACGGGACCGACCACGCGAAACCGACCAGCTCGGAGCTGCTCGTCGTGACGGGCATGTCCGGGGCCGGGCGCAGCACGGCCGCGAACGCCCTCGAGGACCTCGGCTGGTACGTGGTCGACAACCTGCCGCCGCAGATGCTGCACACCCTCGCCGACCTCGTCTCCCGGACCCCGCAGGCCCTGCCCAAGCTGGCGGTCGTCATCGACGTGCGCGGCAAGGCCCTGTTCAGCGACATGAAGGAGACGCTGGCCGCCCTCGAGGCGTCCGACGTCGACTTCTCGGTGCTCTTCCTGGACGCCGCCGACGAGGTCCTGGTCTCCCGCTACGAGCACCAGCGCCGGCCCCACCCGCTGCAGGCCGGCGGCCGGATCCTCGACGGGATCCGCGCCGAGCGCGCCCTGCTGACGGACCTGCGGGAATCGGCCGACGTGGTCCTGGACACCTCCGCGTTCAACGTGCACGCCCTGTCCCGGGCCGTGGCCGACCTGTTCTCCACGAACGGGCCCGTGGTCCTGCGCCTGACCGTGCTCAGCTTCGGCTTCAAGTACGGGGTCCCCGCGGACGCCAACTACGTGGCCGACGTCCGGTTCATCCCCAACCCGCACTGGGTCCCGTCGCTGCGCCCGCGCACCGGCAAGGACGACGAGGTCCGGGACTACGTCTTCCAGGACGACGGCCCCCGGCAGTTCGTGGACCGGTTCGTCGCCATGCTCGAACCCGTCTTCGCGGGATACCGTACGGAGAACAAGCACTACGCCACCATCGCGATCGGCTGCACGGGCGGGAAACACCGCTCCGTGGCCGTGAGCGAGGAGGTGGCCCGCAGGCTCGCCAAGCTGCCGCTCGTGACGGTCAACATCCAGCACCGGGACATGGGCCGGGAGTGACCGGCTCGCCCTCACCGCGATGGGACCCCCGATGACCCTTCCTCCCACCGGCGCGTTCCCCCGGCTGCCCCTCAGCAGCGGCGCCGATGCCGACCCCCACCACTCGCCCGACCCCTCCGCCCGGCGGCCCGGCGGCGCCAGCCCCTCCGTGGTCGCCCTCGGCGGCGGGCACGGGCTCTCGGCGAACCTCGCCGCGCTGCGCCGGATCACCCCGGTGCTCACGGCGGTCGTGACGGTGGCCGACGACGGCGGCTCCTCCGGCCGGCTGCGCGACGAGCTCGGCGTCCTGCCCCCGGGGGACCTGCGGATGGCGCTCGCCGCGCTGTGCGACGACTCCGAGTGGGGCCGGACGTGGCGCGACGTCATGCAGCACCGGTTCAGCTCCTCGGAGGGGCGTACCACGACCCTCGACAACCACGCGCTGGGCAACCTGCTCATCGTCACGCTGTGGGAGCTGCTGGGGGACCCGGTGGCGGGGCTCGAGTGGGCGGGCGCCCTGCTGGGCGCCCGCGGCCGGGTGCTGCCGATGTCCACGCAGCCGCTGGTCATCGCCGGCGACGTCCCCGGCGCCCTGTCCGGCGGGAGCGCGAGCGGCTGCGCGAGCGAGGCCGGCACGGTCCGCACGATCACCGGGCAGGCGGTCCTGGCGAAGCAGGCCGACGTCTGCAACGTGCGGCTCGTGCCCCCGGACGCCCCGGCCTGCCCGCAGGCGGTCGAGGCGGTCGGGCTCGCCGACTGGGTGATCATGGGGCCGGGCTCGTGGCACACCTCCGTGCTGCCGCACCTGCTGCTGCCCGAGCTGCGGCAGGCGATCTGCGGCTCGCCGGCGCGCCGCTGCGTCACCCTGAACCTCTCGCCGGACACCGAGACGCGCGGCAAGACCGCCGCCGACCACCTGCGGGTCCTGCACGACTACTGCCCCGAGCTGACCCTGGACGTGGTCCTCGCCGACCCCTCGGCCACCGAGGACGGCGCCGACCTCGAGGAGGTCGCCCGCGGCCTGGGCGCCGAGGTCTTCTACGCCGACGTCCGGGCGCACCCCGGCACCGCCGTGCACAACACGCTCCGGCTCGCGGCCGCCTACCAGGAGATCTTCGAGCGCCACCGCTGAGCCTGCCGCCCCACCCCCACACACCCCAGCATCCCCAGGAAAGGAACCGCGTGGCCCTGACGTCATCGGTGAAGGAAGAACTGTCCCGCCTCGAGATCAAGAGGTCCTCGGAGCGCCGCGCCGAGCTCTCCGCCCTGCTGCGCTTCGCGGGTGGGCTCCACATCGTCTCGGGACGCATCGTCGTCGAGGCGGAGGTGGACCTCGGCGCCACCGCGCGCAGGGTGCGCCGCGCCGTCCACGAGGTCTTCGGCCACGACAGCGAGATCGTGGTCGTCTCCGGCGGGGGACTGCGGCGCGGGAGCTCCTACGTGGTGCGCGTCGTCGAGGACGGCGAGGCCCTCGCCCGCCAGACGGGACTGCTCGACTCGCGCGGGCGCCCCGTGCGCGGGCTCCCGCCCGCCGTGGTCAACGGGGCCGTGGCCGACGCCGAAGCGGTGCTGCGCGGGGCCTTCCTGGCCCACGGCTCCCTCACGGAGCCCGGCCGCTCCGCCGCGATGGAGTTCACCTGCCCCGGCCCGGAGGCCGCCCTCGCGCTCGTGGGCGCGGCCCGCCGGCTCGGCGTCCTCGCGAAGGCCCGCGAGGTGCGCGGCGTGGACCGGGTGGTCGTGCGGGACGGGGACGCGATCGCCGCGCTGCTCACCCGGATGGGTGCCCACCAGACGCTCCTCCAGTGGGAGGACCGGCGGATGCGCAAGGAGGTGCGCGCCACCGCCAACCGCCTCGCCAACTTCGACGACGCCAACCTCCGCCGCTCCGCGCAGGCCGCCGTGGCCGCCGGCGCCCGGGTGGAGCGCGCCCTGGAGATCCTCGGCGACGAGGTCCCGGAGCACCTGCGGCAGGCGGGGGAGCTGCGGCTGTCCAACAAGCAGGCCAGCCTCGACGAGCTGGGCCGGCTCGCCGACCCCCCGCTCACCAAGGACGCCGTGGCGGGCCGGATCCGCCGGCTGCTGGCCATGGCGGACCGCCGGGCGGAGGAGCTGAACCTCCCGGGCACCGACGCCGGTGTCGCCGCGGAGGCCCTGCCCTCCTGAGCGGGGCGCGCCGGCGCCGCTGCGCCGGCGCGGTCACTCCGGGGCCGCGCCGGGAGAGGGCTTTGGTCCCGCGTGGGTTTCCGAGGGTCCGCATCCCTCGATGTGGGATTGTATGGGTTTGGCGATGAATACCGGGTGAATCTTTCACGACCCCAAGACATCCCAGGGATAACCACGTAGAATGGGACCTGGTTCAACGATCCAGACCCCGACCAACACAGGAGTACCCAGTGACCATTCGAGTGGGCATCAACGGTTTCGGACGCATCGGACGCAACTTCCTCCGCGCGGCGCGCGAGCAGGGCGAGAACATCGAGGTCGTGGCCGTGAACGACCTCACGGACCCGGAGGCCCTGGTCCACCTCTTCAAGTACGACTCCATCATGGGCCGGTTCCCCGGCGAGGTGACGCTCAACGGCGACACCATGAGCGTCGACGGCCACGAGGTCAAGTTCCTCGCCGAGCCCGACCCCGCCAAGCTGCCCTGGGGCGAGCTCGGCGTGGACGTCGTCGTCGAGTCGACCGGCCGCTTCACCAACGGCTCCAAGGCCAAGGCCCACCTGGACGGCGGCGCCAAGAAGGTCGTCCTGTCCGCCCCGGGCAAGGAGATCGACGGCACGTTCGTGCCCGGCGTCAACCTCGACACCTACGACGCCGCGTCGATGAACATCGTCTCCGCGGCCTCCTGCACCACGAACTGCCTCGCGCCCATGGCGAAGGTCCTCAACGACGCGTTCGGCATCGAGCGGGGTCTGATGACCACCATCCACGCCTACACCGCGGACCAGAACCTGCAGGACGGCCCGCACAGCGACCTGCGCCGCGCCCGCGCCGCCGCCCTCAACATGGTGCCCACCACCACCGGCGCGGCCGCCGCCGTGGGCCTCGTGCTGCCCGAGCTCAAGGGCAAACTGGACGGTTTCGCCGTGCGCGTGCCCGTGCCCACCGGCTCCGTCGTGGACCTCACCTTCGACGCCCAGAAGGAGGTCACCGTCGAGTCGGTCAACGCCGCCATGAAGGAGGCCGCCGAGGGTCCCATGAAGGGCATCGTCAAGTACACCGAGGACCCCATCGTCTCCTCGGACATCCAGGGCGACAGCATCTCCACGATCTTCGACGCCCCGCTGACGAAGGTCATCGGCAACCAGGTCAAGGTCATCGCCTGGTACGACAACGAGTGGGGCTACACCTCCCGCCTCGTCAACGTCGTCTCCCACGTCGGCGCGCAGCTCTGAGCCCGTCGCCGCGCGACGCCGCCGGGGTAGGGTGAGTGGCATGGCTCATGCACTTGACGAACTGATCGCCGACGGCGTCGCCGGGCGCCGCGTCCTGGTCCGCTCCGACCTCAACGTCCCCCTGGACGGCTCCACCGTGACCGACGACGGGCGCGTCCGCGCGTCCCTGCCGGTCCTGAAGAAGCTGGCCGACGCCGGGGCCCGCGTCATCGTGATGGCGCACCTGGGCCGGCCCAAGGGGCAGGTCGACCCGAAGTACTCGATCGCGCCCGCCGCGCGGAAGCTGGCCGAGCTGGCCGACTTCCCCGTGGCGGTCGCCTCCGACGTCGTCGGGGAGGACGCCCGGGCCAAGGCCGAGGCCCTCGCCGACGGCGAGGTGCTCGTGATCGAGAACGTCCGCTTCGACCCCCGCGAGACCTCGAAGGACGACGCCGAGCGCGGCGCCTTCGCGGACGAGCTCGCCGCCCTGACGGGCGAGAACGGGGCCTACGTGGACGACGCCTTCGGCGCGGTGCACCGCAAGCACGCCTCCGTGTTCGACATCGCCCACCGGCTCCCGGCCTACCTGGGCGATCTCGTCAAGCGGGAGCTGGACGTGCTCACCAAGGTGGTCTCCGCCCCCGAGCGCCCCTTCGTGGTGGTCATGGGCGGGTCCAAGGTCTCCGACAAGCTCGCCGTGATCGAGAACCTCATCGGCAAGGCCGACTCGCTGCTCATCGGCGGCGGCATGGTCTTCACGTTCCTCGCCGCCCAGGGGCACTCAGTGGGCGGCTCCCTCCTGGAGCAGGACCAGATCGGGACGGTCAAGGACTACCTCGAGAAGGCCTCCGCGGCCGGCACCGAGATCGTCCTCCCCGTGGACATCGTCTACGCGGCGGAGTTCGCCGCGGACGCCGCCCACGAGGTGCGCCCGGTCGACGCCATCGAGGACGGCGAGATCGGCTCCACCGGTCTCGGCCTGGACATCGGCCCCGAGTCCGCGAAGCTGTTCGCCGAACGGATCCGCGGCGCGAAGACCGTGTTCTGGAACGGCCCCGCGGGCGTGTTCGAGATGGAGGCCTTCGCCGGGGGCACCCGGGCGGTCGCCGAGGCCGTGGTGGCCTCGGACGCGATGAGCGTCATCGGCGGCGGCGACTCCGCCTCGGCCGTGCGCAACCTCGGGTTCTCCGACGACCAGTTCGGGCACATCTCCACCGGTGGCGGCGCCTCCCTCGAGTTCATCGAGGGCAAGGAGCTCCCCGGGGTCGTGGCCCTGGGCGCCTGACCCGCACGCTCCCCGCCACGGCGCCGGGGGCGCCCCGGGGCCGCACGGCCCGGGGCGCCCCTGCCGCCCAGCGCACCACTGCCGAACCGCACGACGAGCGGCGCACCCGCCGCGGACAGGAGTCCCCATGACCTCGCAGACCAACGGTCAGTTCGACCGCACGCCGCTGATCGCCGGCAACTGGAAGATGAACATGGACCACGCCCAGGCGATCACCCTGCTGCAGAAGCTGGCGTGGACCCTGGACGACGCCAAGCACGACTACTCCCGCGCCGAGGTGGCCGTCTTCCCGCCGTTCACCGACCTCCGCTCCGTCCAGAGCCTCGTGGACGGTGACGACCTGCGCGTCGTCTACGGCGCCCAGGACCTCTCCGACCAGGACTCCGGCGCCTACACCGGCGACATCTCCGGCCAGTTCCTGGCCAAGCTCGGCTGCACCTACGTGCTCGTGGGCCACTCCGAGCGCCGCACGGTCCACGGCGAGTCCGACGAGCTGTGCAACGCCAAGATCGCCGCCGCCCACCGCCACGGCCTGGTCCCGGTGCTGTGCGTCGGCGAGGGCCTCGAGGTCCGGCAGGCCGGCGAGCACGTCGCCTTCACGCTCGAGCAGCTGCGCGGCTCCATCGCCGGCCTCGAGGCGGACCGGGTGGCCGAGCTCGTGGTGGCCTACGAGCCCGTCTGGGCGATCGGCACCGGCGAGGTCGCCGGTCCCGAGGACGCCCAGGAGATGGCCGCCGCCATCCGCGCCGAGCTGGCCGGGCTCTACGACGACGGGACCGCCGCGAAGACCCGCATCCTCTACGGCGGTTCCGCGAAGGCTGCCAACGCCGGCTCGATCCTCAAGGGCAAGGACGTGGACGGCGTCCTCGTCGGCGGCGCCAGCCTCGACGCCGAGGAGTTTGCTAGCATTGCCAGGTTCGAGCAGCACCTCGTGACCGACTGATCACGACCCCCTGACCGTCCGCGCCCGCCGGGCGCGGCTGCTCGACGGACACCCCCGAGGGAAGGCCCCAGTGGAAATTCTGCAGAACGTGCTCCTGGCGATCATCGTGCTCACGAGCCTCCTGGCCGTTCTCCTCGTCCTGCTCAACAAGGGCAAGGGCGGGGGCCTCTCCGACATGTTCGGCGGCGGCATGACCCAGTCCCTCAACACCTCGGGCGTGGCGCAGAAGAACCTGGTCCGCCTCACCACCACCACGGCCGTGGTCTGGGCCCTGTCCATCGCGGCCTACGCGCTGACCATGCGCTTCGCCGAAGTGGCCGTCTGAGCCGACGGCTGGTCGAACGACCCCCGGCCTCCCCGGCCGACCACGGAAGTCCGTGCTCGGCCGGGGAAGCCGGGGGTCGTCCGCGCTGAGGGGCCGCCGCATGCGCCCGGCGACGTGCGGTCCCCGCGCCCCGGATCAGCGCCCGTACTGGACCCGCAACGAGGCGTCGTCGGGCAACATCACCACCGTTCCCTCCTCGACGGACCACCCCTCGTGGAGGAAGAAGTACCGTTCCCCGCTGACGGTGAGCAGGCGCAGCCCGTCGTAGCGGTACAGCGGGGCCTCGGCCGTGCCCAGCTCGTGCGTCGTGACCCCCAGGACGTCGAGGCCCAGTGGTTCCTGGCTGTAGACCTGCGCCCGGGGCAGCCACGGCAGGTTCACCTCGAGATCCTCCGCGAGCCCCCGTCCACGGGCCTCCGCGAAGTTCGAGGTTCCCCAGAAGAGCAGCAGCGCCACGAGGACCAGGAGCAGCGTCGCCTCGACGGCCTGCTGCTCGGCGGGCCGTCGAGGGCCCTCCACGGCAGCGGCACAGCGGCGGATGCGGACGGCCCACGCGGCCACGAGCACGCCGGCGGTGACGAGGTACGGGGCGTACAGGGGGCTGTAGACGCGTTCGGCGAACAGCAGGACGACCATGAGGCCGATCAGGGCCCCTGCACCGAGCAGAGCCGCCCGCGGCAGTGCGGTCGCCCACCTGCCGGCCGCTCCCCGGTCGATGCGTCTCCGCAGCAGCCGGTCCAGCCCGACCCACAGCATCGCCAGCGCGACCAGCAGCAGCAGCGGCAGGTACAGCGCGCTGATGCTCAGCAGCGCGAAGTCCCGCGTGGTGTAGCCGAACAGGTTGACATGCAGTCCCATCCACTCGGCCTGCGCCTTCGCGCGAGCCCAGCCGAAGTAGAACACCAGGGCCGTGACCACGGTGGCCGGCGGCCCGATGACCGACACGTAGCCCAGGACGTGCGACCACACGGAGCCGGTCGGGGCAGCGGTCTCCGTCATCGTTGCCGCCCGGTACCGCAGCCGCAGCGGCCCGTCAGGAGCCGGGGGCCGGACATGCCGTCGTGCCGGGGGCGTAGTCCAGGGCGACCGTGCTGAGGGCCGGGTCCTCGAGCACGTAGCCGGAGCCCGAGAGGGCCACCGGCAGCGAACCACCCGCCTCCGGGACCGGTGCCGGGGGCGCCACGAAGAACGGTCCGGTCGATGCCCACTGGATCGGCACGGGAGTCGGCCCCACGGTGACGAACTGCACGCTGCCCACGGGCAGGGCCCGGTCCTGCACGTTTCCGCGCAGGTGGACAGGAACGCCTCCGCACGGCGGCACGGGCACGGCGGACTCGCCGGCCTCGTCCGGCGCGGTCGCGAGCCCCGTGATGGACAGGGGGCAGGCGGTGCCCGGCGTGTCGACGAGCACGGGCACGTCCTCGGGGTGGTCCCGGTGGAACTGCACCAGACGCTGCAGCATGGCGACCGCCGCAACGTCGTGACAGCTCTGCGGCAGCGGCGCGGCAGCCAGTGCCGCCGCCCCCTGGGACCAGAGCGCCTCGTCGTTGGTCACGGCCGCCCGGCACAACAGGGAGGCGGCGTCCTGCGCGCTCGCGCCGGCCAGGCTGTCGTGGTCGCACGTGCCGGCGCGCAGGGCCACGTACCATCCCGGTTCTCCGGGACCGACGGGTCCGATCGGCAGACCGCCGATCACGGGAGCGACGCGAGGAGGGGCCGGGGTGCTGCCCTCGCCGCCGCTCCCGCCGCCGGGACGCGCACCGCCGTTGCCCTCGCCGCCGGGACGCGCACCGTCGGGACCCCCACCGCCGTTGCTCCCACCGCCGGGAGCGGCACCGTCGGGAGCGGCACCGTCGGATCGGCCGCGGGCGGAGCCGTCACGCCCGGGCCCGGCGGCGTCCTCGGAGCCGGGCTCGGCACTCGGAAGGTCCGTGGAGCCGTCCGAGGTCCGCGCGGAAAGGTCCGATTCCGGCTCGGTGGTCTGCTCGGCCGCAGGGGATCCGTTCGCCGGCTCGGCGCCGTCGTCGGGCCCGCCCCGGCCGCACGCCGTGAGCACCACGAGGACGCCGGCGGCCAGGACGGTGCCGGCGCGGACGGGACGTGCCGGGAACACGACCTCACCGGCCGTCCGCGCTCGTCCGGATGTCGCCACAGGTACGCAGGATCTCCATGGTCATGGATCCCGTTCTCTTCGCCAGGCGCTCGGGTGCCGACTCTCATCGGTGAGCATGACGGCACAGGCGTCACTACGGCGTGACTACCGTCCGGTCACTCGGGGTGCTTCGCCCCGGCGGCCCGACGCGTCAGCCGTCGAGGGCGTCCTGCGTGACCAGCAGCAGCGTCTCCTCGGTCCCGCGCACCCCGGCCCCGGGCGTGCGTTCGATCGGGGCGCCGCCGCGGACGGCCGCGACCGCCCCTGCCTTGTCCGCCCCGGCCACGAGGAACCAGACCCGCTCCGCGCTGTTGATCATCGGCAGCGTCATGGTCACCCGCTCCGGCGGGGGCTTGGGGGAGTCCCACACCCCCAGCACGGTGGCGTCCTGCTCGTGCACGTGCGGCAGCCCCGGGAACAGGGAGGCCACGTGGCCGTCGGGGCCCAGGCCCAGCAACGAGAGGTCAAACCGGGGGAAGGCCTCCGTCCGCTGCTCCGCGTCGGCCGCCGCCGCCAGCTCGCGCCGGTAGTCGAAGGCGGCGTCCTCGGCGGTGGCGAAGTCGTCGGCGCTGCCCATGTAGTGCACCCGGTCCGGGTTCAGGTCCAGGGCCCCGCCCACGGCCTCGACGGCCTGGACGCAGTTGCGATCGGCGCTGTCGCCGGCCACGAAGCGCTCGTCCGACCACCACACGTCGACGCGGGTCCAGTCGACCTCGTCCCGGCGGGCGGAGGCGGCGAGGGCCGCGAGCACCGCGGTGCCCATGCTCCCGCCGGTGAGCACGAGGCTCGCCTCCCCGCGCTCCTCCTGCGCCGCCACGACCACGTCGAGGACCCGGTCCGCGGTGTCCGCGGCGAGCGACTGCTTGTCCGGGTGGGCGACGGTCTCCAGCTCGGCGCTCATGCGCGCTCCTCCCCGGGGGCCAGGACGGACGTCTCGGGTGCCGGGACGGATGCCTCGGCGGCCGGGACCGCACCGGAGTCCGGTTCCGCCGGCTCGTCCGCCGGGGCGTCGTCGGGCGTCGTCCGGTCCCGGTCGGGGAGGCGGCCGCCGTGCTCGGCGAGGAACCGTGCGGCGCCGGGGGTGAGCTCGCCGGCGGTGTCCACGATCTGGGCGATCCGCACGTCCCGCAGGCCGGTCGTGATCACCTCGCCGTAGACCTCGTCGGGGTCCAGGCGCCGGAGCTCCTCGGCGATGCAGGCGTTGAGGTCCCGCACGGGCATGGCGATCTGCTGGTCGGGCTGACCCGGCTGCCGCAGCATCGCCACGGACCGGCCCGGGCGCTCGAGCACGATCTCGCCGTCGTCCCGGACGAGGGTCACCCGGTCGAGGCGGCGGGGCCCGGGGCTGTTGATCAGCGTCACGTCGGCGTCGAGCCGGGTGCCCAGCCACGTGCCGAGCAGCACCACGCTGGGGGAGCGGCCGCACCCCTCCACGACGACCTCGCGCACGGGCGCGGGCTCCGCCTGGTCCAGGACCGCGGCCAGCTGGATCCGCCAGTTGGTCACCCGGGTCCAGGCCAGATCCGTGTCGCCGGGGACGTACCGGGTGCTCAGCTCGGCGAGCGCCTCGTAGGCGTCGTCGCTGCGCGCGGAGTCCGTGATCCGGCGGTGGGCGATCCCGGCGATGGACGAGGTGTGCGGCGAGGGCGGCGGCACCGTGTGCGCCCACCAGGCGACGATCGGCGCGTCCGGCAGCAGCAGCGCCGAGAACAGGGTCTCGGTGGGCTCGGCGAGCTCGCCGTAGCCGTGCAGCACGATGACTTCGGAGGCGCCCGCGTCACCGCCCATGCGCAGCTGGGCGTCGAGCCGGGTGCTCTCGGCCTGGGAGTGCGCCACGTGCACGAGGATCCGGCACGGGTGCTCGTGGCTCGCGAAGTTCGCGGCCTCCAGGGCGGCCTCGGAGTGCCCGGCCTGGGCGAGGATCACGAGCGTGAGGACCCGGCCGAGCGTCACGACGCCGTGCTGGTCCCGCAGCTGGCTCAGCTTCTTGTCGATGGCCGAGGTGGTGGTGTTCTCCATCGAAACGATCACGGTCGCCTCCAGACGCGTCCGTCGCGGGCCAGCAGCTCGTCGGCGGCGGCGGGTCCCCAGGACCCGGGCGCGTACGGCTCCGGCATGATCTCCTGCTCCGACCAGCACTGCTCGAAGGGGTCGAGGATCCGCCAGGACAGCTCGACCTCCTCGTGGTCGGGGAACAGCGGTGGTTCCCCGAGCAGCAGGTCGAGGATCAGGCGCTCGTAGGCCTCCGGGCTGGACTCGGTGAACGAGTGGCCGTAGCCGAAGTCCATCGTGACGTCCCGGATCTCCGACTGGGTCCCGGGCACCTTGGAGCCCAGCCGGATGGTCACGCCCTCGTCGGGCTGGATCCGGACCACGATGACGTTCTGTCCCAGGTCCTCGTGGCCGTTGTCCCCGAACAGCAGGTTGGGGGAGTTCTTGAACTGCACCGCGATCTCGGTCACCCGCCGGCCCAGGCGCTTGCCGGCGCGCAGGTAGAACGGCACGCCCGCCCACCGGCGGTTGTTGATGTCCACGCGCAGCGCCGCGTAGGTCTCGGTGCGGGAGTCGGCGGGGATGTCCTGCTCCTCGAGGAAGCCCCGCACGCGCTCACCGCCCTGCAGACCGGCCTCGTACTGGCCGAGCGCCGAGTGCGCCGCCCGGTCCTCGGGGACGACGACGGAGGCCAGGACCTTCGCCTTCTCGGCGCGCATGTGGTGGGCCTGGAACGACAGCGGCTCCTCCATGGCGGTGAGGGCCAGCAGCTGCAACAGGTGGTTCTGGATGACGTCGCGGGCCGCGCCCACGCCGTCGTAGTAGCCGGCGCGGGAGCCGATGCCGATGTCCTCGGCCATGGTGATCTGCACGTGGTCCACGAACTGCGCGTTCCACAGGGGCTCGAACATCTGGTTCGCGAAGCGCAGCGCCAGGATGTTCTGCACCGTCTCCTTGCCCAGGTAGTGGTCGATGCGGAACACCGAGTCCGCCGGGAACACCCGCTCCACGATGGCGTTGAGCTCCTGCGCGGACTCGAGGTCGTGGCCGAAGGGCTTCTCGATGACCACGCGGCGCCACCCGGAGGCGTTCTCGTGCTGGGCCAGGCCGTGGTCGGCGAGCTGCTGGCAGACCGTCTCGAACGCCTTCGGCGGGATCGAGAGGTAGAACGCGTGGTTGCCGCGCGTCCCCGAGTGCACGTCGAGCTCCTTGAGGGTCGACTTGAGCGCCTCGTAGGCCTTGTCCTCGTCGAACTCCCCGCGCACGAACCGGACGCCGGAGGCGAACTGGCGCCACACGTCCTCCTGGAAGGGGGTGCGGGCGTGCGCCTCGACGGACTCGCGCACCACCTCGCGGAACTGCTCGTGGGACCAGTCGCGGCGGCCGAAGCCGACGAGCGCGAAGGACGGCGGCAGCAGACCCCGGTTGACGAGGTCGTACATCGCCGGCAGCAGCTTCTTCTTCGCGAGGTCTCCCGTCACGCCGAAGAGCACGAGCGCCGACGGGGCGGCGACCCGGACGAGCCGCCTGTCCCTCGGGTCCCGCAGGGGATTGCGGGCGTTGTTGTCTGGCAACGGTACTCCTTCACGTCTCTGCGGGGCCGTGGCACCCACGGGGGCCTGCACGCGCAACGGTCGGCGCGGGAACGAACTCCCGCGCCGACCGTGGCGTGCTCCCATTCTAGGTCAGCGGTCCGGTCGCGCCGGCCGGGTCAGCCGCCGAGGGCGTCGACGGCCCGGCGCAGCCGGTCCACGCCCGCGGCGCGGTCCGCGAGCCGCAGCCGCAGCACGGGCCGCCCGTGGTCGGCGAGGACCTGGGCGTCCCCGTCGGCCTGGGCGGAGATCAGCTCGCCGAAGCTGAACGGGCTGTCCGGGATCTCGAGGTCCGTCTCCGAGGCGGCGGTGATCTGCAGGTACACGCCCTCCGCCGGTCCGCCCTTGTGGTACTGGCCGGTGGAGTGCAGGAACCGGGGGCCCCAGCCGAACGTCACGGGCCGGCCGGTGGCCCGGGCGAGGACGGGGCGGACGCTCTCCAGCTCGGCCCACGAGAGCCGGTCGAAGTACGCCTGCACGGACAGGTAGCCGTTCTCCGGCAGCTGCGCGAGCAGCTTGGCGAGCGCGTCCTCGACCGTCTGCGCCCCGTCGAGCAGCTCCTGCGCCCCGCGGATCTCCACGGGCCCGTCCACGACGTCCGCGGCCGTGGGCTGCGGCTTGTCCTCGAGCAGGGCGCGGGTGGCGTTCTTGGCGGACTCCACGTCGGGCTGGTCGTACGGGTTGATGCCGAGCAGCCGCCCGGCCGCCGCGGTGGCGACCTCCCACAGCATGAGCTGGGCGCCGAGGGAGCCGGAGACCCGCACGACGTCGCCCTCGGGGGCCTGCTCCTCGTCCACGCCGACGAGCTCCACGACGAGGACGTCGGAGGCCCCCGAGGAGGCCTCCGGGGCGTCGCCGGCGCCGACGACGACGGGCAGCACGCCCTTGCCCTCCTTGCCCGTGGACTCGGCGATCAGCTGCTCCGCCCAGTCGGCGAACCCGGCGATCCCGGAACCCAGGTCCCGGAACACGAGCTTGTTGCGCAGCGGCTGCGTGCCGCCGAGCGCCGCGCCCAGGTGCAGGCCGGGGTTGTCCTCGGCGTCCTCGCGCAGCACCTCGCCGGCCTCGTCGGCGTCGTCGAGCAGGGCCCCGACGTCCACGCCGGCCAGACCGGAGGGGACCAGGCCGAAGGCGGTGAGCGCCGAGAAGCGCCCGCCCACGGTCGGGTCGGCGGTGAAGACCCGGCGGTAGCCGGCCTCCCGTGCGGACGCCTCCATGGGCGAGCCGGGGTCGGTGACCACCACGATGCGCGAGGCGGCGTCGATGCCCGCGTCCTCGAACGCCCGGGCGAAGACCCGGCGCGCCGAGTCGGTCTCCACGGTGGAGCCGGACTTGGAGGAGACCACGATCGCGGTGCGCTCGAGGCGGTCGGCGAGGGCCGCGCCCACCATCTCCGGGTCCGTGGAGTCGAGCACGAACAGCTCGACCCCGGCGGTCCGGGTGATCACCTCGGGGGCGAGGGAGGACCCGCCCATGCCCGCCAGCACGAACCGGTCCACGCCCTCCGCCGCGAACTCCTCGCGGAGCGCGGTGATCTCGGCGACGAGCGGGCGGGAGACCTCGGCGGCCTCCACCCAGCCCAGTCGCTTGGCGGACTCGTCCTCGGCCGCAGCGCCCCACAGGGTGGGGTCCTGGGCGAAGAGCTTCGAGGCGAACCTGTCGCCCACCAGCGCGGGCACGTGCCGGTCGACGGCCTCGCGGGCGGCACCTGAGGTCTGGACGGACAGGGAGCTCATGGGTTCTCCTTCGGGTGGGGCGGCACGGACGGTGCTCGGGTCAGGACGGGACGGGCTCAGCGGGCGTTGTCGAGGGCGGCGCGCACGGTGTCGAGCAGCTCCGCCCAGGAGTCCTCGAACTTGGTGAGACCCTCCGCCTCGAGCTGGGCGACGACCTCGTCGTAGGAGATCCCCACGCCGGCGATCCGGTCCAGGAGCTCGTTGGACTCCGCGTAAGTGCCGGTGACGGTGTCCCCGGTGACCTCGGCGTGGTCGAACGTGGCCTCCAGGGTCTTCTCCGGCATGGTGTTCACGGTGTTCGGGGCCACCAGCCCGGTCACGTACAGGGTGTCCGGCAGGGACGGGTCCTTGACCCCGGTGGAGGCCCACAGCGGGCGCTGCGGGTTCGCCCCGGCCGAGGCCAGCCGCTCCCAGCGCTCGGTGGCCAGGGCGTCCTCGTAGATCTGGTAGGCGAGCCGGGCGTTGGCCAGACCGGCCTTGCTCTTGAGCGCGGCGGCCTCGTCGGTGCCGATCGCGTCCAGGCGCTTGTCGACCTCGGAGTCCACCCGGGAGACGAAGAATGACGCCACGGAGTGGATGGTGGAGAGGTCCTTGCCGTTCTCGAGCGCCTGCTCCAGGCCCAGCTGGTAGGCGTTGATGACCGCGCGGTAGCGCTCGAGGGAGAAGATCAGTGTCACGTTGACGGAGATCCCCTCGGCGATGGTCGCGGTGATCGAGGGCAGGCCCGCCTCGGTGGCGGGGATCTTGATCAGCGCGTTGGGGCGGTCGATGGTCTGGGACAGGCGCTGGGCCATGGCGGCGGTCGCCTCGGCGTCCTGGGCCAGGCGCGGGTCCACCTCGATGGACACCCGCCCGTCCTCGCCCCGGGTGGCCTCGGCGATGGGGGCGAAGAGGTCGCAGGCGTCGCGCACGTCGTCGGTGGTGATGGCCAGCACGGCCTCGTCCACGTCCGTGCCGGCGGCGGCGAGCTGCTTGACCTGGTCCTCATAGGCGTCGTGCTTGGCCAGCGCGGCGGCGAAGATCGTCGGGTTCGTGGTCACGCCCACGACGTCCTTCTCGTCGATCAGCCGCTGCAGCCCGCCGGAGGCAAGGCGTTCGCGGGAGAGGTCGTCGAGCCAGATCGAGACGCCGGCGTCGGAGAGCTTCTGGGTGGGGGTGGTCATGTGTCTGTCACTCCTCGTGCTCGGGGGAAGATGGTCGGTCGGTGCGCGCCGCGGCTCAGCGGCCCACGGAGGCGGTGGCCTGCGCGGCGGTGAGGGACTCCTGGGCGGCGGCGGTGACGGCCTCGGCGGTGATGCCGAACTCGCGGTAGAGGGTCTCGTAGTCGGCGGACTCCCCGAAGTGCTCCAGGGACACGGCCCGCCCGTGATCGCCGAGCAGGTCCCGCCAGGACATGGCGATCCCGGCCTCCACCGACACGCGGGCCTTCACGGCCGCCGGGAGCACGGACTCGCGGTACTCGGCGTCCTGGGCGTCGAACCACTCCCGGCACGGCATGGACACCACCCGGGCGGCCACCCCCTGCGCCTTGAGCTGCTCGCGGGCCGCCACGGCCAGGGAGACCTCGGAGCCGGTGCCGATGAGGATCACGTCCGGGGTGCCCTCGGTGTCGGCCAGGACGTAGCCGCCCCGGGCCACGCCCTCGGCGGAGGCGAACTTCTCCCCGTCGGCCTCGGGGTGCAGGTCCGCCCGGGCGAAGGTGGGCACGTTCTGACGGGTCAGGGCGATGCCGGCCGGGCCGTGCCGGTTCTCCAGCATCGTCCGCCACGCGATCGCGGTCTCGTTGGCGTCGGCCGGGCGCACCACGTCCAGGCCCGGGATCGCGCGCAGCGCCGAGAGCTGCTCCACGGGCTGGTGGGTGGGTCCGTCCTCGCCGAGGCCGATGGAGTCGTGGGTCCACACGTAGATCGAGGGGACCTTCATCAGCGCGCCCAGGCGCACGGCGGGGCGCTGGTAGTCGGAGAAGATCAGGAACGTCCCGGAGAACGCCCGGGTCTGGGAGGACATGGTGATGCCGTTGACGATCGCCGCCGCGGCGTGCTCGCGGATGCCGAAGTGCAGCACCCGCCCGTAGGGGTTGCCGGTCCACTTCGCGGTGGAGCGGGCCTCGGGGATGAAGGAGGGCGCGGACTCGATGGTGGTGTTGTTGGAGCCGGCCAGGTCGGCCGAGCCGCCCCACAGCTCGGGGAACGTGTCGGCGATCGCGTTGATCACCTTGCCGGAGGCCGAGCGGGTGGCCACGTCCTTGCCGGCCTCGAAGACGGGGAACGCGTCGGCGTAGTTCTCGGGCAGCTCCTCGGCGCGGATCCGGTCGTAGAGCTTCGCCCGCTCCGGGTTGGCCTCCCGCCAGGCCTGGAACTGCCGCTCCCACTCGTCGCGGACCTGCTTCATGCGGTCCTGGATGCCGCGGGTGTGGGCGATGACCTCGTCCTCCACCACGAAGGACTTCTCGGGGTCGAAGCCGAGGATCTCCTTGGTCGCCGCGACCTCGTCGGCCCCGAGCTTGGAGCCGTGGATGCCGCCGGTGTTCTGCTTTCCCGGCGCGGGCCAGCCGATGATCGTGCGCAGGGCGATCAGCGAGGGCTTGGCGGTCTCGGCCTTGGCCGCGCGGATCGCGGCGTAGAGCTCCTCGACGTCCTCGACGTAGTCCCCGGTCCTCGTCCAGTCCACCCGGGCCACGTCCCAGCCGTAGGCCTCGTAGCGGGCGAGGACGTCCTCGGTGAACGCCACGTCGGTGTCGTCCTCGATCGAGATGTGGTTCTGGTCGTAGATCACCACGAGGTTGCCCAGCTCCTGCACCCCGGCCAGCGAGGACGCCTCGGAGGTCACGCCCTCCTGGAGGTCGCCGTCGGAGGCGATCACGTACACGGTGTGGTCGAACGGGGAGGTCCCGGCGGGGGCCTCGGGGTCGAACAGGCCGCGGGTGTAGCGCTGGGCGTAGGCGAAGCCCACGGCCGAGGCCAGGCCCTGGCCCAGCGGGCCGGTGGTGATCTCCACCCCGGTGGTGTGCCGGTACTCCGGGTGCCCCGGGGTCTTCGAGCCCCAGGTCCGCAGGGACTCGATGTCCTCGAGCTCCATGCCGTAGCCGGACAGGAACAGCTGCAGGTACAGGGTCAGCGAGGTGTGCCCGGGGGAGAGGATGAACCGGTCACGGCCCGTCCACCGGTCGTCGGTGGGGTCGTGACGCATCACCTTCTGGAACAGCAGGTACGCCGCCGGGGCCAGGGACATCGCCGTGCCGGGGTGGCCGTTGCCCACCTTCTCCACCGCGTCCGCGGCCAGCACCCGCACCGTGTCCACGGCACGCCGGTCCTGCTCGGTCCAGGTCAGCTTCTGATCGAGTTCGGTCGCCAAGATTCGGTGCCCTTTCCATTGGGGTCCGCTGCCGTGCGCAGCGGGTGCCGGTCGTCGACCGGCGGTTTGGGTCCAGCTTAGGTCACGCGCATTTCGGGCGTGTGACCGACGGCACCGGTCCCCGGGGCCCCGGACGTCTTTCCCGTCATGTCCGGAGCGGGAACGGACGCCGCCACGCGCTATGCTGTATAGGACCTTCTTCCGCGCCCGCGACCACCGCGCCGACCGCTCCTGCGTGCCGGCGACGCACCGTCTCCGGGCCGACCTCGCGCACGGAGCCGGGGGAACACCACCGCAACCGGGAGCAATGATTCTGTGAACTCACTCGAGACGTCGGGACCCGCAGGACGAGCCGTCCTCGGCAACGGGCACACGGGTGATGCGGCGGCCCCCCGCAGCGAGGGACGGATGACGGCCTCCCGGAAGGTGCGGGCCTACGTGGCCCTCATGAAGCCGCGGATCATCGAGCTGCTGCTCGTGGCGACCGTGCCGACCATGATCTTCGCCCAGCAGGGCATGCCGAACCTCTGGCTCATTCTCAACACCCTCGTGGGCGGCACGCTCGCGGCGGGTGCGGCCGGCGCCTTCAACTGCTACATCGACCGGGACGAGGACCGGGTGATGAAGCGCACGGCCAAGCGCCCGCTGGTCACCGGAGAGGTCACCGACCGCGAGGCCCTCGTCTTCGCGTGGGTCCTCACGGCCGTGTCGGTCGCCTGGCTCACGATCGGGGTCAACGTGCTCGCCGGCGCCCTGGGTGCGGCGGCCATCTTCTTGTACGCGGTCTTCTACTCGATCGTGCTCAAGCGCCGCACCGCCCAGAACATCGTCTGGGGCGGGGTCGCCGGGTGCATGCCGGTGCTGATCGGATGGGCCGCCGTGACGGGCGGCCTCGACTGGCCCGCGCTCGTGCTGTTCCTGTTCATCTTCCTGTGGACCCCGCCGCACTACTGGCCGCTGTCCATGAAGTACGCCGACGACTACTCCCGCGCCGGGGTCCCCATGCTGGGCGCCGTGGCCGGGGCCCGCACCGTGGGCAGCCAGGTGGTCCTCTACGCGTGGGCCACGGTGGTGTGCTCGCTGCTGCTCGTCCCCGTCGGCGGCGCCGGCTGGGTCTACGCCGTGACCGCCCTGGCCTCGGGCGCCTGGTTCGTGGGCCACAGCCACAAGCTGCACGCCCTCGCGGTGGCCGGCCGGCCCACGGACAAGCAGGCGATGCACGTCTTCCACGGCTCGATCGCCTACATCACCTTCGTGTTCCTCGCCCTGGCCGTCGACCCGTTCGTGGGCGGCCCCGTCCTCTGAGCCCGACGGGGCCGGCGGGCCCCGCGGCGCCCGCGTCCGGCCGGGGGACCGGCCGGACCTAGGATGGTCGCATGCTCAGCATGACCTTCACCGGGCTCGTCGCCTACCCGATCACACCCTTCCAGCAGGGTGGCCGCCTGGACCTGGAGTCCTTCGGGCGCTACGTCGGCCGGCTGTCCCGATCGGGCGTGGACGCCCTGGTGGTCCTGGGCAGCTCGGGCAGCTTCGCGTACCTCTCCGGGGAGGAGCGGGCCGAGGTCGTGGGCGTCGCCGTGGAGGCCGCCCGCGGCTCCGGGGTGCCGGTGGGGGCGGGGATCTCCGCGATGACCACCCGCGAGGTCCTCGAGATGGCCTACGCGGCGGAGAACGGCGGGGCGGACGGGCTCGTGCTCAACCCGCTGTCCTACATCCCGCTCGTCTCCCAGGAGATCGCCGACCAGGTGGAGACGGTCTCGGGGGCCGTGTCCCTGCCGCTGTGCATCTACAACAACCCGACGACGACGGGCTTCACGTACCCGGTGGAGCTCGCCGCCGAGCTGTCCTGGCTGGAGAACGTCAGCGCGTTCAAGGACACCGCGGACTCCCCGGCGGACCTCGCCGCACGGCGGCACCGGTTCGCCGAGCTGGCGGAGCCGGGGACGGCCCACGGGGTCAGCGGGGAGCGGCTGCTCCACGAGGCGGCACCGGACGCCGCGGCCTGGCACTCCGGGATCGCCGCGGTGCTCCCGCGCCAGTACGCCGCCTTCCGGGCCGCGGTGGTCTCGGGCGACGACCGCGCGGTGCGCACCTGGCAGGCGGCGCTGACCCCGCTGATGGAGATCCTGCGCCAGGAGCGGCCCCTGAGCTCCCTGTACGCCCTGGCCGAGGTGTGCGGCGTCAGCACGGCCCCGCCGCGGCGGCCGCTGCTGCCGATCCCCTCGGCCAGCCGGCAGCGCCTGGCCCAGGCCGTCGAGGAGCTGCTCGACGAGGCGCCCGACGAGCGGGCCTGAGGGCCTCAGCCGCGGGACGGGGCCTCGGCCGGCTGCGCCCGGTCGGTGCTGCGCAGCACCGGGGCCGGGGTGCGGGTGACCGCGAAGCCCTTCTCCACGGTGCGGGCCGTGGCCCAGATCAACACCGCGGAGCCCACCAGGTGCAGGGCCACGGCGACGATCGGCACGCCGTTGAAGTACTGGTAGTAGCCGATGAGCGCCTGCAGGACCAGCGCGGCCAGGAGCACGTTGAGGCCCGAGGCCAGCGGCACGGGCCACCGGTGCCGGCGGGCGAGCACGAGCCCGAGGACCACGGCCGCGACGATCAGGTACACGGGGACCGCGTGGGCGCGGGTGACGAGGTAGGCGTCGAACGCGTGCCGGGCGGTGGTGTCGTCCCCGGCGTGCGGGCCGGTGCCCGTGACCAGGGTGCCCAGGTAGAGGATCAGCGCGGTGAGCACCCCCAGGCTCACCATGAGCCCGCGGACGGTCCGCCGCTGCCCGTAGGCCTGGCCGGGGCGCTCGGCGTCCCGCACGGCAGGCAGGGAGCGCCGCCGGGTGCGGTTGACCAGCACCGTGGCCAGCGCGATCATCGCCCCGGAGATGAGGTAGTGGATGCCCACGATCCACGGGTTGAGCCCGGTGAGCACGGTGATCCCGCCGACCACGGCCTGCAGCGGGATGCCGAGACCCAGCAGCAGGGCGATCCGGAAGAGGTCGCGGTGCTCGTGGCGCAGCCGGAGCACGGCCAGGAACGTCAGCACCGCCACGGCGGCCAGCAGGAAGGTCAGCAGCCGGTTGCCGAACTCGATGAGGCCGTGCATGCCCATCTCGGGGGTGTTGGTCCAGGACTCGTCCGTGCACCGGGGCCAGGTGGGGCAGCCCAGGCCCGAGCCGGTCAGCCGGACGAGCCCGCCGGTGAGGATGAGCACGGAGTTCGCCACCAGCGACGCGACGGCGAGCCACCGCACCCACGGGGTGATCCGGCTCGGCAGCAGGCCGCCGCCGTGCTCGCGGACGTCGACGTCGCTGGGGTCGCTGGCGCGGTTCATGAGTTCACTTCCGGACGGGGTCGGTGCGGCGGGGTCTCCGCGCCCAGTTTATCCGCCTCCGCGGCCCCCGGGTCCCGCCGGCCGGGACGGGCCCTCGGGGCCGGGTCCGGACCGGCGGCTCAGCTCCAGCGGAACCAGCGCACGGCCCCGGCCCAGGCGGCGGCGGCCCAGACGAGGAGCACCAGCACCGGCAGCGGCGTGGGCGCCCCGGTGAGGAACGTCTCGCGCAGGGCGGTGCCCAGCGCGCCGGAGGGGAGCACCTCCACCACCCAGGTAAGCCCCGCCGGCAGCGTGCTCGAGGGGAACAGGGTGCCGCCCACGGCGGCGAGCAGCACCCACACGAGGTTGGTGACGGCGAGGGTCGCCTCGGCGCGCACCGTGCCGGCGAGGAGCAGCCCCAGCCCGGTGAACGCCGCGGCGCCGAGCAGCAGCACCGGCACGGAGGCGAGCACGGTGGCCGCGTCCGGGCGCCAGCCGAGGGCCGCGCCGAGCGCGGCCACCAGCACGTACTGCACCACGAGCACCGCGACGATCGCGAGCAGCTTGCCGGCGATCAGCCCGCCGCGGCCCAGGGGAGTGGTGGAGAGGAAGCGCAGGACCCCGTAGCGGCGGTCGAAGCCGGTCTGGATGCCCTGGCCCGAGAAGGCGTTGGAGAGCACGCACAGCGCCAGCACGCCCGGCACGGCGACGTCCACCCGGGAGGCGCCGGCCGGGACGGCGGCGTCCAGCAGGTCGGTGAGGGTCAGGGCCACGAGGGCCATGAGCGGCAGGATGACCAGCAGCAGCAGCTGCTCGCCGTTGCGCAGCACGGCCCGCGTCTCGTAGCGGGCCTGGGCGGCCACCCGGCGGGCCAGGGTGGCGGGCTCCGGGCGGGGGGCGGTGGCGGTGGGCAGGGCGGGGGCGGTCATCGGATCTCCCGTCCGGAGATGTCGAGGAAGACGTCCTCGAGGGTGCGCGGCTGGAGGGACAGGGACTCGGGCAGCGTGCCGGTCGCGGTGAACCACCGGGTCACGGTCTCGAGCATCGGGGGCGTGAGGACGCCGGTGAGGGTCACGGTGCGGTCGGCGCGGTCCGCCCGGACACCCTCGAACCCGGGGCCGTCCCACGGGAACGGCCCCGCGCGCAGCTGCTCCGGGGCCAGCGTCAGCACGAGCACGGCGGGGGCGTCGGCGCCGGGGGCCACCAGCTCCGCCACGGACCCCTGGGCCATGACCCGGCCGTGGTCCACGATGTAGACCTGGTCGGCGAGACGCTGGGCGTCGTCGAGCAGGTGCGTGGTGAGGATGATGCACACCCCCTCCCGGCGCAGCTGCTGGACGAGGTCGAAGACGATGTTGCGGGACTGCGGGTCCATCCCGGCCGAGGGCTCGTCGAGGAAGAGCACCTCCGGGTTGCCCGCGAGGGCCGCCGCCAGGGCCACGCGCTGGCGCTGGCCGCCGGAGAGCCGGCGGACCACGGTGCGGTCGAAGCTGCTGATGCCGAGCCGCTCCACGAGCTCGTCCATGTCCCGGGGGCTGCGGTAGAGGGACGCCACGTGCCGGAGCAGCTCCAGCGGGCGCACCGCCTGGGGGAGCCCGCCGTCCTGGAGCATCACGCCCACGCGGGCGCGCAGCGCCGGGCTGGCCCGCCACGGGTCCTGCCCCAGCAGCCGGACAGTGCCGCCCGTGGGCCGCTGCAGCCCCTGGGCGCACTCCAGGGTGGTCGTCTTGCCCGCGCCGTTGGGGCCCAGCAGCGCCGTGATCTCGCCGTGCCGCGCGGTGAGGGACAGGCCGTCGACGGCGTGCACCACGTCGGCGCGCGCCGCGCCCGGTCCGACCGGGCGCCGGGAGCGGCGCCGGCGGACCGGGAACTCCTTCACGAGGCGCTCGATCGAGAGCGCGGGCGAGGACGCGGGGGGACTCTGGGCGGGCACCGGACCAGTGTAGTGCGGGCGCGCCCGCGGCCCGCGGCCCCCTTGGCCCCACCGCGCCCCCGGGGTTATTATGAGTAAGTCGTGATTTTTGGACGGAGCCCGGTAAGGCTCCACTTACTGGTCAGACCGGAATGAATTACGACATACTCCGGTTGTGTATTAGAAGCGTCCCTTGCGGGTCGCGCGCTGCAGCACGAGAGCCTCCACCCCCGAGCAGGAAGCGAACGGTTCACCCATGACTCAGACCACGGACGCCCGGAGCAGGTCCCGCTCCGGCCCGCGGGCGGAGCAGGAGGAGAACACCCGCTCGCGCGTGCTCGGCGCCGTCCTGGAGCACGGTCCCGTCTCCGCCGCGGACCTCGGCGAGATGCTCGAGCTGACCCCGGCCGCCGTGCGCCGGCACCTGGACGCCCTCGAGCAGCAGCACTTCATCGAGGTCACCATGGTCCGCCGCCGCAGCGGGGGCGCCGGCCGCCCCGCGCGGCGCTACGTCGTCGCCCCCGAGGGCCACGCCAAACTCGGCGACGACTACCTCGAGATCGCGACCGACGCGCTGGAGTCCATCCGCCGCATCGCCGGCCCGGACGCCGTTCACGCCTTCATCCAGGAGCGCGTGGACCGCCTGGAGGCCTCCTGCCGCCCCGAGGTCGAGGCCGCCGGGGACGACGTCGCCGACCGTCTGCCCGTCCTGGTGCGGCTGCTCAGCCGCGACGGGTTCGCCGCCTCCACCAACGAGGTGGCCGTCGGCCGCGGCGAGTCCCGCACCATCGTCTCGGCGCAGCTGTGCCAGGGGCACTGCCCCGTGCGCGAGCTGGCCGCCCGCTACCCGCAGTTCTGCGAGCTGGAGACCGAGCTCATCGCCCGGCTGCTCGGCACCGACGTCCGCCGGCTCTCGACCCAGGCCGCCGGCGCGCACGTGTGCACCACGCACGTGCCCCTCACGCGGCCGGGACCCGCCGCGGCACCGACTTCCGTGGACCGCACCGCGGCCCGCGCCACAGACCAGACAACAGAGGAAGGCCGTCATGACTGACCAGATCGCCAGCGGCAACGACACTGTCATCGCCGACATCCTGGAGAAGAACCCGGAGCTCGAGGGCATCGGCACCTACGAGTACGGCTGGGCCGACTCGGACGTGGCCGGCGCCTCCGCGCGCCGCGGTGTCGACGAGGACGTCGTCCGGGACATCTCCGCGAAGAAGAGTGAACCGCAGTGGATGACCGACCTGCGGCTGAAGGGCCTGAAGTTCTTCGACCGCAAGCCCATGCCCACGTGGGGTGCGGACCTGTCCGGGATCGACTTCGACAACATCAAGTACTTCGTGCGCTCCACGGAGAAGCAGGCCGCCACCTGGGAGGACCTGCCCGAGGACATCCGCAACACCTACGAGAAGCTCGGCATCCCCGAGGCCGAGCGCGGACGGCTCGTCTCCGGCGTGGCCGCCCAGTACGAGTCCGAGGTCGTCTACCACCAGATCCGCGAGGACCTGGAGGAGCAGGGCGTCATCTTCCTCGACACCGACACCGCGCTCAAGGAGCACCCGGAGCTCTTCGCGGAGTACTTCGGCACGGTCATCCCCGTGGGCGACAACAAGTTCGCGTCCCTGAACACGGCCGTGTGGTCCGGCGGCTCCTTCGTCTACGTCCCCAAGGGCGTGCACGTCGAGATCCCGCTGCAGGCCTACTTCCGCATCAACACGGAGAACATGGGCCAGTTCGAGCGGACGCTCATCATCGCGGACGAGGACTCCTACGTCCACTACATCGAGGGCTGCACCGCGCCGATCTACAAGACCGACTCGCTGCACTCCGCCGTCGTGGAGATCATCGTCAAGAAGAACGCCCGCGTGCGCTACACGACCATCCAGAACTGGTCGAACAACGTGTACAACCTCGTGACCAAGCGCGCGATCGCCCACGAGGGCGCCACCATGGAGTGGATCGACGGCAACATCGGCTCGAAGGTCACCCAGAAGTACCCGGCGGTCTACATGACCGGCGAGCACGCCCGCGGCGAGACCCTCTCGATCGCGTTCGCCGGCGAGGGGCAGCACCAGGACACCGGGTCCAAGATGGTGCACATCGCCCCGAACACGTCGTCGTCGATCGTCTCGAAGTCCGTGGCCCGCAACGGCGGCCGCGCCGCCTACCGCGGTCTCGTGCAGGTGCGCGAGGGCGCCCACGGCTCGAGGTCCAACGTGGTCTGCGACGCCCTGCTGGTGGACACGATCTCCCGCTCCGACACGTACCCGTACGTCGACATCCGCGAGGACGACGTCACCATGGGCCACGAGGCGACCGTCTCGCGCGTCTCCGAGGAGCAGCTG
This sequence comes from Kocuria salina, assembly GCF_013368965.1. Taxonomy (NCBI): domain Bacteria; kingdom Bacillati; phylum Actinomycetota; class Actinomycetes; order Micrococcales; family Micrococcaceae; genus Kocuria; species Kocuria salina. The sequence continues at coordinate 278,824 of NZ_SSSF01000004.1, forward strand.
TTCTACCTCATGCAGCGCGGGATGGCCGAGGACGAGGCCATGGCGATGATCGTGCGCGGGTTCGTGGAGCCGATCGCCCGCGAGCTGCCCATGGAGTACGCGCTCGAACTCAACCGCCTCATCGAACTGCAGATGGAAGGATCCGTTGGCTGACATGTCCAAGCTGAACGAAACGATTCGCAACGCCACGGAGGCCGCCGCCTCCGCGGCCACCGCGGTGGCCGACAAGGCCGTCGGCGCGGCCAAGGACGCCTACGGCAACCTGGGCGAGAAGGTCGACGGGGTCCGCACCGGGGAGGGGCGCGTCGCCATCCCGGGCATGGACCTGGAGGGGGAGCGGCTGGCCCGCGACAAGGTCGAGAACGACACCCTGGTGCGGCACACCGCCCACGGCGACATCTCCGGCGTGCCCGACTCCTCGCGGGCCGGGCGGCGCACGTCCTACGACGTCGCCGACTTCCCGAAGCTCACCGGCCGGGAGGAGGACTTCCGGTTCACCCCGCTCAAGCGCCTCAAGGGGCTGCACGCCGACGCCCTGACCGGCCCCGCGCCCGCGGTGACCGTGGACTCGGACGCCGTGCGCGTCGAGACCGTGGGCCGGGACGACGCCCGCATCGGCAGCGCCGGGATCCCCGAGGACCGCGTCTCCGCCAACGCGTGGAGCAGCGTCACCGAGGCCACGGTGCTCACCGTGCCGCAGGAGACCGAGGTCGCCGCGCCCGTGCTCGTGGACATCCACGGCTCGGACGCCACCCCGGCGGCCCAGCACCTCGTGATCGACGCCCAGCCCTTCTCCAAGGCCCTCGTGGTCCTGCGCCACCACGGCAGCGCCGTGCTCTCGCAGAACGTCGAGTTCCGGGTCGCCGACTCCGCGAACCTCACCGTGGTGACCCTCCAGGAGTGGGACGACGACGCCGTGCACGCCTCCTCCCAGCAGGCGCGCCTCGGCCGGTCCGCGACCTTCAAGCACGTGCTCGTCAGCCTCGGCGGCGACCTCGTGCGGGTCACCCCGTCCACCCGCTTCGACGCCCCGGGCGGCTCCGTGGAGATGTACGGGCTGACCTTCGTGGACGCCGGCCAGCACCTGGAGTCCCGGCTGTTCGTGGACCACTCCCAGCCGCACTGCACCTCGCGGGTGACCTACAAGTCCGCGCTGCAGGGCGAGAACGCGCACGGCGTGTGGATCGGCGACGTCCTCATCCGCGCCACCGCGGAGGCCACCGACACCTACGAGCTCAACCGGAACCTGATCCTCAACGACGGCCCGCGGATGGACTCCGTGCCGAACCTGGAGATCGAGACCGGCCTCATCACCGGTGCGGGCCACGCCTCCACCACGGGCCAGCTGGACGACGAGCACCTGTACTACCTCATGTCCCGGGGCATCCCCGAGGACGAGGCGCGCCGGCTCGTGGTCCGCGGGTTCCTCTTCGAGATCATCCAGCAGATCGGTGTCCCGGACATCGAGGAGCGGCTGCGCGGGTCCGTCCAGGACGAGCTCGCCTCCGCGAACTACTGATCCGCCGCGCCCGCACGCACCCTTCCGACCCCAGACTTTTTCGACCACAGGAGAACCATCCATGGCAACTCTCGAGATCAAGGACCTGCACGCGTCCGTCGTGCTCGACGACGAGACCACCAAGCCGATCCTCAAGGGCGTGAACCTGACCATCACCTCCGGTGAGGTCCACGCGATCATGGGCCCCAACGGCTCCGGCAAGTCCACGCTGGCCTCCACCATCGCCGGGCACCCCAAGTACGTCGTCGACTCCGGCGAGGTCCTCCTCGACGGCCAGAACGTCCTGGAGATGTCCGTGGACGAGCGCGCCCGCGCCGGGCTCTTCCTGGCCATGCAGTACCCGGTGGAGATCCCCGGCGTGACGACCTCCAACTTCCTGCGCACGGCCAAGACCGCGATCGACGGCGAGGCCCCCTCGCTGCGCACGTGGACCAAGGACGTCAAGGCCGCCATGGAGCAGCTGAAGATCAGCCCCGACATGATCCAGCGCAACGTCAACGAGGGCTTCTCCGGCGGCGAGAAGAAGCGCCACGAGATCCTCCAGCTCGAGCTGCTCAAGCCGAAGATCGCCCTGCTGGACGAGACCGACTCCGGGCTCGACGTGGACGCGCTTAAGGTCGTCTCCGAGGGCGTCAACCGCGCCCTGGAGACCAACGACATGGGCGTCATGCTCATCACCCACTACACCCGCATCCTGCGCTACATCAAGCCGCAGTTCGTGCACGTGTTCCACGACGGCCGCGTGGTGGACGAGGGCGGTCCCGAGCTCGCCGAGCGGCTCGAGAACGAGGGCTACGACCGCTACCTGGCCCCCGCCAAGTAAGCGGCTCCGACCCCACCAGCTTTCGAAAGGAGGCCAGCGATGGCCGACACCCCTGCTGAGACCACCGCCGACCCCGCGACCGCGGGCCGGCCCTCCGCCGAGGAGGTCGAGGAGGCGCTCAAGAACGTCATCGACCCCGAGCTCGGCGTCAACATCGTGGACCTGGGCCTGCTCTACGGCTCCAAGTGGGCCGAGGACGGCGCCCTGGTCCTCGACATGACCCTGACCACGGCCGCGTGCCCGCTGCAGGACGTCATCGAGGAGCAGTGCGCGCAGAACCTCGACCCCATGGTGGACGAGTGGCGCGTCAACTGGGTCTGGATGCCGCCGTGGGGTCCCGACCGGATCACCGAGGACGGCCGCGACCAGATGCGGGCCCTGGGCTTCAACATCTGAGTCCTCCTCCGCACCGACGCTGCCCCGCCCACCTCGCAGGAGGTGGGCGGGGCGTCGTCGTGCCGCGCCCCGTTCGATAAGTAACCTTGCGAATTGTGGGTGCGCCGACGCCGCGCGCTCCTACACTGCCGTCATGGGCCAGACCTTGCTCTTCGGGATCGTCGCCTCGAGCGCGCTCGTCATCGGGGCGCTGGTCGGCGTGCGCTTCGAGCTCCCGAAGCGCCTGCTCGCCATCCTGCTGTCCTTCGCCGCGGGCGCGCTCATCACCGCGCTGGCCTTCGAGCTGTTCGAGGACGCCTACGAGCGGGGCGGAATCTGGCTCGCCGTCATCGGTCTCTTCGCCGGCGCCGTGGTCTTCACGGCGCTCAGCGCCCTCCTGGACCGCTGGGCGCAGCCGGGGCCCGCCTCCGCGGACGCGGAGCAGCAGCAGGGCAGCGCCAAGCTGGACACCGACGCCGCCGCGGACGAGAAGGCGCCGACGGCCGCCTCCACCGGCGGCGCCGCGGGGCTGGCGCTGCTGGCCGCCGTCACCCTGGACGGTGTGCCGGAGAACGTGGCGCTGGGCGTCTCGCTCACCGAGGGCACGGGTGGGCTGGCCCTGCTCGCGGCGATCTTCGTGTCCAACCTGCCCGAGTCCCTGGTCGGCGCGGCGTCCATGCGCGAGCAGGGCATGCCCCGCGGCAAGGCCGTCCTGCTCTGGACGGTCTGCGCCGTGCTCCTGGTGGTGGCCGTGCTGATCGGCGCCGGTCCGCTGGCCGGCAGCGACCCCGAGACGATCTCCCTGCCGCTCGCCTTCGCCGCCGGCGCGGTGATCGCGTCCCTGGCCGACACCCTGATGCCGGAGGCCTACGAGCACGGCGGGCCGGCGGTGGCCCTGAGCACGGCGGCGGGCTTCGCCCTGTCCTTCGCCCTGTCCCTGGCCTGAGCACCGCTCGGCGCTCCCCGGGGGGCGTCACGCCGCGCGTCCCGTGCTCCGCTCGGGCCCGGTCCGTGGCAGAGTCGACGCGTGAACACCGACGAAAAGCGCATCGCCCTGCTCATCGACGCCGACAACGCACCGGCGGCCAAGATCGACGTGGTCCTCGCCGAGGTGGCCCGCCACGGCGCCGCGAACGTCCGGCGCGCCTACGGCAACTGGAAGAGCCCGCACCTGCAGCAGTGGGAGGCGGTGCTGCACGCGTACGCGATCCGGCCGATCCAGCAGTTCGCCTACAGCACCGGCAAGAACGCCTCGGACATGGCCATGGTGATCGACGCCATGGACCTCCTCTACGCCGGATCGGTCGACGGCTTCGCGATCATCTCCAGCGACGCCGACTTCACCCCGCTGGTGATGCGGATCCTCACCGACGGGCACAAGGTCTACGGATTCGGCCAGCGGCAGACCCCGGAGCCGTTCATCAACGCCTGCTCGCAGTTCACCTACGTGGAGAGCCTGGGGGAGCCCGCCGAGGAGAAGCCCGGGGAGGCGCCGGCGGCCGCGCCGCAGCAGGCGCTGCGCGGGGACGCCCGGCTGGTCAGGATGCTGCGGAGCGCGGTGGACGCCGCCAGCGGCGACGACGGCTGGGCGCACCTCGGCGCCGTCGGCCAGCAGATCGGCAACCAGGCGTCCTTCGACTCCCGCAACTACGGGTACCGCAAGCTCAGCGACCTCATCGAGGCCACCGGCCTCTTCGACGTCCGCCGGCAGAACCCGGGCGTCCAGGTGCGGGACAGCCGCCGCCGCTGACCCGGGCGCGCTCGGAGGGGGTCAGAGGGCCGGCGGGGCGTTCAGGTCGCGGGCGCTGAAGGTGTCGCAGGCGTTGATGTCGCCGGTGCGGTAGCCCGCGTAGAACCACAGCTGACGCTGGGCGGAGGCGCCGTGGGTGAAGTTCTCGGGGCTGACCCGTCCCTGGGTGGTCTCCTGGATCCGGTCGTCGCCGATCGCGGAGGCGGCGTCGAGGGCCTGGTCGAGCTCCTCCTGGGAGATGTCGCCCAGGTCCACGGCCCCTGACGTGTCCCCGGCGGCGCCGCCGGCCCACAGCCCGGCGAGGCAGTCGGCCTGCAGCTCCACGCGCACGGCGCCGGACTCGGGGCCCTGCGGGTCCTGCTGGGCGTAGCCGAGGGTGCCGATCTGGTTCTGGATGTGGTGGCCGAACTCGTGGGCGAGCACGTACTCCTCGGCCAGCGGGCCGCCCTCGGCGCCGAACTGGGTCTGCAGCTCGTCGAAGAACGCGATGTCGAGGTAGGCGGTCTCGTCCGCAGGGCAGTAGAACGGGCCCACGGCCGAGGACGCCGCGCCGCACCCCGTGTTGGTCTGGCCCTCGAACAGCTCCACGCCGGGCATCACGTACTGCTCGCCCGTGGCCTGCGGCAGGTAGTCCTCCCAGAACTGGTCGAGGCTCTGCGCGGTGGCGATCATCCGGCAGTCGGTGTACCGGTTGGCGTCCTCACCGGTCCGGCACCGCTCCGCCCGCTCCTGCTCCACGGAGGTCTGCGACCCGGTGTCCTGGCCGCCCCCGCCGGTGATCGCGTCGATGCCGTCCTGGCCGAAGAGCAGCCCCACGACGAGCAGCAGCAGTCCGCCGCCCAGTCCACCGCCCACGGCGATCCCGCGTCCTCGCCCGCCGCCGCTGCCGACGCGGGAGGCGTCCAGCTGGGAGCTGTTGTCGAAACTCATGGCTGAAGTGTAAGCCGTCTGATGGTGGCGCGGGTGCCGGCGCTCAGTCGAAGCCGCGGGCGGCGAGGGCCTCACCGGTCCGCTGGGCGTAGGCGACGGCGGAGATCACCGCCGGGGTCACCAGTCGCACGGGGTTCGGGCGCAGCCCACGGGCTCGCACGGCGTCCCGGAGCTCGCCCACGGCGCCCACGATGAAGGGGATCGAGCGCAGCATCAGGGAGATCGCCAGGCCGATGCGCTCGGGGTCCGCCCCGACCAGCCGCACCGGCGAGCACAGCCACACGACGCCGTCGAGGAGCTCCGGCAGGGGCGTGGTGTGCATCAGGACCCGGGTGAGCACGAGGAGGACGACGATCGTCAGCACCACGTCGGCGGCCATGGCCGGTCCCGAGGTCAGGACGTGGTAGACGGCCAGCAGGACCAGCACGGGCAGGGCGGGGGCGAGTCCCCGCCACCACTCGCGGGCGCCGATGCCCGCGGCGGAGCCCGCGACGAGCAGGAGCAGAGTGAGCGCGGCGGGGACCGGCCACGAGGGCGAGAGCACCACGGCCAGGGTCACGGCGACGATGCCGAGCCCCTTGACCCGGAGCGGGGCGCGGTGCAGGGGGCCGGTGCCGGGGGAGTAGCTGCCGAAGAGGTCCGGGCCCCGGCTCACGGGCGCGCCTCCCCGGGGAAGCCGTGCGCGCACCACCGTTCGTAGGCGGGGACGACCTCCTCGGGCGGACCGTCCGCGACCAGGGCGCCCTCGTGCAGGACCAGGACGCGCGGGGCGGTCGCGGCCAGGCCGAGGTCGTGCGTGGAGATCAGCAGCTGGTGCGGGAGCCCGTCGAGCAGCCCCATGAGCCGCCCCCGGTTGCGCAGGTCGAGCAGGGTGGTGGGCTCGTCGAGGACGAGCACCTCGGGCTCCACGGCGAGCACCGCGGCGAACGCCGCCAGCTGGCGCTCCCCGCCGGAGAGGTCGTAGATGCTGTGCTCGGCCCGGTGGCCGATGCCCGCGCGCTCGAGCAGCTCGAGGGCGGCGGTCCGTCGTCGGGCCCGGGGCACGCCGGCCCCGCGCAGGGACAGCTCGACGTCCTCGACCGGGGTCGGCATCACCAGCTGGGAGAGGGGGTCGGTGAACACGAAGCCCACCCGACGCCGGGCCGCGCGCACGTCCCGGGTCACGTCGGTGCCGTGCACCGTGACCGTGCCCGAGGACGGGCGGACGAGGCCGTTGAACAGCCGCAGGAGCGTGGACTTCCCGGATCCGTTGAGCCCGAGCACGGCCACCCGCCGCTCGCCCAGGCTCACGTCGAGGTCGCGCAGCAGGGTCAGCTCACCCGAGGCGGTGGGCACCGTGACGGTCACGCGGGAGCACACGAGGGCCGCGGCCCCGGGGGATCCGGGCACGGCTCAGCGCGTGCCCGCGATCCGGGGGAACGCCTTGTGCACGCCCACGGCGATGACCGCCGCGAGCACCACCTTGAGCAGGTCGCCGGGCCAGAACACGAGGTCGGCGAGGAACGCGTCCTGGAAGGGCAGGCGCGCGTTGACCACCAGGCCGAGGATGCCGCCGATCCGGATCACCACGAAACCGGCCAGGGCCGCGGCCACCAGCCGCAGGGTGTAGGTGCCGGTGCGCTCGTAGCGGGCGTTGGTGGCGCCGCCGTCGTTGGCCCGGCGGGCCGGGATCAGCCACTGGGCCACGTAGCCGGCCGCGGCCGCGGCGAACGGGAAGGCCAGGATGTAGCCCGCCGAGGGCCCGGCGAGCACGCCGAAGCCGCCGCGGAAGCCCGCGAACACCGGCACGCCGATCAGGCCCACCAGGACGTACAGCGCCACGGCCAGGAGCCCGCGGGTGCCGCCCAGGACCAGGCCGGTCAGGAACACGGCGAGGGTCTGCAGGGTCAGCGGCACCCCCGCCGCGCCCAGGGGGATCCCGGGGAGCACGGACAGGGCGGCCGTGAGGGCGGCGAACACGGCGATGTTCGCGAGGTCCTCGGCGGTGATGGTGCGGCGGCGCTCGACGTTGGTCATGGCACCCAGACTAGGGCTTGCGGGCCCCCGGAGCGGAACCGGTGTCCTCGTCCTGCGCGGGCCCCGCGCCTTCGGCGTCGTCGCGCTGCCGGACGGCGTCGCGCTCCGTGGCCCCGAAGCGTCCGCCCAGGGCCTGCTGGTAGCGCATCCGCTGGTACTTCCAGCGCTCGGCCATGGTGGCCTTGGCCTCGACGCGGTCCTTCGGGTTCACCGGGTCCGGGCCGAGCACCGGGTCGTCGCCGACCTGGTAGCGGTTGGACCAGACCTGGATGACGGCCCACGCCACGGCGGTGTACGGCACGGCCAGGATGGCGCCGAAGATGCCGCCGACCAGCGTGCCGACGGTCAGGGCGAGCAGCACCATGAGGGCGTGCAGGCTGAGGGTGCGGCCCATGATGATGGGCTGCAGGATGTTGCCCTCGATCTGGTTCACCGCGACGATCACCACGACCACCGCGAGGGCGATGACCGGCCCGTTGGTGACCAGGGCGACCAGGGCGGCGATGATGCCCGCGATGGTGGCGCCGACCACCGGGATGAACGCGGTGACGAACACGAGGACCGCGAGGGGGATCGCCAGGGGGACGCCCAGGACGAGCAGCGCGCCCCCGATGAGCACGGCGTCCACCGCCGCCACGAACGCCGTTCCGCGGACGTAGCCGCCGAGCACCTGCGCGCTGCGGTCCACGGACTCCGCGAGCTTGGCCCGGCGCTCGCCGCGGAACCAGCGCAGCGTGAAGTTCCACATCTTCTCGCCGTCCTTGAGGCAGAAGAAGAGCACCACGATCATCAGCACCAGGCCGGTCACGAACTCGGTGGCGGCGCCCAGGCCGCTGAGGGCGCCGCCCGCGAAGGAGCCGCTGGTGACGAAGTCCCCGGCCTGCTGGACGGCGGAGTCGATGGCGGCCGTGTCGACGGGGATCGGTCCGGACTGCACGAGGCGCTGCAGCTCCTCCCAGCCCTCCACCGCCGAGGCGGTGAGCGTGTCCCACTCGCTGCGCACGGCGAGCACGATGCCGGTGAGCACCCCGCCGACGAGTGCCAGGATCCCGAGGAAGGCGGCGAGGGTGGCCAGCAGGTTGGACCAGCCCCTGCGCTCGAGCCACTTCACGACCGGTCCCACGGCGGAGGCCAGGATGAGCGCGACGAGCACGGCGATGAGCACGACCTTGACCTGCAGCAGGATCCAGATCAGCCCGACCACCACGGCGGCGACGAGCAGGGTCTGGGCGGCGCGGGAACCGGCCCGGCCGAGGGAGTCCGCCCAGGGGCTGACGGCGGGGGCGAGGGCCTGGGTGGCCTCCTCGAAGCCGGCGGGCTCGACCCCGGGGCCCGTGGCGGGGGCCGCGCTGGTGCCGGGGTCGGCCTGACCGCCGAGGACGCGCTCGGCGTGCAGCGGCGCCGCACTCGAGCCTCCGGACGACGTGCTGTGCTGCTCGGGGCGTGGGGGATTTCCCATGCGGGCGCTCCTCGGGGCGTGGGTGGCGAAGGGAAGACGGGCACCGCGGACGGGACGACGGCGATCGAGCCAACACTAAGGCGACTGTGGAGGGCTGTCCAACGGTGCCCGCGCGCGGGCCGGAGGGCTCAGCGGGGGTCGTCGACGACGAAGACCGCGGTGAGCACGTGCCGGCGCCGCACGACCACGTCCTGCATCAGCGCGGGAGCCTCGTCGAAGGGCACGACGTCGCTGATCAGGTGCTCGCGGATCTCGCCGCCGTGGGCGGCCAGCAGGCGGATGGTCTCCGCGGACAGCCGCTGCCGGTCCCAGGTGTGGGCGAGACCGCGGGGGACCCGGCCGATCTGTGCGCAGCGCAGGCTCAGCCCGTTGTGGTGGAACTCCTCGCCCAGCCGCACCGCGTCCGCGCCCGCGGTGTAGAACGCCAGGTCGATGACGCTGCCCTGCGGCCGGACCGCGCGCAGCGCCGCGTGCAGGGCCTCGGGCTTGCCGCGGCACTGGAACACGAGGTCCGCGCCGTGGTCGCCCGGCCCGTGCCGCCAGCGGGTCTTGAGCACCCGGCCGGGGTCGTCGGCGATGTCCAGGGGGAAGAAGCCCAGCCGCTCGGCGAGCGCTCGCCGTCGGGGGTCGGCGTCGGCGACGGCGACCTCGCGCGCGCCGAGGGCGCGGGCGAACAGGGCCGTCATGAGACCCACCGGGCCCGCGCCCGTGACCAGCACGAGCCGCCCGGCGACCCCGTCGCCGAGCCCGCGGACCGGTCCCGCGTCCGCCGCGGCGTGCAGCAGCCCGTTGGCGCAGATGGGGCCGAAGTGGGCGACGAACACGCCGAGCAGGGGGTCCAGCGCCTCCGGCAGCGGCACCAGGTGCTCGGTGAGCGGGTCGGCGACGTGGGCGGTGGCGTGGCCGTAGGCCGTGGCGAGCACGTCGCCGGCCCGGAACGCCGGCGTGCGGGAGCTCGCCACCCGGGCGACCTCCATGTAGCCCAGGCGGCGCACCGGGTAGCCCTGCTCCGCGGCACCGGGCCGGAACAGCCCGAGCTCGGTGTCGTGCCGGGAGTGCAGCCCCGGGTGGTCTCCCTTGACGAAGGCCAGCTCCGTGCCCGCGGACAGCCCTGTGGCGAGGGTCTCCAGCAGCACGCCGCCGTCCGGGACCGCGGGCAGCTCCTCCTCCACGATCTCGATCCGGTGCCGGGCGGGGACGACGAGGTTGCGGCGCGCTCTCACGGCTCACCCGCCGGTCCTGCGCGGTCCGGTCCCACGCGGTCCGGTCCCACGCGGTCCGGGTCCGCCAGGGCGACGGGCCGCCCGGTGCGCGCCGAGTCGGCGATCGCGCACGCGAGCCGGTGGGTGCGCAGCGCCTCGCCGTAGGGTGCGCGGGTGGACTCGCGCTCGCCGCGCACCGCCTCGAGGAACTCCCGGTCGACGGTCACCCTCGGGTCCTCGGCGGGGGTGTGCTCGGAGCGGTCCCGCGCGGCGTAGGCGGTGAGGCCCTGCTCCGAGAGCTCCAGGTAGAGCCCGCGGCTCACGGTGTGCAGGGCGGCGCGGTGCTTGACCGCGAGCGCCGACGTCGCGGCGAGCGTGGCGACGGCCCCGGAGCGGAAGCGCACGGTCGCGGCGGTGGCGTCGTCGACGTCGCCGTAGTCCTGCGGGGCCCCGTCCGGGGCCCTGCGGATCCCTGCGGCGTACACCTCGACGGCCTCGCCCAGCAGGAAGCGGGCGGTGTCCAGCACGTGGGTGAGCTGCTCCACGACCTGGCCGCCCGAGCGGTCCGTCCGCCCCCACCACGGCACGGGCGGTCGCTTGTCCAGCCAGTAGCCGTTGGCCAGCAGCGGGGGCGCCTCGGCGAGGAGCTCCCGGGCCAGCACGGCGGTGTCGAGGCAGCGCCAGTGGTAGCCGGTGCCCGTGACCACCCCGCTCTCCTCGACCCGGGCGCCGATCTGCTCGGCGACGTCCAGGCCCAGTCCCACGGGCTTCTCCACGAACAGCGCCTTGCCGCGCTCCAGCGCGGCGAGCTCGGCGGGCCCGTGGGCGAACGGCGGCACGCAGACGTAGACGGCGTCGGCCGCCACGGCGTCGAGGGCCTGCGCGGGGTCGGTGAACGCGGGGACGTCGAGTTCAGCGGCCAGGGCGGTGGCGGCGGGCAGGTGCGCGTCCGTCACCCCGACCACGCGCGCCCCGCCGAGCCCGTGCAGCACGTCGACGTGGCGACGGGCCACGGATCCCGCCCCGACCAGGGTGATGCGCAGCGTCATGTCGGGTTCTCCTCCAGGAGCCGGTGGTACAGGTCCAGGTAGCGCCGGGCCATGCCCGCCGGCGTCCACTGCTCGGCGGCGTCCCGGCAGGTCTGCGGGTCGATGCTGTCCAGGTCCCGCAGGTGCTCGACCAGGTCGTCCTCCGCCGCGGCCAGGAACCCGGTGCGGCCGTGCTCCACCAGGGAGGGCAGCACCCCCAGGGGGGTCCCCACGACGGGCACCCCCCGGGACAGCGCCTCGACGACACCGGTGGCCCCGGGTTCGGCCCAGCGGTTGGGCGTCAGCAGGGCGCGGGCCGAGCGCAGCAGGCGCTCCTTGCGCTCGCCCGCCACCCCGCCCACCCAGGCCACCGACGTCCCGTCGACCAGGGGCCGGACCGCCTCGAGCCAGTACCGGACGTCGGGGTGGGAGCGCAGCGCCTCGTCGCCGTCGGCGAGGCGCCGCTCCAGCTCCTCGGGGTCGTCGATGCCGGCCACGGGCCCGGCCAGCACCAGCGGGATCCCCGCCCGCCGGCAGACGCGGGCTGCGGTGTCCTGGCCCTTGTCGGCGGTGATCCGGGCCAGCACCAGCGCGTGCTCGCCCCGGGGCGCGTCCACGGGCAGCCCCGGGGGCGCGGCCAGCGGCACCACCCCCAGCGTCTGCCGCCGCAGGTTGGCCGGCGCCCGCTCGAGCTGGGACGCGGAGACCGCCGCGAACCGGACCCGGCCCCGTCCGTCGAACGCCGAGTAGAACTCGGGGTGCTTGCGCAGGTCCCAGTGCAGGGTCTGCAGCACCGGTGGGGCCGCCGTGCCCATCGCGCCCAGCACGGACGGTCCCACGACCTCCAGGTGGTCGTGCACGAGGTCCCACCGCCGCGGTCCCCGCAGCGCGTCCACGAGGCCCTGCATGTGCGCGTGGGCGATGCCCGAGACCCGGTTGTAGGGCATCGCGATGGAGCGGAACGCGGGCTCGGGCAGGGGGCGCAGGTGGTCGTCGGCCTCGAGCGTGCTGGGGCCCACTGTGGCGAGCGTGACGTGCACGCCGGCGCGCCGGAGCTCCGGCACCAGGGTGGCGACCACCGTCTCGATCCCGCCGTAGCCGGACGGGGGCACGGGCAGCCAGGGGCCCGCGTTGACGAGCACCCGCAGCGCGCTCATGCGACGCGGCCGGCCGGCTGCGCCCGGTACTCGGGCACCTGCACCATGGGCGGGCGCTCGCGGACGCTGACGTCGTGGACCTCGGCGAGGAAGCGCTCCCCCTGGCGCAGGAACTGCGTGAGGCGCCCGCTCTCGTCGGCGACGGGGGAGTCGCAGCGCAGCCGCGCCTGGACCGTCAGCTGGATCTGGGCGGCCATGCGGGCCAGGGCGGCGTCGGAGGAGTTCCGGTGGGACCGGACACCCAGGTCCACCTGGGCCATCGCGTCCAGGCCCACGGCCTCCAGCACGTCGATGAGCATCGCGATCTCCACCCCGTACCCGGAGACGAAGGGCACCCGTTCGAGCAGGCTCCGGCGTCCCGCGTACTCCCCGGCCAGCGGCTGGACCAGCCCCGCCAGCTGCGGCCAGAACAGGTTCAGCAGCGGGCGGGCCACGAGCTCGGTGACGCGCCCACCGCCCGCCGGCATCACCGTGGCGCCGTCGTGCAGCGGGCGGTCGTAGCAGCTCTTGACGAACTGCACCCCCGGCTCGGTCAGCAGCGGCCCCAGCAGCCCCACGGCGAACTGCGGGTCGAACTCCCGCAGGTCCGAGTCCACGAACGCGAGCACGTCCCCGGTGGTCACGGCCAGGGACTTCCACAGCGCCTCGCCCTTGCCGGGGACGTTGCCGTGGGCGGGCAGGATGTCGGCCTGCCGGTGGACCCGGGCCCCGGCCGCCGCGGCGACCGCCCCCGTGCCGTCCGTCGAGTCGGAGTCGATGACGACGAGCTCGTCGATCAGCGCCACGTCCTCCATGAGCGTGCGCCGCAGCGCGGTGACGATCGCGCCCACGGTCTCGGCCTCGTTGCGGGCCGGGAGCACCACGCTGACCGTGCTGCCGCGCTTCCGGCGGCAGAGCTGCTCGGCGGACCACTGGCTGCCGTGGTAGCTGCGGGTGGTGAACCACTGCTGGACGTCCTGTCGCATGCTGCCCGCTTCCGACGATGAGAAATACTGGAAGGAGACTGACCAGTTGACGTCGGACACTACCCAGCGACGGCCCCGCCGAGAAGAGTCCGCCCGGAGTCGGGCGATTGTGTCGGGCGAATGTGTCAGCCTCCGGGCCCGGGCCGCGCAGAAGATGCCCCGGAGAAGGCGCCCGTCCGGCACGTGAGCAAGAACGCGGACCCGGCCCGCTGCGCGGGGTGCCGCCGCGGAACGGGGACCGGTAGAATGGACAGGTTGCCCGGTCAGGGCACCCACTCCCCACCACTGCCTCCCGAAAGGTCTCCTCCGTGATCACTGTCCAGAACCTCGAACTGCGTGCCGGTGCGCGGCTGCTCATGGACGAGGTCAACTTCCGGGTGGACAAGGGGGACAAGATCGGCCTGGTCGGGCGCAACGGCGCCGGCAAGACCACGATGACCAAGGTCCTCGCCGGGGAGACCCTGCCCGCGGGCGGGACGGTCACGCGCACCGGGGCCATCGGCTACCTCCCGCAGGACCCCAAGGTCGAGGACATGGAGCAGCTGGCCCGGGACCGCATCCTCTCCGCCCGCAACCTCGCGGGCGTCGTCGCCCGCCTGCGCCAGGCCGAGCAGGACATGGCCTCCGAGGACGACGCCGTGCGCAACAAGGCCATGCGCGGCTACGACCGGCTCGAGTCGGAGTTCCTCGCCGGCGGCGGCTACGCCGCGGAGTCCGAGGCCGCGACGATCACGTCCAACCTGGACCTGCCCGAGCGGATCCTCGACCAGCCGCTGCGCACCCTCTCCGGCGGGCAGCGCCGTCGCGTGGAGCTGGCCCGCATCCTGTTCTCGGACGCCGACATCATGCTCCTCGACGAGCCCACCAACCACCTGGACGCCGACTCCGTGGTGTGGCTGCGGGACTTCCTGAAGAACTTCCAGGGCGGGCTGCTGGTGATCAGCCACGACGTGGAGCTGATGGAGATGGTGGTCAACAAGGTCCTGTACCTGGACGCCAACCGCTGCGTCATCGACCTGTACAACATGGGCTGGAAGAACTACCTGCTGCAGCGCGAGCAGGACGCCCACCGCCGCAAGCGCGAGTACGCCAACGCGGAGAAGAAGGCCACCGCGCTGATGGACCAGGCCAACAAGATGCGCGCCAAGGCCAGCAAGGCCGTGGCCGCCCAGCAGATGATCAAGCGCGCCGAGCGGCTCATGAACGGCCTCGAGGGCGAGCGCCAGGCGGACAAGGTCGCGAACATCCGCTTCCCGAAGCCCGCCGACTGCGGCAAGACCCCGCTGACCGCCCGGGACCTGTCCAAGTCCTACGGCTCGCTCGAGATCTTCAACGACGTGGACCTGGCCATCGACCGGGGCTCCCGGGTGGTCATCCTCGGGTTCAACGGCGCCGGCAAGACCACGCTGCTGCGGATGCTGGCGGGCGAGGCCCAGCCGGACACCGGTGAGGTGGTCCCGGGGCACGGCCTCAAGCTCGGCTACTTCGCCCAGGAGCACGACACCCTGGACCCGGACCGGACGGTGCTGGAGAACATGCGCTCCGCCGCCCCGGACCTCGCCGACACGGAGGTCCGCAACGTCCTGGGCTCGTTCCTGTTCCAGGGCGACGACGTGTCCAAGCCGGCCGGGGTGCTCTCCGGCGGCGAGAAGACCCGCCTGGCGCTGGCGACCCTCGTGGCCTCCTCCGCCAACGTGCTGCTGCTCGACGAGCCGACCAACAACCTGGACCCGGCCTCCCGCCGGGAGATCCTCAACGCGCTGCGCACCTACGAGGGCGCGGTCGTGCTCGTCTCCCACGACGAGGGCGCGGTCGAGGCGCTGGACCCCGAGCGCGTGGTGATCCTGCCCGACGGCACCGAGGACCTGTGGAGCCAGGAGTACCAGGACCTCATCTCCCTCGCCTGACGGCGGGCGCCCCTCGCGACGTCAGTCGCGGGCGGCGGAGGTGCGCTCGCGCTCCAGAGCGTCCAGCATCGCGTCCTCCTCGTCCTCCCACGTGGGGCCGGAGCGCCGGCGCTGCGGCCGGGGGCGCATGAGCGACCTGAGGTGGGCCGGCATGTCGTCGGCCATCTCGAGCTGGCGGACGACGAGCTCCTCGTCGCCCTCGCCGATGTAGTTGCCGTCCTCGTCGTAGAACCGTGCGAGCCGACGCTCCATCTCCTGGGCGAACTGGCGGTCCCAGGCGTCGTTGCGGGCCTGCTGCCGGGCGGCGTAGCCCCAGGCCACGAAGAACAGCGCCGCGAACGCGTACCACTGCAACGAGTAGGACAGGTGCGGCCCGGAGTCGATCTCCGGCTCCGGAGCCGGCGCGGGGGCCGCCGCGGGGGCCGGGTCCTCGGCGAAGACCTCGCCGTAGGCCGCCGTCCCGATCGGCCGGTCCCAGCGCTCGCGCAGCTCCTCGAGGTCGATCGAGGCGATCTGGCCCGCGGGGGCGCCGCGGCTGACGGACGGCTCCCCGGGCTGGAGCCGGGCGGTGACCGTCACCCGGCCGGCGGGCGGGGCCGGCACCTCGTCCGGCATCCCGTTGGCCGCCTCACCCGTGGGGATCCAGCCGCGGTCGAGGACCACGACGTCCCCGTCCTGCGTGCGGAACGGGACGAGCACCTCGTAGCCGACGCGTCCGTCCTGCGGCCTGTTGCGGACCAGCACCTGGTCCTCGGGCAGGTACTCGCCCGTGAGCTCGACGGGGTGCCAGGTGAGGCGCTCGTCGTGGACGGCGAACTGCTCGGCGGCGGCCGCACCGGTCAGAGGCTCGGCGCGGTAGTTCTGCGTGATCTTGGCGTTCTCGCCGACCAGGTGGTCGTTGCGGTCCATCTGCCAGCCGCCCAGGTACACCGAGACCACGGCGGCGGCGCAGGCGAGAAGGAAGAAGCCTAGCCACTTGCCGCTGAGCAGGAAACGGTAGTCGTTCATCCCCGGCGCTCCTGCGCGGGGCCGGCGTCGGCGAGGGGGACGGTGTCCTTCCAGAAGCCGCGCGCGCCGAGGAACTGCTCGAGGTCGCCGCGGTGCTCGGGGCACGCCAGCCACGTCTTGCGGCGCTCCGGGGCGTGGATGCGCGGGTTGTTCCAGCGGATCTGCCACGCGGCGTCCGCACGGCAGCCCTTGCGGGAGCACTGCGGGGTGTCGGGCCCGGCCGGGGGAGCGTCGGCGCCTCGCGGGGACAGCGATCCGAGCAGGTCGAACTCCACGGCGGTCGTGCTCCTCAGGGTCTTCGGCGGATCCCGGTACGGCCCGCGGCGGGCTCAGGCCGCTCCGCGGCGCCGGGTGGTGTCGTCCTCGACAGTAGCGGAGGAAGCCGGGTCCCCGCTGGGAGCGGTCGTGCTCCCGCGGCCGTCCGGGACGGGGTCGTCCTCGCGGTGCCCGGCGACGAACTCGCCCTCGAGCACGAAGTCGATCGCCAGGGGCGCGGCCGGCGGCCGCGGCTCGGGGGCGGCGGCCAGCGCCGGCGCGGCGGGCGGCTCGTAGTACTGGCTCGTCCGGGCGGAGCGGTCGTTGCTGTTGGCCAGCAGCACCGCCATCCACGGCAGCACGGCCACGCCCAGGATCGCGACGCCGCGCACCCAGATGTTGTCGACCGCGACGAACACGATGAGGCACACGATGCGCAGGCCCATCTGGATGCTGTAGACCTTCATCCGGTGGCCCATGTCCTGCGTGTGCGGCTCCGCGGTGGCGGTGATCGAGTGGACGTCGTCCTGGCCGGCGGCCTCGCCGGTCGTGAGATAGCGCTTGCTCATGGTCCTCCCAACAGACGATCGAGTATCTCACCGGGGTCCGACATAGAGAAGGCGGTCCTCCGGGGCTGCCGTCCGGTCGCCCGCGGCGACCGGTACGATTGGGGGGATTTCCCCGCGGGCCGGCGCCGACCGGCGTGCCGCGCACCCGCGACCCACGACCGAAAGGCCCCCTCCCCATGGCAGACGAGCAGCGCAGCCCGGCCCCCCGCACCGTCCTCGTGACCGGCGGCAACCGCGGGATCGGACGGGCCATCGCCCAGGCGTTCCAGGACGCCGGGGACAACGTGGCCGTCACCTACCGCTCCGGCGAGGCGCCCGAGGGCTTCTTCGCGGTGCAGGCCGACGTCACCGACTCCGCGTCGATCGACGCCGCGTACAAGGCCGTCGAGGCCGAGTTCGGCCCGGTCGAGGTCGTCGTGGCCAACGCCGGGATCACCCGGGACACCCTGCTGCTGCGGATGAAGGAGCAGGACTTCCAGGACGTCGTGGACACCAACCTCACCGGCGCGTTCCGCGTGGTGCAGCGCGCCGCCAAGGGATTCATGCGCCTCAAGCGCGGGCGCGTGGTCCTCATCTCCTCCGTGGTCGGGCTCTACGGCTCGCCCGGGCAGGTCAACTACGCCGCGTCCAAGGCCGGTCTGGTCGGCATCGCCCGGTCGATCACCCGGGAGCTGGGCGGGCGCAACGTGACCGCCAACGTCGTCGCCCCCGGGTTCATCAACACGGAGATGACCGCGGCGCTGCCGGAGGACACCCAGAAGAACTACCTCGCCTCGATCCCGGCCGGCCGGTTCGCCGAGCCGGAGGAGGTCGCCGCCGTCGTGCGCTGGATCGCCTCCGACGAGGCGAAGTACATCTCCGGCGCCGTCATCCCCGTGGACGGCGGCCTCGGCATGGGCCACTGAGCCCCGCCGCCCCCTGATCCCCGCACGTTCCACCGAAGGAGCACCATGAGTTCACTTGCAGGCAAGACCGCCGTCGTCACCGGGTCCTCGCGCGGCGTCGGCGCCGACACCGCGAAGCTGCTGGCCGGGGAGGGCGCCAACGTGGTCGTCAACTACCGGCAGAAGGCGCCCCGCGCCAACAAGGTCGTCAAGGAGATCGAGGCGGCCGGCGGGAAGGCCATCGCCGTCCAGGCGGACATGACCGAGCCCGAGGACGTCCGCAACCTGTTCGCCCGCGCCGTGGAGGCCTTCGGCGGGGTGGACGTGCTCGTGCTCAACGCCTCCGGCGGCATGGAGACGGACCTCGGTGAGGACTACGCGCTCAAGCTCAACCGGGACGCGCAGAACGACACCCTCAGCGCCGCGCTGGAGCACCTGCCCGAGGGCGGGCGCGTGGTCTTCGTGACCAGCCACCAGGCGCACTTCATCAACGACGTCGAGACCATGCCGGAGTACGTGGAGGTCGCCAAGTCCAAGCGCGCGGGTGAGGACGCCCTCACCGCCCGCATCCCGGAGCTGACCGGGAAGGGCATCACGTTCGTGGTGGTCTCCGGCGACATGATCGAGGGCACCGTGACCGCGACCCTGCTCAACCGGGCCCGTCCGGGGGCGCTCGAGGAGCGCCGCGAGGCCGCCGGCAAGCTCTACTCCGTGCAGGAGTTCGCCGAGGAGATCGCCCGCATGGTCACCGCGGACGTCCCCACCGGGCACGTCGAGCTCGTCGGCGGCGCCGACGACTTCCTGGCGAAGGCCGGTCGCCGCTAGGCCCACGGCCCCCGACGACGGCGGGGCGGGCGCCCTCCCGGGTGACCGCCCCGCCGCCGTCCCTGCCGCCACCGGAGCCCGCGGCGGCGCGAAACCGTCCGCAATGTGACGCCGTCCGGCCTCCGGGGGTGCTAATCATGGACTCCACGGCACGAGGCCGATCGCGCCTCGGCCAGGAGCACCTCCGCGCGGTGCGGAGCCGAGCGAGGAGCCACCATGACCCCACAGCCCACCGGACGCCTCGACCCCGGCGGTCACCTCGTCCTCACCCGCACGTTCCGCGCCCCCGTCGAGGAGGTCTGGGCCGCGGTGACGGACCCCGCCCGGCTGGCCCGGTGGTACGGGACGTGGAGCGGTGACCCGGCCACCGGGCGCGTCGAGGTGCTGCTGACGGTCGAGGACCTGGACGAGCCCGAGCCCCTGCTGATCCGCCGCTGCGACCCGCCCCGGCACCTGGCGCTCACCCTGGGCACGGCGGCCGACGCCTGGCGCGTGGACCTCGACCTCCAGGACGACGACGGCACCACCGTCCTGCGGCTCACCCACCGGTACCCGGACCCCGACGAGGTGGAGTCGGTGGGGCCCGGCTGGGAGTACTACCTGGACCGGCTCGTGGCCGCCGAGACCGGCGGGGACCCGGACGCCGTCGACTTCGCCCGGGACTACCACCCTGCGATGTCCGGGCACTACCGGCCGCTCGCCGAGCAGCTCCGGGCCCGGGACTGATCCCCGCCGGACGGGCCTCACCCGGGGTTGGGGCTCGCGATCCGGATGAGGTTGCCGCAGGTGTCGTCGAGCACCGCGGTGGTGTACGGGCCCGAGACCGTGGGCTCCTGGACGAAGTGCACGCCGCGCTCGCGCACCCGCTCGTACTCCGCCCGCACGTCCTTGACCCCGAAGCTCGTGAAAGGGATGCCGTCGGCCACGAGCGCGGCCTTGAACGGCCCCACGGCGGGGTGCTCGGAGGGCTCGAGCACCAGCTCGACGCCCTCGGGCGCCTGGGGCGAGACCAGGGTGAGCCAGCGGGCGCCGCCGGCGGGGACGTCGTGCTTGACCATGAAGCCGAGCTTGCCGGTGTAGAACAGCAGCGCCTGCTGCTGGTCGTCGACGAAGACGCTGGTGTGGGTGATGCGCATGGGACGCTCCTTCTCGGGTCGGGCGGCGCGGGGCGCGTCAGGAGCCGGCGTCGCCGACGCTGAACATCCAGTGGATGCCGAACCGGTCGGTGCACATCCCGAACAGACCGCCCCAGGGGGCCTCCTCGAGCGGCATCGTGACGGTCCCGCCCGCGCCCAGTGCCTCCCACCAGCCGCGCATCACGGACTCGTCGTCCCCGCTCACGGAGACCGAGACGTTCTCGCCGACGGCCAGGTCCATGCTGTTCGGGGTGTCGGCGGCCATCAGGACCATGCCGGTCCCGGTGGTGAGCATCGAGTGCATCACCTTGTCCTGCTCCGCGGGGTCGTCGCTGGCCCCGTACTCGCTGAACCGGCTGACCGACAGCTCCCCGCCGAACACCGAGCGGTAGAAGGTCATCGCCTCCTCTGCCGTGTCCCGGAACGAGAAGTAGGGATTGAGCAGCATGGGCATGGCCGGGCCTTCCGCGTCGATCGGTCGATGCTCCCATCATGACGCCGTCCGCGGCGCGGGGGAAGCAACCCTGGGAAGCCGCCGGAGGGGTGCGTAACCTGGTGCGCATGAGCAGAACGCAGTACTACGTGGCGGCCAGCGCCGACGGGTACATCGCCGACCGGGAGAACCACCTCGACTGGCTGCTGCAGTACGGCTTCGAGGCCTACCAGGAGCACTACGACGCGTTCCTGGGCGACGTCGGCGCGCTCGCGATGGGCGCGAGCACGTACGAGTTCGTCCTCGACCAGGGGGACTGGGCCTACGGGGACCTGCCGGTCTGGGTCTTCACCCACCGCGAGCTGCCGCGGCCGGCGGGGGCGGAGCCGACCTTCGTCAGCGGACCGGTCACGATGCACGCCGAGGCCCTGGTCGCCGCCGCGGGCGAGCGGAACCTGTGGGTGGTGGGCGGCGGGAAGCTCGCGGCCCAGTTCGCGGACGCCGGTCTGCTCGACGAGCTGTGGCTGACCTACATGCCGATCGTGCTGGGCGGAGGACATCCCGTCCTGCCGACCGCAGCGGCGCGCGACCTGCGGCTCCAGCGCACCACCCACTTCGAGGGCGGCGCCGTGGAGCTGCGCTACGTCCTGGAGGGCCCGGACCGGCAGGTGTGGCCGGAGTAGCCGCTCTCCGCCGCCGCGCGCGGCAGCCCGTACCAGGCCGCGGCGTTGTCGTGCAGCACGGCCGCCGCGGCGCCGGCGCCCAGGGTCTCGGCGACCAGCGCGACGTCCGCGTCCCGGAACGGGCGCTCCGCCCGGGTGCTCGGCAGATCGGTGCCGAAGAGCAGGGCGGTCGGGTCCACGGCGTGGATCCGGCGCAGCGCGTCCGGCACGTCGAGGTCGACGCGCCCGAACCCCGTGGCCTTGACCTTCACGCCCCGCTCGACGAGCTCGAGCAGCCGCGGCAGCCCCGCCGCGCTCATGCCGAGGTGGTCGACGCCGGCCCGCGGCAGGCGCCGCAGCACGGGGGCGAGGTGCTCCAGCGCGGCGGCGTCCGCGTAGAACTCGGCGTGCCACCCGGCGAGGTCGTGCACCCGCCGGGCGAGCCGCTCGATGCCGGCAGGGTCCGCGTCGGCGCCGCGGCGGAGGGTGAAGCGCACCGCCCGCACCCCGGCCCCGTGGAGCTCGCGCACCTGCTCGTCCGGGACGGCGGGCGGCAGCTGGGTCACGCCGACGAATCCGGGGCCGAGCTCCGCCAGCGCCGAGCGCAGCCACTCCTGGGCGTGGCCCTGGAAGGAGCCGCTGACCACGGCCCCGCCCGCCACGCCCAGTTCCCGGACCCTGCGCCGGTAGTCCCCGACCGTGAAGGTCGGCGGCAGGTACCCCTGGTTGGGTACCAGCGGGAACCGCGGGTCGACCACGTGCAGGTGGGCGTCGATCATGCGGTCATTCTGCCCGAGACCGTGGGGCGGTGCGCGGGGGCGGGCCGGTCCGGCGGCGCGACCGGGGTGGCGCCCACCCTCGTTGCTTCCGCACACATACACTGCATGCCTGTGACCACCACTGTCCTGACCCCCGACCACGTGCTCCAGGCCGCCGAGGAGGCCCTCGACCGGGCCCGGCGCAGCTACGCCCGGAAGCTGCTGCGCCTGGTGGCCGCCGAGCTGGCGCGCCGCCACCCCGACGCGGTGCGCCTGGACGTGCTCGGTCACGACGGTGACCAGGAGTTCTTCGTCGACGCCCTGCGCGACGCCGCGGGCGAATACGTCTGGGGCGACCCGGGCCGGGTCGTGGTGGTGCGCGAGACGGCCGACGACGAGCTCGGCGGCACCGTCACGGTCGCCGCGCGGGACGTGCGCGAGCTCGTGGGCCGCGCCCTGGACGCCTACGCCGGACCGCTGGAGCGGCTGCTGCACCACGACGAGCAGAGCTACACCTACTGGCTGGACCTGACCGCGCCCTGACCGGCCCCGGGACCGTCCCGGCCTGGGCGCGGCGGCCGTGCCCGGGCGGTGCGGATCACTCCTCGTAGGGGGGCCACAGGCTGACCCCCAGCCGCACCTCGAGGCGGGCGATGGTGTACCCGTCCGGCCAGACGTGCCCGTCCAGGATCCGGGACAGCGCCGTGTGGTCGACACCGGTGAGCGCCCCGAGCTCCCGCAGCGTCCGGGACCCCGCGGCCGCCCGCAGGTTCAGCGCGAACAGCCTCGCCCGCTCCGCCACCGGGTCGCCGCAGATCTCGTCCGGCCAGGAGAGACACTGGTCCTGTGGTTCCGGTCGCACCCTGCTCGCCATGGCGGGCAGTCTAGGGACCGGCCCTGAGCATGAACCTGGGATCAGGAGGCCGCGGGCCCGTAGCGGTGCTCCGGGCGGCCCGTGCTCCCGTAGCGGAGCTGGATCTCGACCGACCCGTCCTCGGCCAGTGCGGAGAGGTAGCGCTGGGCGGTGGCCCGGGAGATGCCGACCTTCCGGGCGATCTCCGCGGCCGAGAGGGGCACCCCGGCCTCCAGGGCCGCCAGGACCGAGCCCTCCGTCGCGGACCGGGTGCGCTCGCCGGGGGAGGCGGTCTCGCCCGGGTGCAGGGCGTGCAGGGCGCGGTCCACGGTCTCCTGCGTCAGCGCGTCCCGGTCGGTGAGCAGCCGGCGGTACCGGGCGTAGGCCCGCAGGGTGCGCGCCAGCCGCTCGTTCGGGAACGGCTTGATGAGGTAGGCGAGCGCGCCGCGGCGGACGGCGGTCCGCACGGAGGCCGGGTCGGCCGCCGCGGTGAGCATGATGACGTCCACGTCGAGGGCCCGCAGCAGGTCCAGGCCGAGTGCGTCGGGCAGGTAGACGTCCAGCAGCACGAGGTCGGGCTGGTGGGCGTGGACGGTGCGCATCGCCTGCTCGGCGGTGCCCACGGGGGTCAGGGCCGTGAAGCCCGGCACGGCGTTGACGAAGCCGGCGTGCAGCCGTCCCACGTGGAAGTCGTCGTCGACCACGAGGACCACCAGGTCGTCGCTCATCCTGCACCTCCTGATCTGCCGGCGGACCGTTCGCCGCCGACGTCGGCCCCGGGCCCGGGGTCGCGGACCGCGGTACCGGGCAGGCGGGCGCAGAAGACGGCTCCCGGCCCGCCGGGGCGTCCGGGATCGGCCACCCACACCTCTCCGCCGCGCCGGCGGGCCAGCTCCCGGCTCAGGGACAGGCCGAAGCCCTGGCCGTGGACGTCGGGCAGCACGGCGAACGGCGCTGCGCCCTCGTCCCCGGATCCGCCGGCGGGAACGGCGGTGGACCAGCCCTGGGCGAAGATCGGCTCGGGGTCCGCCACGGGGAGCCCGTCGCCGGAGTCGGCCACGACGAGGTGCAGGGTGCCCTCCCCGCCGGTCCAGTCGTCGAGCAGCTCGACCTCGACCCATCGGTCTCCCGCCGCGCCCTGGACGGCGGCGCGGACGGCGTTGTCCACGAGGCTGCCGATCACGGTGGTGACGTCCTGCGGGTCCGTGATGCGGCCGCGGACGAGGGTGTCGGCGCCGATGCGCAGGCTCACGCCGCGCTCGGCGGCCTCGACGCTCTTGGCCCCCAGGAAGGCCTGCAGGTAGGGGTCGCGCAGCAGCTGGGCCCCCTCGGCGGGGTAGCTGAGGGGGCCGGTCTCGGTCACCTCGGCCACGTACCGGCGGGCCTCCTCGGCGTCGCCGATCGCGAGCAGCCCCGCGATGGTGTGCAGGCGGTTGGCGAACTCGTGGCGCTGGGCGCGCAGGGCGGTGCTGAGGGCGCCGACGGCGTCGAGCTGGCGGGTCAGGGACTGCAGCTCGGTGCGGTCCCGGATCAGGACCACCCAGCCCAGCGGGGGCAGGCCCGGGCGGTCGGGCCGGACGGCGCGGGCGGAGAGGATCAGCACGTGCCGGCCGACGACCTGCTCCACGGCCGGGGACGCGGGGGTCGCCGCGGCGAGCAGCGCCGCGAAGGACGTCGGCAGGCCCGCCTCGGCCAGCGGGGTCCCCACGAGCCGGGCGGGCTCCGTCACGCCCAGCAGCCGTCCCGCCTCGGCGTTGACCACGGTGATGCGGTGCTCGGGGGAGATGCCGATGACGCCTTCGTCGACCCCGCGCAGCACCGCCTCCTGGTCCTGGGCGAGCGTGGCGATCTCCTCGGGCTCCAGGCCGAGGGTGAGGCGCTTGAGCCGGCGCGCGATCGCCGCGGAGGCGGCCGCGCCGAGGCCGAGGGCGCCCACGGCGGTGGCGGCCACGGGGGTGATGTCCTCCCGCAGGGTGGCGAGCATGTCCGTGCGGGAGATCCCCACGCTGACGGCGCCCACCACGGCGTCGTCCGTTCCCGGGGCGTACACCGGGACCTTGGCCCGGGCGGAGCGCCCCAGGGTGCCGCGCTCCTGGCTCGTGACCTCCCGCCCGGCCAGGGCCTCGGTGGGGTCTGTGCTGACGGGCCGGCCCAGCTGCTCGGGATTGGGGTGGGAGAGCCGCAGCCCGGTGTCGTCGGTGATCACCACGAAGAGGGAGTCCGTGCGGTCGCGGACCTCCTCCGCGGCGGTCTGCAGGGCGCCCCCGGACAGCACCTCCGGGTCGAGGTCGGCGGGACCGGCGTCGAGCAGGTCCGCCACGCCCGCGCGGACGTCGTCGTCGGCGGCGACCGACCGGGCGATGGACAGCGCCTGGCCCTCGGCGTCGCGGCCCAGCCGCTCGTAGGTCAGCCAGGCGTAGACGCCCCCGCACAGGGCGACGACGAGGGTCACCACGGCGAGGTGCAGCAGCATCATCCGGGCCAGGAAGCCGGGGCGCTGCCGGGGCGCACCGGGTGCCGTCACTGTCTCTCCTCGGGGCCGGGCGCGGTCTCGTGCTCGAGGGCCGCGCGTGCTGCATCCCACTCTACGACCCGGGTCGGCCGCCGGGAGCGGGGTCCCGGCGGGGGCGGGGGATCAGAGGTCGGCGAAGAACCGGACCGCGTCGAGGTTCGGCAGGTTGACCTGGGCGTCGGCGGCCGCGCGCAGGGCGGGCTTGGCGTTGTAGGCCACGCCGAGCCCGGCGGCCGTGAGCATGTCGAGGTCGTTGGCGCCGTCGCCCACGGCGATGACGTCCTCGGGGGCGACGTCGAGCTCCTCGGCCCAGGTCCGCAGGCACCGCTCCTTGACGGTGCGGTCCACGACCTCGCCGAGCACCCTGCCGGTGAGCGTGCCGTCGACGACCTCGAGGGTGTTGGCCGCGTGCCGGGTGAGCCGCAGCTGCTCGGCGAGCGGGGTGAGGACGCCCAGGAAGCCGCCGGAGACCGCCGCCACGGCGTGCCCCTCCCGCAGGAAGGCCTTGACGAGCACGTCCGCGCCGGGGGAGAGCCGGACCGCGGCCAGGACCTCGTCGAGCACGGACGCGGGCAGCCCGGCGAGGGTCTCGACGCGCGCGAGCAGGGACTCGGCGAAGTCCAGCTCCCCGAGCATGGCCGCCCGGGTCACGGCGGCGACCTCGGCCTCGCGCCCCGCGTGGGCGGCGAGCATGTCCACCACCTCCTGCTGGATGAGCGTGGAGTCGACGTCCATGATGAGCAGCTTCTTGCGCCCGGGGTCGAAGAGGGTGGTCGGCACCACGTTGACGTCCACGCCCGGCAGCATCTGGGTCAGCGGGTCGGGGCGCAGGGCGGCGAGCAGGGCGGTCGCGTCGGAGCCGTGCACGAGCGCGGTGAAGGCGTTGTAGCCGGGGACCTCCGAGTCCGGCCCGGCCGAACCGGGGCCGGTGACCCGCACCGTGGAGAAGCGCTCGACCTCGGCGCCGGCGTCCTGCACGAGGGTGAGGATGCGCTCACGGGCCTCAGGGTCCGGATTCTGGGCAAACGCGATGACGGCGAGGTCGGTGGTCATGTGCGCCAGCTTATCGGCAGGCGCGGGCAACGGCCGACCGGGGCCCTCACTCGGGGCGGAGCACCGCGACGTCGGAGACGAGTTCGATGTGCTCGGCCATCGCGCGGGCCGCCCGCTCGGGCTCCCGGTCGCGGATGGCGTCCACGATCGTCCGGTGGGACTCCAGGGACCGTTCGGGGCGGCCCTGCTGGCTCAGGGACTCGATGCGGGTCTCCCGCACGAGTCCGGAGATCTCGGTCATCATCCGGGCCAGGACCGAGGAGTGGGCGGCGGCGGTGACCGCGGCGTGGAACAGCTCGTCGCCCTCCAGTCCGCGGCCGCCGCCGGCGATGTCCTGCGCCATGAGCGCCAGGGCGTGCTCGATGGCGGACAGGTCCTCGGGGGTGCGCCGGGCCGCGGCCAGGGCGGCGATCTTGGTCTCCACGGCGCTGCGGGCGTCGACGATGTCCGGCAGCCGATCGGCGTGCTCGCGCAGTCCCCGCAGCACCACGGCGCTGGAGGGCCGGTAGCGCAGCACCGCCCCGCTGCCGTGCTGCACGTCGATCACCCCGAGCACCTCCAGGGCCACCAGGGCCTGGGCGACGGTGGCGCGGGAGACGCCCAGGCTGTCGGCGAGGTCCCGCTCCGGGGGGAGCCGGTCGCCGGTCTCGAGCCGGTCCTGGATGACGTGGTCCAGCAGCCGCTCCACCACCTGCTCGTAGAGCCGAGGGCGTTCCACCCGGTCGATCCTGTTGGGCCCTGCCATGTCCGTCCTCCCCGGTCGCACGGCGCCGGAGCGTCCCGGCGGCGCGGCACCACCCAGTGGCGTCCGGCCCCTATGCTAGCCCAACGATTGACAAGGACCCCTAGTGTCCTATTGGCTAGTCCAAAACTGGCGGTGTGATCCACACCACTGTTCCCGCAGGAGCTCCACCCTCACCGGCGGGACCGTCCTCGTCCGAAGGAAGACCCATGGGCCCAGAAGTGCTCTCCATCATCATCCTGGCCGCGATGTTCGTCGTGGCCACCGTCCTGCCCGTCAACATGGGGGCGCTGGCCTTCGTGGGCGCGTTCGTGCTGGGGGTGTTCGTCCTCGGGATGGACACCGACCAGATCCTCGAGGCGTTCCCCGGCGGGCTGTTCCTCACCATCGTGGGGGTGACCTATCTGTTCGCCATCGCCCAGAAGAACGGCACCGTGGACCTGCTCGTGCAGGCGGCGGTGAAACTGGTGGGCAGCCGGGTCGCGCTGATCCCGTGGATCATGTTCTTCATCACTGCCGTGATCACCGCCGTGGGCGCCCTGTCCCCGGCCGCCGTGGCGATCATCGCCCCGATCGCGCTGAGCTTCGCCGCCAAGTACAAGATCAATCCCCTGATGATGGGCATGATGGTCATCCACGGCGCCCAGGGCGGCGGCTTCTCGCCGATCTCCGTCTACGGAGTGACCGTCAACGGCATCGTCGCCGGGGCCGGCCTGGACGTCAGCCCCACCGCGGTGTTCCTCTCCAGCCTGGTCTTCAACCTGCTGATCGCCGTGGGCCTGTTCGTGACCCTCGGTGGGCGCGGCCTCGTCTCGGCCCGCGCGGAGGACTTCGTGGAGCGGGCCTCCGAGGCCCGCCTGTCCCGCAGCCGGGTCGCCGCCGGGCACGCCGGGGACCGGGACGTGGACTTCAAGGGCTTCGGCTCGGGCATGTACGGTCCCCGTGACCCGGCCGGATCCTCCGAGCCCCCGGTCCGGCGCGAGGGCAGGGACGGACTGCTCCCGCAGGCCGCCACCATCCTGGGCCTGGTCGTACTGGCCGTCGTCGCCCTGGGCTTCGGCGTGGACGTGGGCTTCGTGGCCATCACCGTCGCCGTCGTCCTGGCCCTGGTCTCCCCGAAGGCTCAGAAGGGCGCGGTCAACAAGATCGACTGGTCCACCGTGCTCCTGCTCGGCGGCATGCTCACCTTCGTCGGCGTGCTGCAGGAGGCGGGCACCATCGAGTACGTCTCCAACGGCGTGGCCGGCCTGGGGATGCCGCTGCTGGCGGCGCTGCTGATCTGCTACATCGGCGCCGTCGTCTCCGCCTTCGCCTCTTCGACCGCCATCCTCGCCGCGCTCATCCCCCTGGCCGTGCCCTTCCTGCTCGCGGGCGAGGTCGGGGCCACCGGGCTGATCTGCGCCCTGGCCGTGGCCTCGACCATCGTCGACGTCTCCCCGTTCTCCACCAACGGCGCGCTCGTGCTGGCCAACGCCCCCGCCGACGTGGACCGCGACGTCTTCTACAAGAAGATCCTCGTCTACGCCACCGGCGTGGTCGTCATCGGCCCGCTGCTGGTCTGGGCCGTGATGGTCGCCCCCGGCTGGCTGTAGCCCGCAGCCCCGCCCCGCCGATGCCCACCGACCCGATCACGGAGGAACCCGCCATGACCGACATCCAGCCCGCCACCGGCACCCCGCCCCGCACCGACCCCCAGGAGCCCTCGCCGTCCGGCGGCCCCCTGGCCGGCACCCTCGTCGTGGACCTGTCCCGTGCCCTCGCCGGCCCGCACGCGGCCATGATGCTCGCCGACCTGGGCGCGCGGGTCGTCAAGATCGAGAGCCCCGGCACGGGTGACGACACCCGCGGGTGGGGCCCGCCCTTCGTGGGACCCGAGGACGACCCGCAGGCCACGTACTTCCTGTCCTGCAACCGCAACAAGGAGTCCGTGGCCCTGGACCTCAAGTCCGAGGACGGCGGGCAGGTGCTCCGGGCGCTCGTGGAGCGCGCCGACGTCCTGGTGGAGAACTTCCGGCCCGGGGTGCTGGACCGGCTCGGCTTCTCCGTCGAGGAGCTGCACCGCCTGAACCCCCGCCTGGTGGTGCTCTCCATCACCGGCTTCGGCCACGACGGACCGGAGTCCCGGCGCTCCGGCTACGACCAGATCGTCCAGGGCGAGGCCGGGCTCATGTCGCTCACCGGTTCCGGCCCGGACGACCCCCAGCGGGTGGGCGTGCCCATCGCCGACCTGCTGGCCGGGATGAACGGCGCCTACGGCGTGCTGGCCGCCCTCTACGAGCGCGAGCGCACCGGGGCCGGGAAGGTCGTGCGCACCTCCCTGCTGTCCTCGGTGGTCGGGGTGCACGCCTTCCAGGGCACCCGCGCCACCGTGGCCCACGAGGTGCCGCGGGCCCAGGGCAACCACCACCCCTCCATCGCGCCCTACGGCCTGTTCGCCTGCCGCGGCGGGAAGGTGCAGATCAGCGTGGGCAGCGAGAAGCTGTGGCGCACCTTCGCCGGGGCCTTCGGGATCGACCCCGACCGGCCGGAGTTCGCGACCAACGCCGACCGCGTCCGCAACCGCCCGGCCGTGATCGCCGCCGTCGAGGAGGCCTTCGCCGCGCACGGTCCCGAGGAGCTGCTGGAGCTGCTGGCCGGGATCGGCATCCCGGCCGGGAAGGTCCGGACCCTGGACGAGGTCTACGCCTGGGAACAGGTGCGCTCGCAGGGGCTGGTCGTGGGCGTCGACCACGAGGTCCTCGGTCCCGTCGAGCTGCCCGGACCCGCGGTGCGGTTCTTCGCCCCCGGCGACACGGACGAGACGACACGGCGGGACCACGCCGCCCCGCCCGTGCTCGACCAGCACGGTGCCTCCGTCCGCGACTGGCTCGCGGGCACCGCGACCGGGGCCGGCCCCACCGGGAACACCACCGACCCGAAGGCGGAGGCCCTCCGATGACCGCTCAGCCCCTCCCCGAGATGTCCACCGGCGCCCTGGAGGTCCGGCGGGAAGGACCCGTGGCCTGGGTGGTCCTCGACCGCCCCGACCGGCGCAACGCGCTGTCCCCGGCGATGTGGGCGGCCCTGCCCGGTGTGCTGGAGAAGCTGGACGCCGACCCCGGCGTGCGGGTGATCGGGCTGCGCGGGGCGGGCGGGGTGTTCTCCGCCGGGGCCGACATCGCCGAGGTGTTCGAGTGCCTGGGCGAACCCGGCACCGGGCTGCCCCGCGGCGGGCTGCTCACCGAGGCCGAGGCGGCCCTGGCCGCGGTGCACAAGCCCACCGTGGCGGCCCTGGAGGGGTACTGCATGGGCGGGGCCTGGATGCTGGCCGGCGCCTGCGACCTGCGCATCGCCACGGCCTCCCTGCGCATCGGACTGACCCCGGCCCGGATCGGCATCGTGTTCCCGGCCTCCGGGATCCAGCGCCTGGTCCGCCTGGTGGGCCCCGGCACGGCCTCCTACCTGCTGCTCACCGGCGACACCGTCACCGCCGCCGACGCCGAGCGGTGGGGCATGCTCACCCGCGTGGTGGAGGACGCCGGCTTCGAGACGGCCCTGGAGCAGGTGGTCACGGACCTGGCGGGGCGGTCCCAGCTCTCCGTGCAGGCCCACAAGCACCTGATCGCGCTCGCCTCCCCGGACGAGGGCGAGGCGGCCGGGCTCGGCGCCGACGAGATCTCCGAGGCCCTGTTCCGGGAAGTCCTCGACGGACCCGACGCCCGCATCGGGCAGCGCGCGTTCCTGGCCAAGGAGACGCCCCGCTTCCGCTGGGCCGGGGAGGACTTCTGGGCCGCCCGCTCCGGCGCCGCCGGGAGGGGCAGGGAGCACCGCGCGTCGATCATCCGTGGGCGGTGGCCGCGCCGCTCCGCCCGTCCCTGACGGGGCGCGTGCCGCACCGGCACGCCGGTGCGGCGCTCCGCGTGTCCTAGAGTGGCGGGTATGAGTGCTGTGGTGGAGATGGTGGACGTCAGCGTGGTCCGCGGACAGAAGACCCTGCTGGATTCCGTGGACTGGGTCGTCAACGAGGGCGAGCGCTGGGTCATCCTCGGCCCCAACGGCGCCGGCAAGACCACCCTGCTGTCCATCGCGGCCGCCCGCCTGCACCCCTCCCGGGGCATGGTCGACATCCTGGACGAGATCCTCGGCGCGGTGGACGTGTTCGAGCTGCGCCCCCGCATCGGGCTGACCTCCGCCGTGCTCGCCACCCAGATCCCCGACGCCGAGTCCGTGCGCAACTGCGTGGTCACCGCCGCGTACGGGGTGACGGGGCGGTGGATCGAGAGCTACGACGACGCCGACGAGGCCCAGGCGCAGGAGCTCATGGCCGCGTGGGGGATCGAGCACCTGGCGGAGCGCCGCTTCGGCTCGCTCTCGGAGGGGGAGCGAAAGCGCGTCCTGATCGCCCGCGCCCTGATGACCGACCCCGAGCTGCTGCTGCTCGACGAGCCCGCCGCCGGCCTGGACGTGGGCGGGCGGGAGGACCTGGTGGCCCGGCTGGACGAGCTGGCCCGCGACGGGGCGTCCCCGGCGATCGTCATGGTCACCCACCACCTCGAAGAGGTGCCCGACGCCTTCACCCACGCACTGCTGCTGCGCGAGGGCCGGGTGGTGGCCGCGGGCCCCGTCCGCACCGTCATGACGCAGAAGAACCTCTCCGAGACCTTCGGCCTCCCGCTGAAGCTGGTGAAGGTCGGCAACCGCTTCGCCGCGTTCGGCCGGTCCTGACCCGACGTGGTGCCCGACACGCTCGCAGCCCTCGCCGCCGACTTCCCGTTCGAGTGGTGGCAGGCCGCCCTCATCCTGCTCGCCGGCGTCGCCGCCGGACTGATCAACACCATCGTCGGCTCGGGCACCCTCGTCACCTTCCCCGTGCTCGTGACCATGGGCGTCCCGCCCGTGACCGCGTCCATGTCCAACGCGATGGGCCTGATCGCCGGCAACCTCACCGGCGCCTGGAACTACCGCCACGAGCTCGCGGGCGTGGAACGGACCCTGCTCAAGCTCATCCCCTGCTCCGCGCTCGGCGGGGTGATCGGCGCGTGGCTGCTGCTGCACCTGCCCGAGGAGGTCTTCGGCTACGCCGCGCCGGGGCTGATCGTCGTCGCCCTCCTGTTCGTGGTCTTCCAGCCGCGGCTCCAGGCTCTGGTGCGCCGGCGCAAGGACGAGCAGGCCGAGGCCGCCGCCGCGGCGGCCCGGGCCCGGGGGGAGACCCCCCGCACCCTCGACCCGGACCGGGCCCCGCAGCCCGCGTCCCTGTACGTCCTGGTGTTCCTGGCCGGGATCTACGGCGGGTACTTCGTGGCCGCCCAGGGCGTGCTGCTGCTCGGCATCCTGGGCGTCTTCCTGCTCGCCTCGCTGCAGGCCGCCAACGCCGTCAAGGTGGTGCTGGTGGCGGCGGTGAACATCGTCGCCGCCGTGTCCTACATCCTGTTCGCGTTCGACCGGATCAACTGGTGGGTGGTGCTGCTCATCGCCCTCAGCTCCACGGTGGGCGCCTGGGCGGGGGCCAAGATCGGCCGCCGGCTCTCCCCGGTCCTGCTGCGCACCGTGATCGTGGTGCTCGGCGTCGTGGCCCTCGTGAGCCTCGTGTCCCAGCTGCTCTGAGACCGGCCGGGCCCCGGACGGGCTCCGGCTACCATTCGGGGCGGACCCCCTCCGCGGCCCCGACCCCGCCCGCCTCGAACCCCGACCCCGAAGAGACCCCCGTGACCGACCTCCCCCAGATGATCCGCCTCGACAGCGCCGACGACCCCCGGGTGGCCGACTACGCCCGCCTGACCGACGTCCGGCTGCGGCGCAAGCTCGAGCCCGAGCGCGGCATGTACATCGCCGAGTCCTCCAAGGTGCTCCGCCGGGCGCTCGCGGCCGGGCACACCCCTCGGTCCTTCTTCATGGCGGAGAAGTGGCTGGAGGACCTCGCGGACGTCCTCGCCGAGCACCCGGACGTGCCCCTGTACGTCGGCCCGGACGAGGTGCTCGAGCAGATCACCGGCTTCCACCTGCACCGCGGGGCGATCGCGGCCATGCAGCGCCCGGAGCCGGTGGAGCTGGAGCGGCTCCTGGCGTCGTCGCACCGGGTGGCGGTCCTCGAGGACATCGTCGACCACACCAACGTGGGGGCGATCTTCCGTTCGGCCGCCGCGCTGGACGTCGACGCCGTGCTCGTCACCCCGCGCTGCGCCGATCCCCTGTACCGGCGCTCCATCCGGGTCTCCATGGGCACCGTGTTCCAGGTCCCGTGGACCCGGCTGCAGCACTGGACGGCCGACCTGCAGCGGATCAAGGACGCGGGCTTCACCACTGCGGCGCTCGCCCTGAGCGACGACTCGATCACCCTCCAGGAGCTGTCGGCGCGCCGCGACGAGCGCCTGGCCCTGGTCCTCGGCACCGAGGGGGACGGGCTGAGCGCCGCCGCCGTCCACCACGCGGACCTCACCGTGCGGATCCCGATGTCCCACGGCGTGGACTCCCTCAACGTCGCCGCCGCCTCGGCCGTGGCCTTCTGGGAGACCCGGCCCGGCCGCTGACGCCCCGCCCCATAACGATTGCTGACCCAGTTCACCCTCACCTGGAGACTTAGCATTCGGAAAGGCGGATCATGGGAGCACCCGCTCGAGCCCACCGGGGCCCGAGGGGTCTTGGAGAAGGTGCATCATGAAGAAAGTCATCTCATGGCTGGCGGCACTCGTGCTGGCCATGGGGCTGGGGCTCATCGTCCCCGGCAGCGCGAACGCCGCGGCCCCGTACTGCGGCATCACGTGGGGATCGGGGGCCAAGGCCCGCAGCGGTGAGGCGACCACGCCCCGCTACCCCCACGTCACGGACGTCCGGGCGGGGCAGCACCGCTGCTTCGACCGGATGGTGATCGACCTCGACGGCAGGCTGCGGGGCTACGACGTGCGCTACGCCCGGTTCACGGGCATCGGCTCCGGCGACCCCATCCCCCTGCGGGGGACCGACCTGGTGATCACGGCCAACGCCCCCGCCTACGACGGCAGGGGCAGGCCCACCTACGAGTTCGACGACCGGCGGGAGCTCGTGGACGTCGCCGGCTACCGCACGTTCCGCCAGGTCGCGTGGGGCGGCAGCTACGAGGCCCGGACATCGGTCGGCCTCGGCGTGCGCGCGCGGCTGCCGTTCCGGGTGTTCGTCCTCGACGGGCCGGGCCGGGGGTCGCGGCTCGTCGTGGACGTCGCCCACCGGTGGTGAGGCGCCGCGGCCGGGGCAGCGGCGCGGGGGGGGGAACGGCAAGCACCGGGCCCCCCCGCGCCGCGGGACGGCGGGTGAATTTCCACCGGCGATCCGGTACGCTGGACCGCTGGTGCCCGATGCCCCCGCCCTTCCCGGACCGCGCGGACGGACGACGACGGCGCACCGCCCACCGAGCGAAACCGTGGCTGGCAAAATCCAGGCACCGACGACAAAGGTTTGAACCCCATGAAGACTGACATCCACCCGGACTACCACCCGGTCCTCTTCCGCGACCTGGCCTCCGGCAAGACGATCCTGACCCGTTCCACCGCCACCTCGAAGAAGACCGAGACGTGGGAGGACGGCAACGAGTACCCGATCATCGAGGTCGAGATCTCCTCGGAGTCCCACCCGTTCTACACCGGCAAGCAGCGCATCATGGACTCCGCCGGCCGCGTGGAGCGCTTCAACGCCCGCTTCAAGAACTTCGGCAAGTCCAGCAGCTGATCTCCGTCCCGCTCGCGGGGCCCCGCACGATCGCCCGCAGGCCCGGACCGCACCGGTCCGGGCCTGCGCCGTGCCCGCGGTCCCCGGCGTAGGCTGACCCGGGACCACCGGCACGGACGAGGGAAGGACACGGATGGCGCAGGAGCGACGGCACGGGGAGTACAAGGTGCTGGGCGGCAAGCTCGTGGTCGCGGACCTGGACGTGGTCGACGGGCGGCTGGCCGACGTCTCCGTGAACGGGGACTTCTTCCTCGAGCCCGACGAGGCCCTCGAGGACATCAACGCGGCGCTCACCGGGCTCAGCGAGCAGGCCTCCCCGCAGGAGATCGTCGCGGCGGTCGAGGCGGCCCTCGCGCCCGACGTCGTGCTGTTCGGCTTCTCCCCGCAGGCGATCGCCACCGCGGTCCGCCGGGCCCTGGCCCACGCCACGACGTGGGACGACCACGCGTGGGAGGTCATCCCGCCCACCGTCCGCCCCACCCTGGAGAACCTCGCGCTCGACGAGGTCCTCGCCCGCGAGGTGGGCGCGGGCCGGCGCCCGCCCGCCCTGCGCCTGTGGGACTGGGAGGAGCCGTCCGTGGTGATCGGGTCCTTCCAGTCCCTGCGCAACGAGGTGGACGCCGAGGGCGCCCGGCGGCACGGCGTCTCCGTGGTGCGCCGCGTCTCCGGGGGCGGGGCCATGTTCATGGAGGCGGGCAACTGCATCACCTACTCGCTGTACCTGCCGCAGACGCTCGTGGACGGGCTCAGCTTCTCGGAGTCCTACCCGTTCCTCGACCAGTGGGTCATGCAGGCGTTCCAGGAGATGGGCCTGGAGGCGTTCTACGTCCCGCTCAACGACATCGCCACCGAGCACGGCAAGATCGGCGGAGCGGCGCAGAAGCGCTTCGCGGGCGGCGGGATGGTCCACCACGTGACCATGAGCTACGACATCGACGCGCAGAAGATGACCGAGGTCCTGCGGATCGGCAAGGAGAAGCTCTCCGACAAGGGGCACCGCTCGGCGAAGAAGCGCGTGGACCCGCTGCGCCGGCAGACCGGCATGGCCCGCGCCGACGTCGTGGGCAAGCTCGTGGAGGTCTTCGCGGGCCGCTACGGCGCCGCGGAGGGCACCGTCCGGGACGCCGAGATCGCCGCCGCCCGCGAGCTCGTGCGCACCAAGTTCGCCACCTCGGAGTGGATCGCCCGGGTGCCCTGACCCGCCCGTGGCCCTTCTCCGCCCCCGGCTCTCCCAGCGACCTCCGGGCGACCTCCGAGCAGCGGCGGCCTAGCATGGGCGCACCGACCGGGGCAGGTGCCGCGACCGGCGTCCGCCCGACCCACCGAACGGGGAGCCTCTGATGACCGTCCACGACCGCGAATCCGCCCGCGACGCCGACCGTGGTGCCGAGCGCGCGGCGGCCGCCCCGCGCCGCCGCCCGGTCCGGCGCGTGCTGCTGGTGCTCCTGGGTCTCGTGCTGGTCGTCGCCCTGGTGGCCGCCGCGTTCGTCTGGAACCTGGGACGGACCTTCGACGCCCGCAAGCAGGTCGTGGACGACGCGTTCCCCGCCGAGAGCGGGCGCCCCGCCGCGGGCTCCGCCCAGGACCGGGGCACCACCGTGCTGCTGCTCGGCGCCGACAGCCAGCCCGGCGGGCGGGCGGACGTGGGCGTCGAGGGGGTGCGGGCGGACACCATCATGCTGGTGCACCTCCCCGAGGACGGCGGCGAGGCCTACGTCATCTCCGTGCTGCGGGACACATGGGTGCCGATCCCCGGGGTGGGGGAGGCGAAGATCAACGCCGCCCTCGATCTCGGCGGCGTCCCGCTGATGGTCGGGACGGTCGAGGACCTCTTCGGCACCCGGGTCGACCAGGTCGCCGAGGTGGACTTCGCCGGCTTCCAGGCCCTCACCGACGCCCTCGGCGGCGTGACCGTCGACGTGCCCCAGGACTTCGTGTCCAACGAGGGCATGACCTTCGAGCAGGGCCCCGAGCACATGGACGGGGAACGGGCGCTCGAGTTCGTCCGGGAGCGCAAGGCCTTCGAGGACGGGGACTTCCAGCGGGTGGAGAACCAGCGCAACTACGTCCAGTCCGCTCTCGAGCGGCTGCTCGGCCCGCAGACGCTGCTCAACCCGGTCCGGCTGCACACTGTGGTCAGCGACTTCTCGCCCTACCTGACGGTGAGCGAGGGGCTCGACGCGGCGTGGATCGCCGGGCTCGCCCCCGACCTGGCCGGTCTCTCCGCCGGGGACCTGCGGATGACCACGGCCCCCGATCAGGGCCTCGGCGTGTCCCCGGACGGGCAGTCCGTGGTCCTGCCCGACCTCGAGGCGATGGCGGGCATCGGCACGGCCGTCGCGGCGGACGATCTGGGCCCATATCTTGCTACGCTGAACCCTGACGATCAGTAGTTCCCCACCGGCCCCCGACCCGGCGAGAAACGTCTTCCCCCGCCCGCAGCACGCCCCGTGATCGACCGGGACGGCCCCTCTTGACCCCCCGCGAGAAGGCCATGCCGCACACTCCCCGCCCCTTCAGTCCGGACGACGAGCCCGAGGCCTTCTGGCTGCCCGCGGCCCGGCTTCTCCCCGCCGCCGCGGCGCGACCCGCCGCCCGCGCCCTGCTGCGCAGTCCCTGGCCCGAGGCCGGGGCCGCCGTGGTCCGCGCCCTGGGCCCGGACCCGCGCGCGGAGCGGCAGCTCGAGCACCGGCTCGGCCGGGCCCGCCGCAGGCGTCCCGCGCCGGGCGCGGCCCGGCGCCTCGCCGAGGCCGCCCTGTCCGCGGGCCGCGTGGCCGAGGCGGACCGGTTCCTCGCGCTGGTGCCGCCCGGCACCAGCGACCTCGCCGGCACGCGGGCCCGCCGCCACCGTTACGTCGGCCGGATCTCGGAGGCCGTGGTCGAGCTCCGGCGCGCCGTGGCCGCCGGGCGAGCCACGCCGGGGGAGCGCCGCCGGCTGCTCCACTACGAGGACGACCTGCGGCTGCTCTCCGGCTGGCGTCCCGCGCTCACCCCGGTGGTCGGCTACCGGCCGGAGGCCGCCTCCGTGCTGCACGTGCTGGCCGAGGCCCCGCCGCGCGCCCTGGGCCGCCGCGCGCCGCGCCACCACTCCCTGCTGTCCGCGACCGTGGCCCAGGGCTGGACCGTGACCGCGGTGACCCGCCCCGGTCCCGTGCCCGCCGACGGCCGGTCGCACGGGCCGGCGCCCGAGGTGCTCGACGGCGTCTCCTACCACTGGATCCTGCCCGCCCGCAGCGCGCTGCTGCCCACGGCACGACTGCAGCAGGAGGCGCAGGCCCTGCTCGAACTGGCCCTGCGCGCCCGGCCCGCCGTGCTGCACACGACGAGCCGTCCCGGCAACGGCCTCGTGACCCGCGCGGTGGCCGAGGCCCTGGGTATCCCGTGGGTGTACGAGGTGCGCGAGCTGCCGGCCGACCGGTGGGCGGCCTCCCGTCCCGCCGAGGCCGTCACGAGCGAGCGCCACCGGCTCGACTGCGCCCGGGAGGCCGAGGTCCTGGCCGCCGCGGCCGACGTGGTGACCACGAGCCGTGCGATGGGCGAGCGGGTGCGGGCGCTGACGCGGGCCCTGCCGGCCGGCCCGGTCCCGGTCCGCGTGGCGCCCCCCGCCGTGGACGGCCCCTACCTGGCGGATCCCCGTCCCCTGCGGGAGGCGCGCCGGGTGCTCGGGCTGCCGGAGACGGCCCGGGTGGTGGGCGCGGTCGCGGACCTGGTGGAGCACGAGGGCCTCGACGACCTCCTGCGCGCCGCGGCCCTCGTGCGCGCCGACGTGCCGGAGCTGCTCGTGGTGGTCGTGGGCGCGGGCCCGGCGCGGCGGGAGCTCGAGCGCCTGGCCGCGGAGCTCGGCCTGGGCGACCGGGTCCGCTTCACGGGGCGGGTCCCGGACGAGCAGGTCGTGCAGTACCACCAGGCGTTCGACGTGTTCGTGGTCGCCCGCAAGGACCGCCCGGTCACCCGGGCCGCGGCCCCGACCGAGTCCGTCGAGGCCCTGGCCACCGGGACCCCCGTGGTCGCCTCGCGGCTGCCGGTGCTCGCCGAGACCGTGGCCGACGGCATCACCGGGATGCTCACCCCGCCGGAGGAGCCCGAGACCCTCGCCACGGTCCTGCGGATGATGCTCGAGTGCCCCGCCGTGCGCCGCTGCCTCGGCGGCGAGGGCCGGCGCCGGGTCGTGCCGGGAGGGACGTGGCACGGCGTGGCCGCGGCGGCCGCGGAGGCCTACGACCACGTCACCGGGCGCGCCGGGACCGAGGAGGCCTCGGCCTGAGCGCGGTGCGCTCTCAGAGCAGGCCGAGGCGAGCGAGGCGGCGGCGCGCGGCCGCCTCGCTCGGCCCCGTCTCCCCGAGGGCGCGGCCGACCACCGCCAGGGTGAGCCCGGCGGCGCTGCGCGTGGGCAGCGGCACGGGGCCCAGCCGCGGACGCTCGAGACCGAGCAGGTCCAGCCGGTCCCCGGGCAGCGAGTCCACGACGGCGGCGAACAGGGCCCGGTAGCCCGGCAGCAGCACGGGGTCCAGGGGCGGGCGGCGCAGGAACGCCACGACGTCGTCCACGCGCGGGCCTCCGGCGAGGCGGGGGCCGAAGGACCGGAGGCGCTCGTCCAGCTCGGCCTCGGAGCGCGGCGGCCGCTCCACGCCCATCAGCCGGCCCGCCACGGCCCACTCCCGCACGTAGGCGTCCGGCCCGCCCGGGATCGTCCCGCCCCACCGCTGGTGGGAGCGCAGGAACGCGTCCGTGAACGCCAGGTGGACCCACTCGGCGAGCTCGGGGCCGTTCGCGCAGTACGGGCGCCGCACGCCGTCGGCCCCGGTGTAGGTGCCGCGCACGCCGTCGTGGATCCGGCGGACGTGCGCCGAGGCCCGGTGCGCGGCGGTGGTGTCCCCGTAGGTGACGGTGAAGATCCACCGGATGGTCCCGGCGAGGCGCCCCAGGGGGTCGCTCCGGTAGTCCGAGTGCTCGACGACGCCGGCCAGCGCCCCCGGGTGCAGGGCCTGGGTGAGCAGGGCGCGCACGCCCGCGGGGATGGTCGCCATCGACCCGTGCACGGCCCACACCGCCGAACCGGGCCGGAAGTGCCCGGCGTCCTGGCCGTCGGCCAGCGCCAGCTCCCACTCCGGCACGCGGTCCGCCTGTCCGGCGAAGGTCGTGCGCAGCCTGTCCTGCAGCGGCGCCATCAGTCCCACGTCGAGCCCCTTCCGTCCCGGTGACCGGTCGGGCCCATCATGGCCGCCGCCTCCGACATCCGCGGCGGCGCGCCGCGCAGGACCGCGCCCGGATCCGCCACCGGGGCGGGGCCGCAGCGGGCAGGGCCGGGAGCTCAGGGCCGTTCGGAGCCCCCGGGGACCAGTCCGGCCAGGGGCCCGCCCCGGAGGAAGCGCACGAGGGCGGGGGAGCGGGTGACCACCGTCTCCTGGTAGCGGCCGGGCAGCTCGGGGTCCTTGCCGATGACCAGCTGCTCGACGTCGTCGTCCAGGAACATCGCCATGGTGCCCCGCAGCAGCTCCAGCACCGCGTCGTCGCCGAGCAGGTCGCGCACGGCGCCGGGCAGCCGGACGGTGCGCGCGCCGTCGAGGACCAGGTCGGCGAAGTCGGGGGTGTCGCCCTCCGACCACCGGGCCGTGGACGCGGCGGCGACCGCCCCGACGGCCTCGACCGCGAGGGTCACGACGATGGTCGCCTCCGTCAGCGCCGTCCGGACGTCCTCCGCGCGGCCCCGCTCGCGGTTCCGCCGCCAGCGGCTCGGACGGGTGCGGTCGACCACCAGGTACTCCAGCTGCAGCCTGCCCCGGCAGTCCTCCAGGAAGGAGACGGTGACGGTCTCGGCGGGGCAGTCCTCCCGGACGGCGGCGTAGGCCCGGCGCAGCAGGTCCTGCAGGTCGGTGGAGCCGCGGCCGAGCGTGCGCGCCGAGAGGCGCAC
The DNA here is from genome assembly GCF_013368965.1 of Kocuria salina. Taxonomy (NCBI): domain Bacteria; kingdom Bacillati; phylum Actinomycetota; class Actinomycetes; order Micrococcales; family Micrococcaceae; genus Kocuria; species Kocuria salina. Next base: position 319,233 of record NZ_SSSF01000004.1, read on the forward strand.
CGGCCGGCCGTGCTCGTCGAGGCAGCGCACCGTGATCGGGACGCGTGCCACCGTGGTGTCGAGGGGGGAGTCCACGCTGACGTCAGGCCTTCCTGTGCGGTCGGGGAGAGGTCATCAGTCTAGATGCGCAGTCATGATCTGCCCGCGCCCGACCCGTCGCCCGTTGTGGGGACAATCGTGCCCTCACCAGCGGCGACGGCCGGGCCGGAGGCGTTTCCGCGGTCCGGCCCGGCCGTCCCTCCGTGCGCAGGGCCGATCAGGGCCAGGAGCCCTCCTCGGCGTGGGCGACGAACAGCTCGCGGATCTCGCACCCGTGGGGCTGGCCGAGGGCGAACAGGACGGCGTTCGCGACGTTCTCCGGATCGTTGAGCTGGGAGTCGTCCTGCGGCTTGTACTGCTCGTCCCGGTCGTCGAAGAAGCGTGTCTTCATGCCGCCCGGGATGAGCTGGGTGACGCCGACCTCGCCCTTGAGCTCCGCGGCGAGGGCCTGGGTGAAGCCCAGCACCCCGAACTTGGAGGCGCAGTACGCCGTCGCGTCCGAGACGCCCTTCAGCGCCAGGGTGGAGGCCACGGTGACGACCCGCCCCCGGGACTCCCGCAGGGCGGGCAGCGCCGCACGCACCGTGGACACGGTGCCGAACAGGTTGACCTGCACGACCTTCTCCCACTCGGTGCTCGCCACGTCCTCGAGCCGGCCGCAGCGGTCGATGCCGGCCGCGGTGACGACCGCGTCCAGACCGCCGGCGTCCGTCACGGCCCGGCGCACCGCCTCGGTCACCGCGGCGGTGTCCGCCACGTCGACTTCGTAGGCGGTGACGCCGGTGAGCGTGCTGATGTCCCGGTCCAGGACGATGGGGGTGCCGCCGTTGTCGCGGACCGCCTCCGCCACGGCGGCGCCGAGCCCGGAGGCACCGCCGGTGATCAGCACCCGGCCGGGATTGGTGGGCTGGAGACTCATGCAACTTCCTCTCTGCTGGACACGGCCGCGCCCACGGCCGGTGCCGCGGGCGGGCGTGCTGCTCCTCGTCGGAACAGGGGGCAGGCGCCGCGGGTGCGACGGCCTGGCCCTGCTACCGTAGCCGCTCCCGAGCCGTTCATCAGTATGCTCATCAGGACGGCCCCCGGGGTGTCCGCACCCGCACGGCCGGAGGACGCCCGCCCGCACGGAGAAGGAGTTCCATGACCACCGCAGCACCCGCCACCGCCCCGACGACCGAGCTGACCGTGCAGGATCCGCGGGACGGGTCCACGGTCGGCACCCTGGCCGCCGCCACGGAGGAGGAGGTGCGGGCCGCGGTCGAGACCGCCCGCGCCGCCGCCCGGGACTGGGCCCGGACCGCCCCCGAGGAGCGCGGGAAGGCCCTGCGCGCGGCCGCCGACCGCCTGGCCGCCCACGCCCAGGAGCTCGCCGCGCTCAACGCCCGCGAGACCGGCAAGCCCGTCGAGGAGTCCCTGGGCGGGGTCATGGCAGGGGTCGGCACACTCCACCAGTACGCCGAGCTCGGCCCGGTGCACCGGGGCCACAGCCTGCGCGGCAGCGTGCTCGCGGCCGACTACACGGTCGCGGAGCCGCGCGGCGTCGTCGTCGCCCTCACCCCGTGGAACGACCCCGTGGCCGTGGCCGCGGGCCTGCTGGGCGCGGCGATCGTCACCGGCAACACCGTGGTGCACAAGCCGAGCGAACGGTGCCCCCACCTCGGAGCCCGCCTCGGGGAGATCCTCGCCGGGGTCCTGCCGGCCGGCGTGCTCGGCACCGTCACCGGCGGCGCCGCCGTGGGGCAGCTGCTCACGGCGCTGCCCGGCGTCGACGTCCTCGCCCACGTCGGCTCCACCGCCACGGGGGAGGCCATCGCCCGCGCGGCGGTCGGCACCGGCGCCCACGTGGTCCGGGAGAACGGCGGCAACGACGCCCTGGTGGTCGACGACGACGTCGACCCCGTCTGGGCCGCCGGGCAGGCCGCCCTCGGCGCGTTCGCGAACTCGGGCCAGATCTGCGTGGCGGTCGAGCGGATCTACGTCCACCGCGGTGTCGCCGAGCCGTTCCTCGAGGCGCTCGCCGAGGAGGCCCGCCGGCGCAACACCGACGGCACGCTCGCGCCGCTGGTCGACGAGCGGCTGCGCGAGGAGGTCCACCGCCAGGTCGCCGAGAGCGTCGCCCAGGGGGCGGTCGTGCTCGAGGGCGCCCAGGTCCCGGAGGGCCCCGGCGCGTTCTACCCGGCCACCGTGCTGCGCGGGTGCACCCCCGCGATGACCGTGATGACCGAGGAGACGTTCGGGCCCGTGGCGCCGGTCCAGGTCGTCGACAGCTTCGACGAGGGGCTCCGGCTGGCCGCCGCCGACCGCTACGGGCTGGCCGCCACCGTGCTCACCGGCCGGATCGCCCACGCCCAGCGCGCCGTGGCCGAGCTGCCCGTGGGCACGCTCAAGGTCAACAACGTCTTCGGCGGCGCCCCGGGCGGTGCGGCGCAGCCGCGGCGGGCGTCCGGCGCGGGCTTCGGCTACGGCCCCGAGCTCCTCGACGAGATGACCCAGGTGAAGGTCGTGCACCTGGAGATGCCGCCCGAGGCCGGCTGAGCACTGGCCGCGGCCCCCGTGGGCCCGGGCCGCGGAACTCGGGTCCTCACCGCCGGCGCCGGGGCTCGAGCAGCCCCCGGACCCGGTCCGAGGGCTGCTCGCCCAGCTCCGCCGCGAGGGCCGAGCGGTACTCCTGGAAAGCCCGCCGGGCCTCGGCCTCGTTGCCGAGAGCGAGGTGGGCGCGGAGCAGCAGGCGCACGGCGCTCTCGCGCAGGGGAGCGGCGTCTCGGACCGTCCGGGCCAGCGCGAGGGCGTGGTGGACCTCCCCGCGGACCAGGCAGAGCTCGGCCCGCTCCTCCACGGCGTTGACGTAGAGCTCCTGCAGCCGGGCCTGCTCCTCGACCACCCAGTCGTCGTACCAGCCCGGCAGCAGCGCCACCCGGGGGCGGTCCAGCACCCAGGCGTCGTCCCGCTCGGCGGACCAGGACGCCACCGGGCGCACGACCAGCTCGAGCAGACGGTGCAGGTCCACGTCGACCGCCCCGGAGAGCGCGAGGTCGCCGCCGTGGCCCGCGAGGGCCCCCGGCACGCGCCGGGACAGGGTGAAGACGGCCGCGCGCAGGCTGCCGAGCGCGTGGTCCTCCGGGCACTCCGGCCACAGCAGGCCGGCGAGGTAGTGCCGGGACCGGGGGCCGTGGACCGCCAGCGCCGCCAGGAGCCGCTGCTGCCGCGCCCCGGTGTGCACCGGGGCGCCCTGCACGGCGAGGTCCCAGCTCCCCAGCAGGTGCAGCGTGATCGGCCTCCGCTCGCCCATGATCCCGCTCCCCCCGGCTGACCAGGCACAACGTCCGCGCCCGGGTTCCACCGCCATGCTCTGCCGCGGGGTGGGGGAAGTCAACGGGATGTCGTGCCCCGCCGCGAGTGCGTCCGTGCCGGGTCCCTGCCGGGTCCCCGCGCGGCGGGGGCCCGGCGGGCCGCCCCGCCGGGGCTCAGAAGCGGCGGCGGACCCGGATGGTGTTGGCCAGGCGCCGGACCTTGGGCACGTTGGTGGAGAGCACGAGATAGCCGGTGAGCGTGCCCACGGTGGTCGCGCCGCCGGCGATCAGGGGGGTGTGGAACTTCCGCCACCGTTCCGGGTCGGACGCCAGGATGTGGGCCATGCCGTTGATGGACGCGGCGATCACCGCGCCGGCCACCACCTGGTGGCCGATCTTCTCGCCGCGCTTGAGCAGCGGCTCGAACTCGTCGGCGCGCAGGTGGACGTCGAAGCCGCCGCGCTCCAGCACCACGATGAGCCGCCGGAGGTACTCGGGGGCCTCCACGCCCATCTGCACCGCGTCCTGCAGGATGTCGCGCACCCGCTTGGCCAGGATCTCGGGGGAGAGCCGGTGCAGCACGAACCGCTGGGCGTACGGGGCGAGGACCGAGACGAGGTCGAACTCCGGGTCCAGGCCGGTGCCCACGGACTCCGCCGTGACGAGCATCCGCAGGAACAGGGCGGACTCGCGCGGCAGGTGCATCCGGTAGCGGCGCAGCATCCCGATGAGGTCGCCCATCAGGTGGCCCACCCGCACCTCGTGCAGGGGCTTGTTCGCGTAGCGGCGCAGCAGGATCGCCACGTCCCGCTCGAGGTCCTTCTTGTTGACGTCCAGCTCCTGCGAGGTCAGCCCCAGCAGCCCCGCGGCGACCCGCCGCGGGTTCTCCTGCACCACGCCGAGCATCAGGGTCACCAGGTGGTCCCGGAACTCGTCGGTGAGGGTGCCCATCATCCCGAAGTCGATGATCCCGATCCGCCCGCCGGTCTCCACGAAGAGGTTCCCGGGGTGCGGGTCCGCGTGGAAGAAGCCGTGCTCGAAGATCATCCGGCAGATGGCCTCGGTCGAGTCCACGGCCAGCAGGTGCCGGTCGAGCCCGGCGGCCTCGAGGGCGGGGTAGTCGTTGATCTTGATCCCGCGGATCCGCTCCATCGTGAGGATCCGGGAGGTCGAGGCCTCCCAGAAGATCTCCGGGACGTGCACCCGGGGGTCGCCCCTGAAGTTCTCGGCCATCCGCTGGGCGTTGCGGGCCTCCGTGAGGTAGTCCAGCTCGTCCCGCAGGGACTGGGCGAACTCGTCCGCCAGACCCACGAGGTCGAAGTGCTGCACCGCCGGCCAGTAGGTGGACAGCAGCTTGGCCAGCTCCGCGAGGATCTCGAGGTCGCGGTTGACCTCCTCGACGACGCCGGGGCGGCGCACCTTCACGACGACGTCCACCCCCTTGTAGACGGCCGCGTGCGCCTGGCCGATCGAGCCCGTGGCGAGCGGCACGGGGTCGATCTCGGCGAGGATCTCCTCGGCGGCGGAGTCGGGCTCCGACTCGATCATCGCCCGGATCCGCTCCGGCGGCACCGGGGGCGTGCTGTCCTGCAGCCGGGTCAGCTCCTGCACGTACCGCGGCGGCAGCAGGTCCGGCCGGGTCGAGACCACCTGGCCGAGCTTCACGAACGTGGGACCGAGCTCCTCGAGGGCCTGCCGCAGGTGGACCGGCTGGCTGTAGAGCTTGTCGGGGTCGATGAGCCGGACCCGGGCCAGCGGTGCGCGCCACTCCTCCTTGATCCCGCCGAGGGCGAAGCCGAAGCCGTGCTTCGAGAGGACCTCGAGGATCTGGAGGAAGCGTTCCCGGCGGCTGATCATCGGCGGGCCGCTCCGGTGCTCATCCGGGCGAGGTAGAAGGACATGAAGCCGGTCGCGACGGCCACGATGAAGCACAGCGCGCTCACCAGCGGTTCGATGCCGAGGAAGACCACGCCCACCCCGCCCAGCAGCACGGTCATGGCCAGCAGCGTCCACACGGCCACGTGCACCCGGCCGAGCACGCCGGTCCCCGGGCCGGCGGACGAGCGCTGAGCGGACACGTCGTCGTCGTGCCCGGCGCGCTCCGCGCCCCCGGACCCCGCCGCGGAGACGGCCAGGCCCTTGCGCCACTTCTTCGCGTTGCGCGAGCGGTCGGCCTCGGCCGGGACGTAGGCGTCCGGGACGGGGAAGCTGCCGCCGGGCGGCAGGAGCTCGGGGACGTCGTTGGGCAGCTGCTCGAACCACTCCGCGGGGATGTCCTCCGGACGCGCGGCCTGGAGGGTCATCGAGACCTCGAAGGCCGAGCCGCGGATGGTGCCCCACACCGCGGTGAGCTTCTCCTGCTGGAAGGCGTGGTCGATGATCGGGATGAACTGCTGGGACATCTGGGTGGAGAGCCGGCCCACCTGGCGGCGCTCGTAGAGCACGTCGACGATGTCCAGGGTCTGCCCGTGGTGGTTGCGGACCTTGTTCGTCTCCAGGGTCAGCATCACGCGGCCCTCCCCGGACGGGGGGATGACGCTGTGCAGGTACTCGGCGAACTCCTGCTCGTCCAGGACCTTGATCGACGGGCCCTGCGGCAGCACCGCGGCCTGCGCCGGGGGCGTGTTGAGCGGGAACAGCAGGTCCGGGGCCGCGATCGACAGCCGCGCCGCGGCGTCGACCTCCGCCTGCCCGTCCTGGCGCAGGACCGTGGCCTCCAGCTTCAGCGGCGCCACCGGCGTGTAGCCGGACGCGATGACCCGCGCGAGGTAGGGCCAGTACCGCTGCGCGTCCTGCTGGGCGAGGTGGCCGATCTTGTTGGGCCCGATCCGCACCGAGACGGTGTGGGGGTCGAAGGGGTTGTCCGGCTCCGGGACCAGCGCCGCGTTGCCCGTCCAGGTGCGCAGCTTGCCGAAGGACAGACCGCCGAACACCCGCATGATCTCGGTGTCGTAGAAGTTCTCCGTGACGATCTCCAGAGAGCCGCGGTCGTTGAGCGCGTAGTCGGTCATGGTCTCCCTCGATGGAGCTGGGGCATCAAGTCGTCAATAGCTTCTCACGATTCCCGTGACGCCCGGTCCACCGCCGGGCCCGTACGGTGTCCGCGCTGACTGGTGCAATGATGGCCGATCAGGACACCGGGCGGGCCCCGGTGACCGCCCGGGACGAGAGCCGGACCGGGACCCCCGAAGGAGGCGCGCGGATGCCCCAGGGCCAGGACCTCCCGCCCGAGCCGGACCGCCCGGCGGTGGACGTCGACGTGCTGCGCACGCTCTTCCTCAGCCCCGGCGACTGGATCCACCGGCGCGTGGAGTCCGTGCTGATGAGCCCCGACGGGGTCACCCGCCGGAAGGTCTCCCTCGACGTCGACCTCGCCGTGCGCGCCCCGTGGCCGGCCGACGGCGCCGGCCGGCTGCTGGTGCCCGTGACCATCCAGGCCAAGCAGCCCCTGCGCAACTTCGACGCCGTCTGCCAGGGCGACCCCGTCCCGGTCCTCAGCACCGAGGACAACGGGGCGCTCGCCGAGCTGCTGCTGCGCGGACTGATCCCGGAGCAGCTGCCGCTGGCCGAGGCGGCCGTCCTGGCGGACGACCACGTCCCGGCGATCGTGCACGCCCCCGAGCTGCTCGTGGAGGACGCCCTCGACGGGTTCTGGGCCTACTGCGAGCACCTGCGCGCCGTCGTCCAGGAGCTCGTCGACCGGGGGCGGCTGCCGGCGGAGGACGCCGAGCACTGGGAGGCCGACCTCGCCCTGTTCACCACCGTGGCCGACCAGCTGGCCCGCGGCTTCCTGCTGACCTTCGCGCTGCCCGCCGAGTTCGCGGGGCGCCGGCTCGTGCTCAAGTACTCGATGGACGAGCAGTACGCCGCCGGCCGGAGACCGCGCGCCCGGGACCGGCTGCGGCACTGCTGGATGCCCTGGGTGGGTCGGGTCGGCCTGCACGACCTCGCGTCCTGCCGCAGCTTCCACCTGGAGCTGACGGTGCCCCCGGAGGTCCGGCTGCACGAGTTCACGGTCCTCTCGCACGAGGGCGGGCGCCCCGGCGGGCCGGGCGGCTCGCACCGGGCGGTGGACCGGGTGCTCGCCGAGGACCGCGCCGTGCGGCGGTGGCCCGGGGCGGTGCGCGGCCACCTGGCGCTGCGGCCCACGTCCCGGTTCGACGACGCCTTCTGCGAGATGGTGATCCTGCCGGCCCGGCAGGGGATCACGGCGTTCGCCTCCGTGGCGGTCAGCCTCATCACCGCGGTCCTCCTGCTCGTGGGGCTCGTCGCCACCGTGCGGGAGCACGTCCTGGGGCCGGGCTGGCAGGTGCCCTCCGCGGCGGCCTCGATCGTGATGTCCGTGGTGGCGGTGCTGCTGTCCTGGATCAACCGGCAGCCCGAGCACGACATCTCCGTGCGCGTGATGCGCCCCCTGCGCTACGCGCTGAACCTGGAGGCGCTGGTCATGCTGATGCTCGCCGGCGCGGCCTCCGTCCCCTTCACCCCGGTGGCGGCCGCGGCGTACTGGTCGGTGCTCGTGCTGCTGCACGTGCTGTCCCTCGTGCTCGTGGCGCGCACCTGGTGGGTGCGGCGGTCCGTGGACCGGGGCTGGTTCACGTCCCGGGCGCGGCGGCACGGCCGATGACCGGCGGCGCTCTGTTCAGTGGGGCGGCGGCCTCCTACACTGGAGGTGTCACGGAAAGGATCCACCATGGCCTATGACGCCCGGACCGGTCCGCAGGCGCCCCAGCCGCGCCGCGAGCACCGCAACGACTCCAAGGTGAACCTGCTGCAGCTGGGCAACTCGTCGATGTCGCTCGGCCAGAGCCTCGACCGGCGGGTCTTCAAGTCCAACGAGGACGCCCAGCGCGCCGTCGACCGCGTGCTGCGCCGCTCGGGGCGCCCCGCCACCTGAGCCCGCGCCGCCCGGAACCGCCGGGTCCCCCGGACCGTCGCAGTCCCCCCGGTGCGCACCGGGGGGACTGCTGTTGCCCGGAGGACCCGGGGCCGGCCTCGGCGTGCGGGGGTCAGGGGCGCGCCGCCGCCTGCGCCCGCAGCGCCCGCAGCAGGTGGTCCCGCTCCTCGACCAGGATCCGGCGCAGGGCGGCGGGCGCCCCGGCGTGGTTGCTCAGCCACAGCTCCGTGCGGGCGAGCACCGGGTGGTGCTCGGGGTCGTGCCCCGGCTCGAGATCGGCGCCGGCGGGGTAGAGCCCCTGCACGATGCGGGTGGCCATCCCGATGGACCGGCGCGCCCACACCTCCTCCAGCATGGCGAAGTACCGCTCCCGGTACGGCTCCACCAGCTCCGCCGGGCCCAGCTGGAAGCCGGCGACCGTGGCGCTCAGCAGGTCGTTGGACAGCTCGTCACCGGTGATCGCGTCCCAGGCCTCCGCCTTGGCCCGGGGGAGCGGGCGGGCGGCGCGGGCCCGGGCCCAGCCGACCTGCCCGGTGCGGGTCCGGTCGGCGGCGCGCTCCCGTTCCAGGGCGGCGTCCAGGACGGGGTCCTCGCCGTGGCCGGTGGCCGCGAGCGCCGTCCACAGCGCCCAGCGCAGGTCCGAGCCCAGCCGCAGCCCGGGCAGCGCGTCCCGCCCGCCCAGGAGGTCGCGCAACCATCCGGCGTGGCTGCCGTCGCGCCGGGCCGTGCGGGCGGTGAGCCGGGCGAGGGCCAGCTGCCGGTCGCTGCCCGGATCCGCCCGGCGCAGCTCCCGGACGGCGGCGTCTAGCAGCCGGCCCCGAAGCCGGGCCCGCCGGGCGGTCGGGGTGAAGCGCTCGACGGCCTCCACGGCGTGGTCCACGGCGGTGGAGAACATTCCGGTCTGCGGCTCGGCGAAGCCGTGGTCCAGGACGGCGCCCACCCAGTCCCCGGGGTCGAGCTCGGCGTCCCGGGTGGCGTTCCACAGCCCCGACCACAGCTGGGCGCGGGCCATGTCGTCCTCCACGGAGGACAGGGAGCTCAGGGCCGTGGTGAGCGAGAGCGGGTCCAGGCGGGTCTTGGCGTAGGTGAGGTCCTCGTCGTTGACCACCAGCAGCGGCGCGGTCGAGCCCACGAGCTCGGGGACCTCCACGGAGGACTCGGCGGGCAGGTCCACGCTGACCGTGCCGGTGCGCACCAGGACGTCCCCGGGACCGCGCTCGTAGCCGCCGAGCAGCAGCCGGTGCGGGCGCAGCACCCCGGCGCCGGGGTCCTGGAGCAGCGCCGCGAAGGTGACGGTGCCGTCGTCGTCCCGGGCGAGGTCCAGGGCCAGCGAGGTGACGCCGGAGGTGCCCAGCCAGGACTCCGCCCAGCCGCGCACGTCCCGCCCGGAGGCCTCCTCGAGCACGGCCAGGAAGTCCTCCAGGGTGGTGGACCCGTAGGCGTGGCGGCGGAAGTAGGCGCGGCACGCGTCGACGAACGCGCCGTAGCCCACGAACGCCACGAGCTGCTTGAGCACCGCGGCGCCCTTGGCGTAGGTGATGCCGTCGAAGTTCTGCCGGGCGGCCTCGAGGTCGTGGATGTCGGCGACCACCGGGTGCGTGGTGGGCAGCTGGTCCTGCCGGTAGGCCCAGGCCTTCCGGCGGTCCGCGAACGCGATCCACGCCTCCTCGAAATCCGTGGCCTGCACCGACGCGTGCGCCCCCATGAACTCGGCGAAGGACTCCTTGAGCCACAGGTCGTCCCACCACGTCATGGTGACGAGGTCCCCGAACCACATGTGGGACATCTCGTGCATGAGGGTGTTCGCCCGCCCCTGGTACTGGGCGCGGGTGGCCCCGTCCGGGAACAGGTACTCCTCGGTGAAGGTCACCAGCCCGGGGTTCTCCATGGCACCCAGGTTGTACTCGGGCACGAACGCCTGCTCGTACTTCCCGAACGGGTACGGGTAGCCGAACAGCTCGGTGAAGAACGTCAGTCCCTGCCGGGTGAGGTCGAACAGCTCGCGGGCGCCGGTGGCCGCGTCGAGGTGCTCGGCCAGCGAGGCACGGCAGTACAGGGCCAGCGGCACGGACATGCGGCTGCCGTCCTCGAAGGAGTGCCGCCACTCGCCCGCCACCCGGTGGTACGGGCCCGCCAGCACCGTGGTGATGTACGTGGAGATCCGCTCCGTGGGGGCGAACTCGTGGCGCACCGCCCCGGGCCGCTCGGCCTCCGGGGCGGGGGACGCCGCCATGCGCACCCCGTTGGAGGAGACCTGCCAGCCGTCCGGGGCCAGGACCGTGAACCGGAAGGACGCCTTGAGGTCCGGCTGCTCGAAGTTCGCGAAGACCCGGCGGGCGTCCGCCGGCTCGTACTGGGTGTACAGGTAGACCCGGCCGTCGGCCGGGTCCACGAACCGGTGCATCCCCTCCCCGGAGCGGGAGTACAGCCCCCGCCCGGCCACCGTGACCTCGTTGGCCGCCTCGAGGGACGGCAGCCGGATCCGGGCGCCCTCCACGACGTCGTCCGGGTCCAGCTCCCGGCCGTTGACCGTCACCGACTCCACGGAGCGGCCGATGAAGTCCAGGAACGTCTGGGCGCCCTCCTCCGCGGCGAAGCGCACCGTGGTCACGGACCGGAACGAGTCCGCCTCCGGGTCCGGCGCGGTGGACAGGTCCAGCAGGACGTCGTAGCTCTCCACGGCGACGAGCTCGGAACGGTCGGCGGTCTCGCGGCGGGTCAGGTTGTCGTTGCGCACCGTGCCATTGAACCACCCGGGCCGGTCCGCCCGCCGGGCCCTGCCGTGCCGGGCCGCGGACAATCCGGGTCTGGACGGCCGGGCCCCGGGCGGCCGTAGGCTGGGTCGCAACCCCGCCCGCCCGCACCAGGAGGACACCATGGCCGACCAGGACCGCCGGACGGTGATCGCCGGCGCGCTGCTGGGGGCGGGCATCGCCGCCTCCGTGGTGGACCTCGCCGTCTTCCACCTGTTCCTGCACTGGCACCACTTCTACGACCTCTCCACCACCGGTGTCGCCCTCGCCTCGGACGGGCTCTTCCACGCCTTCGGCTGGTTCGTCACCGTGGGCTCCCTCTTCCTGCTGGCCGACATCCGCCGCCGCGGCGCCATGTCCTGGGGCCGCTGGACCGGGGGGCTGCTCGCGGGCCTCGGCGCGTTCCAGCTCGTCGACGGCGTGGTCCTGCACAAGGTGCTCAGGATCCACCAGATCCGCTACGACGTGGACCTGCTGGTCTACGACACCACCTGGATCGGCACGGCCGTGCTCGCGCTCGCCGCGGGACTCCTGCTCCTGCGCCTGACCCGACCGCACCGGACCGCCCGCCCGCGCCGATGACGCACGACCACGGGACCACCGGCTGGGCGCTCTTCGACGCGACCGTGCTCGCCCTGCTCGTCCTGGGCGCCGCCGGCTGGGCCGCGGGGCTGTGGGCGGCACGGCACCGCGGCCCGTGGCCGGCGCACCGGACGGTGCTGTGGTGCGCGGGACTGCTGTGCGCCGGCACGGCGCTGGTCGGGCCCCTGGCCGGGGCCGCCCGCGCCGGCTTCACCGCGCACATGGCCGGACACCTGCTGCTGGGGATGGCCGCCCCGCTGCTGCTGGTGCTCGCCGCCCCCGTGACCCTGGCGCTGCGCGCGCTGCCCGTGGCCGGGGCCCGCACCCTGTCCCGGCTCCTGCGCACGCCGCCCGTCCGGGCGGTGACCCGTCCGGTGGTGGCCGGGACGCTCAACGCGGGCGGCCTGTGGGTGCTCTACACCACCGGGCTGTACGGCACGATGCACGCCTCCGTGGCCGTGCACGCGGCGGTGCACCTCCATGTCCTCCTCGCGGGCTGCGTCTTCACCGCCGCCGTGGTCGGGGTGGACCCGGACCCGCACCGGGGCTCCTTCCGCGTGCGGGCGGCGGTCCTGGTCGGCTTCGTGGCGGTCCACTCGGCGCTCGCCAAGCACCTGTACGGGCACCCCCCGGACGGGGTCGGGGCGTCGGACGCCCGCACGGGGGCGCAGCTCATGTACTACGGCGGGGACGTGGTGGACGTGGCCCTGATCGTCGTGCTCTTCGCCCAGCGGTACGCCGCCGGGCGGCCCCGCGTCCGGGCGGCCCGGTCCGTCGCCTGAGAACCGCTCACGCCCCGGGGGCCGCGTCCCGGCGGGCCTCGAGCTCCGCCACGAGCTCCTCGTGGCGGTCCTGGGTGACGGGGTGGGGGCCGTCGGTGTTGAGCAGGTACTCGTGCTCGAGCTGGCAGACCACCCGGCTGTGCAGGACCTGCAGCTCCACGAGGGGGAGCGCGGAGAGCTCGGCGGGGAAGTCGCAGTCCGGGCTCAGGCACGTGTCGCAGTCCTGGGTGCCCCCGGCGCCGGTGCCGGCCGGCGACGTGGCGACGTCGACGCCGCTCACGCCGCCACCCCGCCCGGCTCGGCGCCGTTCCAGCGCGCGGGTGCCGGCGCGGGCGCACCGGCCGGGGGGCGGGCCGCCTCGGCGAGGCCGAACGGCGCGGGCCGGGTGAGCACCCGGACGGCGCCACCGGAGTCGGGGTGGGGGTCGTGGTCGAGGGACCACCGCAGCAGGTCCAGACCGCCCGGGTCCACGTGCTGGGCGCCCGTGAGGTCCACGACGACGGCCGCACCGGGCACCAGGGTGCGGGCGCGGGCCACGAGGGGGGTGAGGATGCGGTGGTTGCGCTCGGTGAGATCGCCGGTGACCACCAGGTGCACGCACCGGGTGTAGAGCTCGATCTGCACGACGACGGACAGGGAGTGGTCCATGGAGGGGTCCTTCCACGACAGGACGTCACGGCCGGCTGCTCGACCCGTGCCATCGAGCCTAGACGCCCGTGACGTGGGTCACCAGTTGCTGTGCCGACTCGTTACCGTAGGTGACAGTGCCCACAGTCCGCCCGCGGGGTGGCTCCCGGCCCCGGTCCGGCCGGTAGCGTCGACGCCATGCGCACACTCGTGGTCGGTTGGTCCAGCGTCCTGCACGGCGAGGCGACGGCTGGTGACGTCCTCGCCATGGACGCCGTCGCCGACGCCCTCGGCACGGCGGGCGTCCCGCACGACGTCGCCTGGAGCGCGGTCATGTGCCCGCCCGGCGGGCTGCGGCTGGACGACGTCGAGCCCGTGCGCTACACCCACCTGCTGTTCGTGTGCGGGCCCGCGACGGGACGGTCGATCGCCGAGCTGCACGAGCAGTTCGCGCACTGCCGCCGGATCGCGGTCGGGGTCAGCGTGCTGGACCCCGAGGACCCGGTGACCGCCGGGTTCCACCGCGTGATCGCGCGCGACCGCCCCGGTGCCGGTGCCCGCCGGGACCTCGCCGCGCGGGCCGTGCCCCAGCTCGTGCCCGTCCTGGGCGTCTACCTCACCGGCGGGCAGCACGAGTACGGTCCCCGCCGCCGGCACGACGCCGTCCGGTCCGGGCTGGAGCAGTGGCTGGGCCGGCTCGACGCCGCCCGGCTGCCACTGGACACCCGCCTGGACCCGCGGGACTGGCGGCTGCCCGCCACCGCGGCCCAGACCGGGTCGGTCATCGCCCGCCTCGACACCGTGGTGAGCATGCGCATGCACGGCCTGGTCCTGGCGCTGCGGGCCGGGGTTCCCGTGCTCGCCGTCGACCCCGTCGCGGGCGGCGGGAAGGTCACGGCCCAGGCGCGGGCCTGGGACTGGCCGGCCGTGGTCGGCGCGGACGAGCTCGACCCCGGCCGGCTCGACGAGCAGCTGCGCTGGTGCCTGTCCCCGGCCGGGCGTGCGGCGGCCGAGGAGAGGGCGGCGATGGTCCCGAGCGGCTTCGAGCAGCTCGACGAGCTCGTCGGGGACCTCCTCGGGGACCTGTCCGGCGAGCCGGGCCGCGACGCCGACGGCGAGTTCGACCGGGAGCTCGGCCCGGAGCTGCTCGAGGCGGCGGAGACCCGGCCCCACCGGGGCTGACACGGCCCCTAGATCAGCCGCCTGATCATTCTGTGCCATACTCCGAACCATGAACTACCTGGGCATCAACGCGATTTTTCATGACCCCGCGGCGGCTCTCGTCGTGGACGGCAGAGTGGTGGCGGCGGCGGAGGAGGAGCGCTTCTCCCGCCGCAAGCACGGCAAGCGGCCCGTGCCGTTCTCGGCGTGGGAGCTGCCCGAGCAGGCCATGCGCTGGTGCCTCGCCGAGGCCGGGCTGACTCCCGCGGACCTGGACGCCGTCGGCTACTCCTTCGACCCCGCCATCGCCGCCGAGATGCCGGACGACCCGTACGACCCCGTGCGCGTGGACTACGCCCGGCGCGCCGCCGGGTTCCTCGCCGAGGCGCTGCCGGGCCTGGACCGCGACAAGGTCCGGTTCGTGGAGCACCACGTGGCCCACGCCGCCTCCGCCGGGCTCGCCGCCCCCACGCGCACGAGCAGCGTCCTGGTGGTCGACGGCCGCGGCGAGGCGCACTCGCACCTGGCCGGCCGCTACCGGGACGGGGAGCTGGAGATCCTGCACCGCCAGGCCCTGCCCGAGTCCCTCGGCCTGCTCTACGAGTCCCTCACCGACCACCTGGGCTTCCTGCGCTCGAGCGACGAGTTCAAGGTCATGGCGCTCGCCTCCTACGGAGAGCCCCGCTTCCTGCCCGAGCTGCGCGAGATCGTCCGTGCCACGGGCGACGGCGGCTTCCGTGCCCAGGCCCCCGACTGGACCCGCTTCGCGCCCCGCCGGATCGACGACGGCACCTGGGGCGGCGACCACGCCGATCTCGCCGCCTCGGTCCAGGCCGTGGTCGAGGAGGTCCTGGTGGACCTGGCCACCTGGCTGCACGAGCAGACCGGGGACACGGTGCTCACCATGGCCGGCGGCACAGCCCTGAACTGCGTGGCCAATTCCCGGATCTGGCGCGAGACGCCCTTCGAGGAGGTCTGGGTCCAGCCCGCCTCCGGGGACTCCGGGACCGCCCTCGGCGCCGCCCTGCACCTGGCCCAGGAGGCCGGGGACCTCGGCGCGCCCCAGCCCACCGCGGCCCTCGGGCGCAGCTGGTCCGGCGAGGAGCTGGCGCAGTGGCTGAGCACCGCGCAGGTGCCCTTCACCACCCCGGAGGACCTCGCCGGCGAGGTCGCCGACATCCTCGCCGGCAACGGCGTGATCGCCTGGTTCGAGGGCCGCAGCGAGTTCGGGCCCCGGGCGCTGGGCCGCCGGTCCCTCCTGGCGAACCCGATCCACCCCGACAACCTCGAACGGCTCAACGACGTCAAGGGCCGCGAGCAGTTCCGGCCGGTGGCGCCCATGGTCCTCGAGGAGCGCGCCGCGGAGATCTTCGGCGGCGGGCCGCTGCCCAGCCCCTTCATGCTCTTCGTGCACGACGTGGCCCCCGAGTGGCGCGAGCGGATCCCCACGGTCACCCACGTGGACGGCACCGCCCGGATCCAGACGGTCACCGACGAGGACAACGCCGGGATCGCCGCGCTGCTGCGGGCCTTCGACGAGCGCACGGGCGTGCCCGTCGTCGTCAACACCTCGCTCAACACCGCCGGCCGGCCCATGGTCGACGACCCGCGCGACGCCCTCGAGCTCTTCGGCTCCGCTCCGGTGGCCGCGCTTGTGCTCGGCCCGCACCTGGTCCGCCGCGCCGCCTTCTTCGAGGGGGCCGAGTGACGGCCGCGCCCACGACCTACGCCGTGGTCGTCCCCTCGATGGGACGGCCGAGCCTGCAGTGGCTGCTGGACACCCTCGCCGCCCAGGACGTCGACGCGGACCACCCGGGACCGCTCGAGGTCGTGGTGGTGGACGACCGGCCCGGCGACGTGGAGCCGCTGCGGCCCAGCGTGCCCGGCACCGTGGCCTGGACCGTGCGCACCGTCCGCGGCTACGGGCGGGGCCCGGCCGCCGCGCGCAACCGCGGCTGGCGGGTCGCCCGCCGCTCGGGGGCGCAGTGGGTCGCCTTCCTCGACGACGACGTGGAGCTGCCGGCCGGCTGGGCGCAGCGTCTGGCCGAGGACCTCGCCGCGTGCGGCCCGGAGGTCGGCGCGACCCAGGGCCGGATCGACGTCCCCCTCCCGGGCTCCCGCCGGCCCACCGACTGGGAGCGCAACACCGCGTCCCTGCAGGACGCGGACTGGGCGACCGCGGACATGGCCTACCGCACGATTGCGCTCGAGGCCGTCTCCGGCTTCGACGAGCGCTTCCCCCGGGCCTACCGGGAGGACGCCGACCTCGCGCTGCGCGTGCGCCGGGCCGGGTGGCAGCTGGTGCGCGGGCAGCGCCGGATCACCCACCCCGTGCGTCCCGCCGACGACCTCGTGAGCCTGCGCGTGCAGGCCGGCAACGCCGACGACGCCCTGATGCGCCGGCTGCACGGGCCCGACTGGCGCCGTGCGGCCGAGGCTCCCCCCGGGGGCTTCCGCTGGCACGCCGCGACGGTCGCCGCCCTGGGCGCCACGGGCGCGGGCGCCGGCGCGGCGCTCACCGCCACCGCCCTGGGACACCGGCCCGCCCGGCGCTCCGCCCTGGCCGCGGCCGGCGCCGGCGCCGCGGCGTGGGGCTGGCTGACCGGCCGGTTCGTGCTGCTGCGCACGGTCCCGGGGCCACGTCCCGGCGACCCCGAGTTCCTGCCCGAGCTCAGCCGCATGGTCCGCACCAGCGTCACGATCCCCGTGGCCGCCGTGCGGCACAAGGCGCGTGGCTGGTGGCGGCACCGGGGGACCGGGCCCTGGCCCGTCCCGGTGCGCGCCGTGCTCTTCGACCGGGACGGCACCCTGGTCCACGACGTGCCCTACAACGGCGACCCGGACGCGGTCGAGCTGGTCCCCGGGGCCCGGGAGGCGGTCGACGCCGTGCGCGCGGCCGGGCTGCGGGTGGGCGTGGTGTCCAACCAGTCCGGCATCGGCCGCGGCCTGCTGACCCGCGAGCAGGTCGACGCCGTCAACGCCCGCGTGGCCGAGCTGCTCGGCCCCTTCGACACCTGGCAGCTGTGCCCGCACGCCCCCGAGCAGGACTGCACGTGCCGCAAGCCCCGGCCCGGCATGGTGCTGGCCGCGGCCGCGGAGCTGGGGGTGGACCCCTCCGAGTGCGTGCTCGTCGGCGACATCGGCGCGGACGTGGAGGCCGCCCAGGCCGCCGGCGCGCGCAGCGTCCTGGTCCCCACGCCGGTGACCCGCGAGGAGGAGGTGGCGGCCGCCCCGGTGGTCGCCCGGACCCTGCGCGAGGCCGTCGCCGCCGTCCTGGCCCCCGCGGCGGACGGGGGGACGGCCGCCCGGCCCGACGCCCGCCCGGTCTCGGCCGGGGCCCGGGGCTGATCGTGGGCCGCACCCTCGCCGTCCGCCTCGACTCGGACGGGGACGTCCTGCTGACCGGGCCCGCGGTGCGGGCCCTGGCCCGGCTGGGGAACCCGGTGGACCTGCTGGCCTCCCCGTCCGGTGCCGCGGCCGCCCGCCTGCTGCCGGACGTGGACGCGGTCCTCGAGTACTCGGCGCCGTGGTCGGGCTTCCGGCCCCCGCCCGTGGACCGGGAGACGACCGAGGACCTGGTGGACGCCCTCGCCGCCCGCGGCTACGACCTCGCCGTGGTGTTCACGTCCTTCCACCAGAGCCCCCTGCCCATGGCGCTGCTGGCCCGGCTCGCCGGGATCGACCGCGTGGTCGCCACGAGCGAGGACTACCCCGGGTCGCTGCTGGACGTCCGGCACCGCCGCGCGGACCCGCCCGGCGGGGGCCACGAGGTCGAGGCGGCGTGTGCGCTCGCCGTCGCGGCGGGCGCCCCCGAGCCCGCCGCCGCCGACCTGCGCCTGGCCGTGCGCCGCCCGCTCCCGCAGCTCCCGGCCGAGGTGTCGGCGCTGCCGGACGGGTTCGTG
This sequence comes from Kocuria salina, assembly GCF_013368965.1. Taxonomy (NCBI): domain Bacteria; kingdom Bacillati; phylum Actinomycetota; class Actinomycetes; order Micrococcales; family Micrococcaceae; genus Kocuria; species Kocuria salina. Next base: position 337,266 of record NZ_SSSF01000004.1, read on the forward strand.
GCGCTGCACCCCGGCGCCTCGGTCCCGTCCCGCGGGCTCACCGCCGAGCACGCCGGGGCCCTCGCGGCAGGACTCTCCGCGGCCGGGCGCCCGGTCGTCCTCACCGGCGGGCCGGGGGAGCGGGAGCTCACCGCGGCTGCCCGCGCCGCGGCCCGGGAGGCCGCCCCGGACGGCACGGTGCTGGACCTCGCCGGCCGGACCGACCTGCCCGGCCTGGCCGCCGTGCTGGACGCCGCCGCGTGCGTCGTCGTCGGCAACACCGGACCCGCGCACCTGGCCGCGGCCGTGGGCACCCCGGTGGTCTCCCTCTTCTCCCCGGTCGTGCCGCCCGAGCGCTGGGCGCCCTGGGGTGTGCCCGTCGTGCTGCTCGGGGACCAGGGCGCGGACTGCCGCGGCTCCCGCGCCCGCGACTGCCCCGTGCCCGGCCACCCGTGCCTGTCCTCCGTGTCCCCGGCGGCCGTGCTCGCGGCCGTCGAGGAGCTCGTGCACGGCGCTCCCGGGGCCCTCGCCACTGTTCCCGAACCGGAAGGAGGACCCGGGTGCGCATCCTGACCTGGCACGTCCACGGATCGTGGACGACATCGTTCGTGCACGGTCCCCACACCTATCTGCTGCCCGTCGTCGCCGACCGCGGCCCCGACGGCCGCGGCCGGGCCGAGACCTGGGACTGGCCGGCGGCCGCCGTCGAGTGCACGCCCGAGGAGCTGGCCGGCACCGCGTTCGACGTCGTCCTGCTGCAGCGGCCCCACGAGCTGGAGCTGCTCGAGCGGTGGACCGGACGCCGGGCGGGGAGCGACGTCCCGGCGGTCTACGTGGAGCACGACACCCCGCGCGGGCCCGCCGTGGCCACCCGCCACCCCCTGGCCGGGCGCTCCGACATCCCCGTGGTCCACGTGACGCACTTCAACCGGATGATGTGGGACAACGGGGACGCGCCCACCGAGGTCGTGGAGCACGGCGTCCTGGACCCCGGACCGCTCTACACGGGACGCACGGCCAGCCTGGCCGCCGTGGTCAACGAGCCCGTCCGGCGCGGGCGGATCGCGGGCACCGACCTGCTGACCGCGCTGGCCCGCGAGCTGCCGGTGGACGTGTACGGCATGGGGATGGACCAGCTCGCCGAGCACGCGCCCCACATGGCCGGGCGGCTGCACGAGAACTATCCTCAGGAGAAGCTGCACGCGGCGCTCGGCGAGCACCGGGCCTACTACCACCCCTACCGGTGGACGAGCCTGGGCCTGGCGCTGCTGGAGGCGATGACCATCGGGATGCCGGTGCTCGGGCTCTCGACCACCGAGGCGCCCCGGGCGGTCCCGCCCGGGGCGGGGCTGCTCTCCAACGACCCGGAGGCCCTTGCCGCCCGCGCCCGGCACTGGCTGGACGATCCCGGTGCGGCGGCCGCCGTGGGCGCCGCCGCCCGCGAGCACGCCCTGGAACACTACGGCGCGGACCGCTTCCTCGCGGAGTGGGACCGCATCCTGGAGAAGGTGACAGCATGAGAATCGCAATGGTCTCCGAGCACGCCAGCCCGCTGGCCGCGCTCGGCGGGGTCGACGCCGGGGGGCAGAACGTCTACGTGGCCGCCCTCGCGGCGGGTCTCGCCCGGCTGGGCCACGACGTCGTCGTGTACACCCGCCGCGACGACGCCCGGCTGCCCGACGTGGTCGAGCTCGCCCCCGGGGCGCACGTGGTCCACGTCCCGGCGGGGCCCCCGAGCCTCCTGCCCAAGGACGACCTCGCGCCGTACATGGACGAGTTCGGACGCTGGCTCGCCCGCGACTGGGCCCACCGCGGGGTCCCCGACCTCGTGCACGCCCACTTCTGGATGTCCGGGATCGCGGCCCGCCGCGCCGCGGAGACGATGCAGATCCCGGTGGTGCAGACCTTCCACGCGCTCGGGGCCGTCAAGCGCCGCCACCAGGGCGCGGCCGACACCAGCCCCACCGGCCGGCTCGCGGCCGAGAACGAGCTCGTCGCCGCGGCGGACCTCGTCCTGGCCACCTGCCGGGACGAACAGGCCGAGCTCCTGGCCCTCGGCGGGGACCCCGCACGGATCGACGTGGTCCCGTGCGGCGTGGACCTCGACGCCTTCGTCCCCGTGCCGCCGCCCGCCGGCGACCGGCGGCCCCGGATCGTGGCGCTCGGCCGGCTCGTGGAGCGCAAGGGCGTGGACGTCGTCGTGCGCGCCCTCGCCGAGCTGCCGGACGCGGAGCTCGTCGTGGCCGGCGGCCCCGCCCGCGCCGAGCTGGACCGGGACCCCGAGGCCCTGCGGCTGCGGGCGCTGGCCCGGGAGCTCGGCGTGGCCGAGCGCGTGGAGCTGCTCGGCCGCGTGGACCACGACGACGCCGCCGCGCTGCTCGCCACCGCGGACGTCGTGGCCTGCACCCCCTGGTACGAGCCGTTCGGCATGGTCCCGCTCGAGGCGATGGCGTGCGCCCGCCCCGTGGTGGGCAGCGCCGTGGGCGGGCTGCTCGACAGCATCGAGGACGGCGTGACCGGCCTGCACGTGCCCCCGCGGGACGTCGCCGGGACCGCGGCCGCCCTGCGCACCCTGCTGGCGGACCCCGAGCTGGCCGCCCGCATGGGGCGCGCCGGGCGGGAGCGCGTGGAGCGGCTCTTCGGCTGGCGGCACGTGGCCCAGGAGACCGAGCGGTCCTACGCCCGCGTCGCCGCCCGGCACCGCCGGGAGCACCCGCCGCTGCTCCGGCAGACCGAGAACTGGCTCGGGGCCCACCTGGACGAGCTGTCGGTCGCCGCGGGCGAGGCCGCCCAGCACGCCGGCGTGGTGGACCGGTGGGGCGCCCGCCTGGCCGGGATGCTCACGCACGGCGGACGCGTGCTCGCCGTGGGCAACGGCGGCAGCGCCGCGGAGGCCCAGCACTTCACCGCCGAGCTCGTCGGCCGCTTCGTCGACGACCGGCGGCCGCTGTCCGCCGTGTGCCTGTCCGCGGAGACCTCGAGCCTGACCGCCATCGTCAACGACTACGGCGCGGAGGAGGTGTTCGCCCGCCAGGTCCAGGCGCACGGGCGGGCGGGCGACGTGCTCGTGGTGCTGTCCACCAGCGGCCGCAGCCCCAACGTCCTGGCGGCGGCCGACCGGGCGCGGGAGCACGGCCTGCACGTCTGGGCGCTCACCGGCCCCGGCCCCAATCCGCTGACCGAGCGGGCGGACGAGTCCCTGACCGTCGACGCGTCCAGCACCTCGGTGATCCAGGAGGTCCACCTCATGCTGCTCCACGCCGTGTGCGCCGCGGTCGACGCGCGCCTCGTCCCGCCTCCTGACGCCGGCCCGGCCGTGCGCGGGGCCTCCGGCGCCCGGGCCGACGGGGCGGCCGTCCGGGCGGGGGTCGCATGAGCCTCGTCCGCATCGTCGTGGTCGGCGATGCCCTCCTGGACCGGGACGTCGACGGCACGTCCACGCGCCTGAGCCCGGACGCCCCGGTGCCCGTGGTCGACGTCGGTGACGTCTACGCGAGCCCCGGCGGCGCCGGCCTGGCGGCGCTGCTGTGCGCCCTGCCGCCCGCTGTGGGCCCCGTCCCGGTGGAGGTCACGGTGACCCTGCTGGCACCCGTGGCCGCCGACGCCGCCGGCCACGAGCTCGCCGCCGCCCTCGGGGAGGTGGCCCTCGAGCGCCTCGGCCACGAGGGCGGGACCCGCACCAAGACCCGCATCCGCAGCGCCGGCCAGACGCTGGTGCGCGTGGACGAGGGCGGGCCCGGCACCCCGGTGGGCGTCTCGGCCTCGCACGTCTCCGCGGTCCTCGCGGGCGCGGACGCCGTCCTGGTGTCCGACTACGGGGGAGGCGTCACCCGCGACCCCGCCGTGCGCGCCGCCCTCGCGGAGCACGCCCGGGCGGGCACGGTCGTCTGGGACCCCCACCCGCGCGGCGGGGAGCCGGTCCCCGGCTGCGCCCTGGTCACCCCCAACGCGGCCGAGGCCGCCGCCGCCCTGGGTGCCCCCGCGTCGACCGGCGCCCGCGAGCTCGCCGGCACCCTGCGCGAGCGGTGGTCGGCCCGTGCCGTGGCGGTCACGGCCGGGGCCGAGGGCGCCCACCTCGCGACCGCCACGGGCACCGAGCTGGTGCCGGCCGCTCCCGTGCGCAACACCGATCCGTGCGGGGCGGGGGACCGCTTCGCCTCGACCGCGGCCCTGGCCCTCGGCGCGGGCACGGACGTGACCACGGCCGTGGAGTCCGCCGTCGAGGCGGCCGGGCAGTGGGTCGCCGCAGGCGGCGCCGCCACCTTCCGCACCCGCCGCGCCCAGGGCGTCCAGGGCCGCGCGTGCCTGCACCCCGGTGCCGAGCGGCTGCCCCGGGAGGTCCAGGACCTGCTGGTGGACGTGCGCGCCGCGGGCGGCACGGTCGTGGCCACGGGCGGCTGCTTCGACGTCCTGCACGCCGGCCACATCGCCTCCCTCGACGCCGCGCGCCGGCTCGGCGACGCGCTGGTGGTGCTGCTGAACTCCGACGACTCCGTGCGCCGGCTCAAGGGCCCGGGCCGGCCGGTGGTCGGCCAGGAGGACCGTGCCCGCGTGCTGGCCGCCCTCCGCAGCGTCGACGCGGTGGTCGTCTTCGACGAGGACGACCCCCGCGCGGCCCTGTCCGTCCTGCGCCCCGACGTGTGGGTGAAGGGCGGCGACTACACCCCCGAGCAGCTTCCCGAGGCCGTGGACGTGCGCGGCTGGGGCGGGGAGGTCACCGTCCTGCCCTACCTCTCCGGGCGCTCCACCACGGCGATCCTCCAGCGGGCCGGCCGTGAGGGCTGAGCCCCGCGGCCCCCGCACCGTGGCCCCGGGCGAGGTCGGGGCGGGCGACGTGCTGGTGCTGCGCGCCCTCGGCCTGGGCGACGGCCTGACCGGCGTGGCGCCCCTGCGCGGGGTCCGGCGCATGCTGCCCCGGCACCGGCTCGTGCTGGCCGCGCCCGAGGGCATCGGCACCTGGCTGGCCGAGCTGGGCGTGGTGGACGCGGTCCTGCCCACGTCCGGGCTCGGCCCGCTCCCGCCGCTGTCCGGCGGGCACGTGGCGGTCAACCTGCACGGGCGCGGCCCGCTCAGCCACGAGCTGCTGCTCGCCACCGGCCCGGAGCGGCTCGTCGCCTTCGCCGCCGCCGGGCACGCCGGCCCCGCGTGGCGGGCCGACGAGCACGAGGTGCACCGGTGGTGCCGGCTGGTGCGCACGGCGGGGGGACCCTGCGGCCCCGAGGACCTCCTGCTGCGCGAGCACGCTCCGGCGCCCGACGGTGCCCCCGTGGTGATCCACCCGGGGGCCGCCTCCGGCGCCCGCCGCTGGCCCGCGGCCCGCTGGCGGACCGTGGCGGAGGCCCTGGCCGCGGACGGCCACCGGATCGTGGTCACCGGCTCCGCCGCCGAGGCGGAGCTGGCCGCGACCGTCACCGGCGGGCTGCCCGCGGCGGAGAACCGGTGCGGCCGGCTCTCCCTGCCGGAGCTGGCCGCCACGGTGGGGGGCGCCGCCGCGGTGCTCAGCGGCGACACGGGCGTCGCCCACGTGGCCACCGCCCTGGCCGTGCGCTCCGTGGTCCTCTTCGGCCCGACGCCGCCGGCCCGGTGGGGCCCCGCGGTGGACCCCGGGCTGCACACCGTGCTGTGGCACGGTGACCCGGCGGCCGCGACGTGGGGCGATCCGCACGCGGACGCCCTGGACGACCGCCTCGCCGCCGTGACGGCCGACGAGGTCCTCGCCGCCGCCCGCGCCCAGCTCGCCCAGGGCGCCGGGGTCCCGGCCCGGCCCTGAGGGCCGCCGCCCACCACCCGGCCCGTTCGCCGAGCCGTTCCCATCCGTCCCGATCCGTCAGGAGCACCGTGAATCCCACAACGAACGCGACCACCGCCGCGAGCGCGACCCGTCCGATCCGCCGGGCCGTGGTGACCGGGGGGACCGGCTTCCTGGGCAGCCACCTGTGCACCGAGCTGCGCCGCCGGGAGGTCGAGGTGGTGTGCCTCGACAACTTCCTCACCGGCTCCGCGGCCAACATCGGCCACCTCGTGGGCGACCCCGGCTTCCGGCTCGTCCAGTGCGACGTCACCGACTACGTGCACGTGCCCGGGGACGTGGACCTCGTCCTGCACTTCGCCTCCCCGGCGTCCCCGATCGACTACCTGAAGCTGCCCATCCACACGCTCAAGGTCGGCTCGATCGGCACCCACCACGCCCTGGGCCTGGCCAAGGACAAGGGCGCCCGGTTCGTGCTGGCCTCCACCTCCGAGGTGTACGGCGACCCGCAGGTGCACCCGCAGGCCGAGAGCTACTGGGGCCACGTCAACCCGGTGGGCCCGCGGGGGGTCTACGACGAGGCCAAGCGCTTCGCCGAGGCCCTGTCGGTCGCCTATCGCGCCGAGCACGGGGTGGACACGGCGATCGTGCGGATCTTCAACACCTTCGGGCCCCGGATGCGGCCCTTCGACGGCCGGGCGATCCCCACGTTCATCCGCCAGGCCCTGGCCGGTGAGCCCCTCACCGTGGCGGGGGACGGCGCCCAGACCCGCTCCGTCTGCTACGTCTCCGACCTGGTCCGCGGCATCCTGGCCCTGGCCGACAGCGGGCACAGCGGGCCCATGAACATCGGCAACCCGCACGAGCTGTCGGTGCTGCAGATCGCCCACGACGTCATCGCCGCGACCGGCACGTCCTCGGGGGTCGAGTTCGTCGAGCGTCCCGTCGACGACCCCATGGTGCGCCGCCCGGACACCACGCTCGCGACCGAGGTCCTGGGCTGGGCCCCGGAGGTCCCGTGGCCGGTGGGGCTGGAGCGCACCGTCGAGTGGTTCCGGGAGGGCGCCGGCCTCCCGGAGACCGCCGTGCGGGCGCGCTGAGCGCGCGGGCCCGGCCGCGGCGGCCCGGCGGGGCGCTCCACCGGCCGCTCCGCCGTCCGGTCCGCCGGGCGCTCAGCTGACGTAGCGGCGCGCGGCGCTGGCGCGCTGCGACTCCTCCAGCGCCCGGAACCGCCGCTCGACGCGCTCGGGCAGGGGCCGCCGCTCGCGCAGCACCCACGGCGCACCGCGCAGGGCGTCGAGCAGGGCCAGCGCCGTGACCCGGTCCCGCGGGGCGGCGCCGACCACGTCCCGGGTCCGGCGCAGGGCCGCCCGCAGCGGGCGGCGCAGCCAGATGAACCACAGGGTGTTGCGCAGTCCGTGCCGGCGCCGCAGGTGCGGGTCCCGGACCGTGGAGGCCTGGTGGTGGACCACCACGTCGGGCAGGTGCACGAGCTCCCACCCCGCGGTCGCGAGGTCCGCCGCCAGGAGCTCCTCCTCGCCGCCGAGCCACAGCCGCTCGCTGAACCCGCCCACCTCGAGGAACGCGGCCCGGCGGACCACGGAGGCCCCCGCCAGGAAGCTGCCGAGGGCGGGGCCGGGCAGCCACGCGGGGCCCTCGACCGGTGAGTGCAGCAGCTCCGCGTTGATCGCGTCCTCCCGGGACCCGGGCTCCACGAGGATCCTGCCCGTGACCACGCCCAGCCGCGGGTGCGTCTCCAGCGCGTCGGCCGCCCGGCGCAGCGACCCGGGCTCCCACCAGGTGTCGTCGTCGCAGAAGGCCACGAACGGTGCGTCCACGCGCTCCAGCGCGACGTTGCGGCCCACGGCCCCGAGGTTGACGGGGCTCGCCACGAGCTCCGCCCAGGGGTGCCGCGCACGGATCGCGTCCGCGGTGCCGTCCCCGGAGCCGTTGTCGACGACCACCACGTGCGGCCGTTCCGGGAGCTCCCGCAGCCGGGCCAGGGCCAGCAGGGCCTCCTCCCGGCGGTTGTGGGTGATCATCACGACCGCCACGCGGGCGTCGGGGCCGGACGCGGGCGGGGGTGCGGGGGTGGTCTCGGTCATGGGCTCTCCTCCGGTGCGGCGGGGTCGGCGGGGGCGGGGCCGTGCAGCAGCGCGAGCGCGGCCTCCGTGGTCGGGGACACCCGGTGCCGGGCGCGCAGCGCCGCCGGGGTGCGGGGGAGGGCGCGGAGCAGACCGCGGCGCCCCGCGCGGCCGCCGCGCAGCGCCTTCCGCAGCTCGTGCGCCACGACATGCCAGGGCCGGCGCAGGAGCACGGTGAGCAGGTGGCTGCGGACGAGCGCGACCTGCCGGCGCTCGTCCGAGCCCCGGTGCGGCGAGGGGTGGTGGTGGGCGCGGATCTCCGGCACGTAGGACAGCCGCCAGCCGGCGTCGAACAGGTCGAGGGCGAGACGCTCCTCCTCGCCGGGGAAGCGCACGACGTCGTCGAAGCCGCCGGCCGCGAGGAACGCCGAGCGGCGCACGATCGCCCCGCACGCGACGAAGCCGAGCAGCGCCGGGCCGGGGGCCCCGGTGGGGATGCCCAGCGGGGACGCGGCGAGCACGGCGTTGAGGGGGTCCGGGCGCTCCTCGGGGCCCACGGCGATGGACCCGGCGATCAGGCCGAGCCGGGGATGGGCGTCGAACACGGCCGCGGCGCGGGCGAGCGCCCCGGGGGCCCACCACGAGTCGTCGTCGGCGAAGGCCACGTAGGGGGTGCGGGCGAGCCGGACGCCGACGGTCCGGGCCACGGCCCCGACGTTGCGTGGCAGCTCCAGCACCTGCACGTGCGGGTGGGCGGCGCGCACCGCCTCGGCGGAGCCGTCCGTGGAGGCGTTGTCCACGACGACGACGGGCCCCTCGTGCCGGCCCAGGTGCGCCACGAGCTCCTCCCGGCGGTTGCGGGTGGCCACGACCACCGTGACGCGGCACTGGGGGTCCGGGGCGTCCATCGTGTCCTTCCGTCGGGTCCGCCGCGCCGCGGCGGCGGTCGCGGTTGCGGTCGCGGGCCCGCCTCCCGGCGGACACGCCCTCCCATCGTAGGGGCACGTCCTCCAGCCCTCCGGCGCACGGCGCGTGACACAATCGGGAGGAGCCTCGGCCACCGGGTTACCGCTGCGAAATACGGCCCGTCCATACTGCACACACTGCCCGCCCCGACCCCGAAAGGCATGTGATCGCCCGACATGTCCGACCTGTTCGAGAACTACGCCGCCGACATGGCCGTGGCGGCGGCCTACGACGAGATGTACACGCCGGACCGGCAGGTCCGCCCCGGCTACGACCGCATCGGCGGTGTCCTCGACGACCTCTCGCTCAGCGACGTCAACACCCGCGCCGACTCCATGGCCCGCTCCTTCCTCGACCGGGGCGTGACCTTCGACTTCGCGGGTGAGGAGCGGCCCTTCCCGCTCGACATCGTGCCCCGGGTGATCACCGCCGGGGAGTGGGACGTCATCGAGCGCGGCGTGAAGCAGCGGGTCCGGGCACTGGAGTGCTTCCTCGACGACGTCTACGGGGAGCAGCGGGTCGTGGCCGACGGGATCGTGCCGAAGGCGCTGATCACCTCCTCCGCCCACTTCCACCGGAGCGTGTGGGGCTTCCGGCCCCCGGGCGGCGTCCGGATCCACGTGGCGGGCATCGACGTGGTCCGGGACCAGCAGGGCGTGTTCCGGGTCCTGGAGGACAACGTGCGCGTGCCCTCCGGGGTCTCCTACGTCATCGAGAACCGGCGGGCCATGACCAAGGGCCTCCCGGAGGCCTTCATGTCGCAGCCGATCCGCGCCGTGGAGGCCTATCCCCGGCACCTCTACAAGGCGCTGCGCGCCACGGCCCCGGAGGCCGCCGAGGACCCCGTGGTGGTGGTCCTCACCCCGGGCGTGTTCAACTCCGCCTACTTCGAGCACACCCTGCTGGCCGGGCTCATGGGGGTGGAGCTCGTGGAGGGCCGCGACCTCGTGGTCCGCGGCGACAAGGTCTACATGCGGACCACCGACGGCGAGCAGCGCGTGGACGTGATCTACAAGCGGATCGACGACGAGTTCGTCGACCCCCTGCACTTCCGCTCCGACTCCGCGCTCGGCTGCTCCGGACTCGTCAACGCGGCCCGCGCCGGGAACGTGACCATCGCCAACGCGATCGGCAACGGTGTGGCCGACGACAAGCTCACCTACTCCTACGTCCCCGACCTCATCCGGTACTACCTCGACGAGGAGCCGGTGCTGCCCAACGTGGACACCTACCGGCTGGAGGAGGACGAAGCCCGCGCCTGGGTGCTCGCGCACCTGGACGAGCTGGTCGTCAAGCCCGTGGACGGGTCCGGCGGCAAGGGCCTGGTCATCGGCCCCCATGCCACCGCGGCGGAGCTCGAGGAGCTGCGGGCGAAGGTGCTGGCGGACCCGCGCGGGTGGATCGCCCAGCCGGTGCTGCAGCTGTCCACCGTGCCGACGTTCGCGGACGGGGAGTTCAGCCCCCGGCACGTGGACCTGCGGCCCTTCGCGGTCAACAGCGGCGACGAGGTCTACGTGCTGCCCGGCGGGCTGACCCGGGTGGCCATGCAGAAGGGCTCGCTGATCGTCAACTCCTCGCAGGGCGGCGGCTCGAAGGACACCTGGGTGCTCGGCCAGCCGCAGACCCAGGACCTCGACCCCGGCCAGGCCCCGCCCCCGGACGTCGACTCCTCGGTGCACACGTGGCCGGTCTCCGCGTCCTGGCAGGACGAGGGCGACAACGGCCAGCAGCAGCAGCAGCAACAGGCCGTGACCACCACCGCGGGCACCACCGCGACGACCCGCACCGGAGAGGGGCCCACATGCTGAGCCGCATTGCCGAGTCCCTGTTCTGGATCGGCCGCTACGTCGAGCGGGCCGACGGGGTGGCCCGGATCCTCGACGTCCACCTGGAGCGGATCACCCAGCTGCCCGTGGGCGAGCAGGAGGCCGAGGTGCGCCGGATCATGGCCGTGATGGGCGTGGAGCCCGGGGACGGGGACTACAGCGTCCGGTCGATGATCCACGAGCTCGCGTGGAACAAGGACTGCCTGACCTCCATCTCCGGCTCCCTGCACGCCGCCCGCGAGAACGCCCGCCGCGCCCGGGAGACCGTGTCCTCGGCCATGTGGGAGTCGCTCAACTCCACGTACTACGGCCTGGGCCAGCACCGCCGCGACGTCGTCGGCACCTTCCGCGTCTGCCACTGGACCATCGAGCGGATGGCCACCGTGCGCGGGCAGACCCAGATGACCATGTCCCACGACGAGTCCTGGATGTTCCTGTCCCTGGGCGCGGCGATCGAGCGGGCGGACATGACGTCCCGGCTGCTGTGGACCCGGTCCACGTCCACCTCCGGCATGTCGTGGGTGTCGATCCTGCACTGCGCCGGCGGGTACGAGGCCTTCCTGCGCACCCGCTACGGCACGTTCAGCGACGAGTCCGCGACCGAGTTCCTGCTCCTGGACCGGCTCTTCCCCCGCTCGATCCTGCACGCGCTGACCACGGCGGAGGAGATCCTCGTGGGCCTGGAGCCGGGTCTGCAGCGGGTCGGGTTCAAGGACGACGCCCGGCGGATCATCGGCGAGGCGCGCACGGCGCTGGAGTTCCACCACGCGGAGGACCTCATCGCGGTGCTGCCCGAGCACCTGAACAACGTCCAGGCCGCGTGCGCGAGGGCGTCGGAGGCCGTGAGCACCAAGTACTTCTCGCACGCCGTCGAGGCGTCCTGGTTCGGAGGCATGCTGTGACCCGGCTCAAGATCGACCACGTCACCCGCTACGACTACAACGACAACGTCTCGAAGTCCTACAACGAGGCCCGGATGACGCCCCTGTCCGACGACGAGCAGATCGTGCTCGAGGCGGAGCTGACGCTGAGCCCGGGGACCGCCACGGTCAGCAACTACCGGGACTACTGGGGCACCCGCGTCGCGGCCTTCGACATCCAGGGCCGGCACCGGCACCTGGAGGTCCGCTCCTCGGCCACGGTGGAGGTGCACCGGCGGCCCGGCGACGAGGTCGCGGACGGGCTGAGCTGGGACGAGCTGGCGACCCCCGAGGTCCTCGACGCGGTCTCCGACTTCGTGCCCCAGACCCCGCTCACCCGGCTCGGGCCCGAGCTGGAGAAGGTCGCCGAGGAGATCCGCAAGGAGGCGGCCGACCCGGCCGCCGCGGCCGCCGCGATCTTCCAGGGCATCGCCTCGCACATGCAGTACGTGCCGGGGGTCACCGGGGTCCACACGGACGCGGAGGCCGCCTGGCGGGAGGCCAAGGGCGTGTGCCAGGACCTCGCGCACGTGGCCATCGGCATGATGCGGCACATCGGGATCCCCGCCCGCTACGTCTCCGGCTACCTGCACCCGGACTACGAGGCGGGCATCGGGGCGACCGTGCCGGGGGAGTCCCACGCGTGGGTGGAGTGGTGGAACGACCGCTGGTACGCCTACGACCCCACCAACCACACGCGGCTCACCGACTTCCACGTCACGGTGGCCCGCGGCCGCGACTACACCGACGTCACGCCGCTGAAGGGCATGGTCACCGGCGGCGGCGGCACCTCGGGGCTCCAGGTCCAGGTCGAGGTCACGCAGACCGCATGACGACGGCGGGGCCGCCCCCCGTCCCCGGGTGGTCGGCCCCGCCGTGACAGGTGGGATCCCTAGCTCTCGAAGCGGAAGTTCTTCGGGGCGACCGTCAGCCCGGAGGGTGTCACCGTCAGGCCCCGGGCGCGGTCCTGCTCCGCGTCCACGCCGACCTTCACGCCCGGGGGCACGACCACGTTCTTGTCGAGGATGCACCGCTCCACCACGGCCCCCTCGCCGATCTGGACGTTGGGCAGCAGGACCGACTGGTTGACGGTGGCGTCGTTGTTGACCAGCACCTTCGGGGAGAGCACCGACTCGGTCACGCGCCCGCCGGTGACCAGGACCCCGCGGGAGAGAATCGAGTCGGTGGCGATGCCGCCCTCGCCCCGCGGGCCGCGCACGAGCTTCGCCGGCGGGGCCTGCATCTCGTTGGTGTAGAGCGGCCAGGCGTAGTTGTACAGGTTGAACACCGGCAGCGGGCGGATCAGGTCCATGTGGGAGTCGTAGTACGAGTCCAGGGTGCCGACGTCGCGCCAGTACTGCCGGTCACGGTCCGTGGAGCCCGGGACGTCGTTGTTCGTGAAGTCGTAGACGGCGGCCTCGCCGCGGTCCGCGAACCACGGCATGATGTCCCCGCCCATGTCGTGGTTCGTGTCCTCCTTCGCCTCGTCGGCCCGCAGCGCCTCGACGAGCGCGTCGGTGTCGAAGACGTAGTTGCCCATCGAGGCGAAGAAGGCGTCGGGGTCGTCCGGCAGGGGAGCCGTGCTCTCGGGCTTCTCCACGAAGCGGGTGATCTTCGTGACGTCCTGCGGGTCCGTCTCGATCACGCCGAAGGACGTCACCATCTCCATCGGCTGGCGCACGCCCGCCACGGTGGCGCGGGCCCCGGACCGCACGTGGAAGTCCACCATGTCGGAGAAGTCCATCCGGTACACGTGGTCCGCGCCGACCACCACCACGATGTCCGGCTTCTCGTCGTCGATGAGGTTCATCGACTGGAAGATGGCGTTGGCGGAGCCCAGGAACCACTCCTTGCCCCGCCGCTGCTGGGCCGGCACGGTGACCACGTAGTTGCCCAGCTGGGCGGAGAGGCGCCAGGTCTGGGTGACGTGCTGGTCCAGGGAGTGCGACTTGTACTGCGTGAGCACCACGACCTGGAGGTAGCCGGAGTTCACGATGTTGGACAGCGCGAAGTCGATCAGCCGGTAGCCGCCCGCGAAGGGCACCGCGGGCTTGGCGCGGTCCACGGTGAGCGGCATCAGGCGCTTGCCCTCGCCTCCGGCCAGGACGATCGCGAGAACCTTCTTACGGTGGGGCATGGGAACCTCTCTGACTTCTTCGGCAATCGGGCGCAACATCTCCGCCTCGCGGTGCGGAACCACTCGACAGGCGCCTTCATTGTGTCTTAACCGCCGCGAAGGCGAGTGACCGACCGCACAGGAGTCCGGATGTGTCTCACGGAGCGGCACGCACGGCCCCCGACGGGCGTCTTCCCGTGGCACCGTGCCGATCCTGCAGTACGCTCGGAACCGTGCGAGTAGATATCTTGTCCAAGGAGTTCCCGCCCGAGATCTACGGCGGCGCCGGAGTCCACGTGTCCGAGCTCTCGCGGGTCCTGGCCCCGCTCGTCGACCTGAGGGTGCGGTGCTTCGGTGCTCCGCGCGAGCCCCGGGTCAACGGCGTCGAGGTCCAGGCCTACCCCGTGCCCGCGGACCTGGCCGGCGCCAACGCCGCGATCCAGACGCTGGGGGTGGACCTCGCGATGATCGGCGACATCGCCGGCGCGGACCTGGTGCACTCCCACACCTGGTACGCCAACATGGGCGGGCACCTCGCGTCGCTGATGTACGGCATCCCCCACGTCCTCTCCGCGCACTCCCTCGAGCCCCTGCGCCCGTGGAAGGCCGAGCAGCTCGGCGGCGGGTACGCGGTCTCCTCGTTCGTGGAGAAGACCGCCTACGAGGCGGCCGCGGCGATCATCGCCGTCTCCGACGGGATGCGCCAGGACATCCTCCGGTCCTATCCGGACGTCGACCCCGACCGGGTCCGGACGGTGCACAACGGCATCGACGTGAGCCAGTGGGTGCGCGACGAGGGCACCGACGTGCTCGAGTCCTACGGCATCGACCCGGCCAAGCCCTCCGTGGCGTTCGTGGGCCGTGTGACCCGGCAGAAGGGCGTGCCGTTCCTGCTGCGCGCCGCGGCCCTGCTGCCCGAGGACGTGCAGCTCGTGCTGTGCGCCGGCGCCGCCGACACCCCGGAGCTCGGGGCCGAGGTCAACGCGCTCATCGACGAGCTGAGGGCCACCCGGTCCGGGGTGGTGCTCATCGAGAAGATGCTGCCGCGCCGCGAGATCGTCCAGATCCTCTCCGGTGCCACGGCCTTCGCCTGCCCGTCCGTGTACGAGCCGCTCGGGATCGTCAACCTCGAGGCCATGGCCTGCGGCACCGCCGTGGTCGCCTCCGCCACGGGCGGCATTCCGGAGGTCGTCGTCGACGGGGAGACGGGCCGGCTGGTCGCCATCGAGCAGGCCCAGGACGGTACCGGCACGCCGGTCGATCCCGAGAAGTTCGTGGCCGACTTCGCCGCCGCGCTCACCGAGGTGGTCTCCGACCCGGTGCGCGCCCGGGATATGGGCGCCGCCGGCCGGCGCCGCGCCGAGGAGCACTTCGCGTGGGAGTCCATCGCCGAGCGGACCCTGGAGGTCTACCGCTCCGTCCTCTGAGGCGTCGCGGCACCGCACGCCCTCGGCGGGCGGTGCCGGCGCCGGGCGGTGAGAGGCGGCGGCCACCGTGGTCCCGTGGGAGAACGGGGCGGCGGCGGCCGCCGCCGGCACAGGTGAGGGGGGTCCCCGGCCGTGTCGAGGGTCCCTGGCACCGGCGGGGACGGGGGGCTCCCCGGTGGCGCGAACGCAACCCTCGAACGAGCATCGTCCCAGGTCAGCTGGAGAATCCTGGAGATGCTCAGCCACCATTCAACCGCATGGCGGGGCACGGTGGAAGCCGGAAGTGCACTTACTCAGGGGTTTTCATCAAAATTTTCGGCGCGGTCCCGCCGCTCCTCCAGGCAGCGGCGCCGATGTGAACGGCGGCCGCGCATGTGGTACCTTATTTTCTGTTGCGTTCAGGAGGAACGGCCGGAAACGGCACCACGTTCGCCCTGGATCCACTCGCGCGGGTGGCGGAATAGGCAGACGCGCTAGCTTGAGGTGCTAGTCCTCGTATTAGAGGGTGGGGGTTCAAGTCCCCCCTCGCGCACAGTGCGATGTCTCAGGACATCGGAAACACCCCGGACCTGTGGTCCGGGGTGTTTTTCTGTGTCCGAGGGTCGGATGGAGATCCTCGAGCCGTTGACGGACACCGACCACGGCTTCCACCAGTTCAGGATCCGCGACGGCGACGGCAACCTGTGGACCGTGGGCGCCTACCCCGGCGCATGAGCAGATGCGCCGGCGCCCCGACTCGCGCTCTCCCCTGAGCCGTCCCGGCCTGCCGCAACGGGGGCTCGGCGGTTCCAGGCGCGCCCCCGTGTTTCAGGAAACGCCGGCGGCGGCCTCCAGGTCGGTGATGACGAGCTTGCGCATCGGCATCATCGCGGCCATCACCCGCTGCGCCCGGCCCGGATCCGGATCGGTCAGCAGCTCGACGAGCCTGCGGGGCACCACCTACCAGGACAGCCCGTACTTGTCCTTGAGCCACCCGCACATGCTCTCCTGCCCGCCGTCGGCGGTGAGCGCCTCCCAGTACCGGTCCACCTCCGCCTGATCGGCGCAGTCGATCTGGAACGACACCGCTTCGCTGAAGCTGAACTCGGGCCCGCCGTTGAGCGCGGTGAACGGATGGCCGTCGAGCTCGAACTCCACCGTCAGCACCATCTCCGCCGGCCGCGGCCCGGCCTCGCCGTAGTAGGTGATGTCGGTGATCCGGGAGTTGGGGAACACCGTGAGATAGAAGTTCGCTGCGTCCTGGGCTTCGGTGTCGAACCACAGGCAGGGCGTGAGAGTAGTCATGGTGGGATTGTCTGCTTCCGCGCCCGGCCTGGGGAAGGTACAGGGAAGACATGACGACGCCTCGTGCAGAAGAAACTCGAGGGGGCCCGAATGTCGACGCCGTACTAATACTGAGCAGATGGAACCATGGCGAGAAACCACCGGTCACCCATGCGACATGAGGCAGTTTGGTTGCGTGACACTTGGGGGTGCGATCGGACTTCCGGGGACCGGTGGTGCGGGAGGTGTGGTGGGTTGCTGACCCCCGTCTCAGGCTCTGCCGGGACATGCCATTGCCCGGCTCACTACGCTTGAAGCATCACATTGGGGCCTCGGTCGCGCCGGGGTGACGGCGGTGGACCTGCAGCGGTTGGTGGTCTGGCTCTGGGATGTGCGGGGATCGGGGGGGCGTTGAGGTGCCAGCTGTGGTGGAGATCCGTTTTCGTTCCGAGGGTGCGGTGCTGGCCGGTCGTTTGTTCCTGCCTCCCGCGGCTGCGCCGGGGCCGGTGGTGGTCATGGCTCACGGCTTTTCCGCCACTGCTCACGGGATGGTCGCTGACCGCTACGCCCAGGCGTTCGCTGATCACGGTGTCGCGGCTTTCCTCTACGACCACCGAGGTGTGGGGCGAAGTCGGGGTGAGCCCCGAGGAGAGATCAATCCGTGGATCCAGGCCCGGGGCTATCGGGACGCCCTCGATGCCGTCTCTGCTTGTGACCGGGTGGACCCCCAGCGGGTGGCGTTGTGGGGGGACTCCTACAGCGCTGCCCAGGTGTTGGCGGTGGCCTGCGTGGACGAGCGGGTGCGCGCGGTGGTGGCTCAGACGCCGGCCTGCGGCCGGCATCCGGCGCCGCCGGACCCGGACGGGGCCCTGTATCGGGGAATGCGGGCCCGGCTCCTGGGCGGATCCGTGCGGGCCGAGCCGGAGCGGTGGCGCGGGCCGATGCCGGTGGTCTCCGCCGACCAGCTCTCGGCGCCTTCGGCGCTGAAGCCGTTGACCGCGCTGCGGTGGTTCCTGGAGTACGGGGCGCGATTCGGCACCGGGTGGGAGAACCAGGTGGTCCTCACCGCCCCGGAGGAACCGATGTGGCTACCGGTGCTGTGGGCCCAACATGTGCTGGTCCCGACCTGTTTTCTGCTGGCCCGTGACGATGAGATGCCCGGCTCGACGACGGCCGTGGCCAGGCAGGCCTTCGCCGCGCTGGGCGGTCCCAAGGAGGTGCACGAGCTCGAAGGCGGGCACTTCGGCCTGCTGTATCACCACGAGCCCGTCTTCGAGCGCTCCGTCGCGATCCAGACCCGGTTTCTGAGTTCGTGGCTGCATGACAGCGAGAGGCCCGGTGACCGCTACTGAGACCCCCGAGGGATCGAGTCGGTGCTGCTTCCCCGCGCTGGGCGTCCCGCCTCTGCCTTGCACCTCAGCGGCAGCACCACCGTAGTCGGTGACGGAATCGGGTGGAGTGCGTAGGGCGCCCGCGCTCCTGAGGCCGTGGACGCGAGACTTTCCGCCGGGGACGGATCCTATGATCGCCGCGGCGGGGTGTGACGGGGGCGGGGCGGCCCCCCGGCCACCCCGCCCCAGTTGCTTCTGCGCGGACCAGTCATCTGGCCAGCACCTCGGATCCCCCCGGAACCACGGTGCGGCCGGTCGACGCGCCAGAAGCTGGAGGATGGTCTGATGCAGATCACCTGTCCCCCTAATACGCCACGATGCTCGCTCCCGCCCCGTCCGGCAATTCCGGGGGTGTGTTGGGGTTCACAACATGACACATCCATGTGCGGTTGGTAATAGGGGTGTTCCGGAGTGGGTGGCTGGTGCGAGAAAGGCTGGTCCGTGTACAGGATCAGCCGCAGACGTTTGAGATTTCGCCGTCGAGATCGTCGAGCACCCACTCCGAGAGCTGTCCGGCGGGCACGAGGAACGTGTCCTCGCCCAGCAGCTGCGCCTCCTGAGCCGAGAGGGGTTCCTTGACGGCCTCGCTGTCGTGGACTGCCAGTGCAGCTGCGTAGCCGGCGGCCAGCTCGGCGGCCCACTCCCGGTGGCCGGCGTAGCAGGGGTGCTCGGGATCGGGGCTGCACGCCTCGAGCCACCGTGCCGGCTCCCGCGGAACGGAGGCGGCGGGCATCGGGTGCTGGTGCAGGTCCCAGGTGACCTCGGCCCAGCGACCCACGGGAGTGGCCACCATGGGGTAGTAGGTGGCAACCCACTGGGTGGGAGTGAGGGGGTGCAGCTCAACGGCCAGAGCCCCAGAGACGGAGATGGTCATGCCTTCTTCCTGTTCGCAGGTGACGGATCGTCTGGCGGTGGCGGCCTGAGGCGCGGTCGCATCCCCGAGTCTGGGGGGCCCGATGGTGATGGCCCAGGGTAAGCACGGGGCCGACAACTATGGAAGCAGGCTGAGCAATGTGACAGCAGGCCGCCTTTCAAGCCCGGGGATGCCAGGCCTCTCACCTGGTCCGGATCCTGGCTGGAGGTCGCCGGTGGGCTGGGTCGGTGTCATGGCCCCGGGTGTGTCTGCTGTTCGGGTCTTTCGTCGCGGCCGTGGGTGACGTTGCGGAGCTCAGCAGAGGAGGGGGCGGTTGGTGTCGGGAGGGTTGCCGCCAGGTGCGGTGCGATGCGGGCCAGACGATCGAGGTATCCGTGGCCCTCAAGCTCGGTCAGCACCACGGGAACACGGATTTTGGGGGTACTGGATCGGGCGGCGAGATCAGCCAGGGCCAGTGCGTTCCCGGCTCCGGTACAGGCCACGGCCCGCAGAACACGTCGTGCCTCGGCGCTGAGCCGGGGATCAGCGGCGGCCTCAAGAGTGAGAGCCTCCAGCGCCGGGCGCAATGCCTGGAAGACGGCGGCGCGGGCCGCTGGGCCCAGGGTGGAGGCGCCTGAGGTGTGGCGGGGTTGCTCAGTGTCCATCTGCTGCTCCTCCGGTCGCGGCCGGAGGGACGTCGTGGATTCACCAGGACGGTCATCGTCAGGGGCGTGTTGGCCACTGCCTGCTGCGGCTCATCCGTCCCTACCGGTGCGCCGGCCCCCTCGATGACCCAGTCCGTGACCTGTGGGACCGGCCACGTGCACCACCGAAGAGTTCTTGGACCCGGTCACCGTGAAGGAGAGCTGCCGCGCCCTGGCAAGCAGAAGAGACGTCCCCCGACGACTGATCACATGGTCACAGGACTTCTGCCCACCAAGGCGGCGGCATGATCACCGCCGAGGAGCCAGCCGCCCGACTGGCCTCCCTGGCGTGCTCCACGCCGGGCCGACCGGCCCCCCGACCGGCGGCCCTGCGTGATACCCCGAACCTACTCTCTAGTAGGAAGAAGATCCATCTTCATGTTGTCCCCATTTGCGCCACTATTCAGAGCCGCGTGAAGGGCCATGGGGTCCGAGGCGACGATGGTGTGGAAGGGACCTGCGAGGGGGGCATGCCCTGCGGGGCTTCCTGACCGATGCGGCGTCTCTTCTCGGGGGTGTATTGAGGATCCCCGCGGGCATGCGCAAGGCCGGGCCATGCGCCCGGCCTTACGGGTGGGAAATGTCTTTCACCACGAAGACAGTGTGGTCCTGGCGGTAGCCGTTGGCGAGAGGTTTGAGGATGTGGCGCTGGACGGGGCTGACGTGCTTGGTGTCGGAGCACTTCCTCCCCACAGTCACAGGCCGCGAACCGATCCGACCCATGACCTTGCCGATACCAAGCAGAGCAGCCTGAAGATTGAGGATGACAGTGGATCGCACGGCATGGGATGCCAGACGTCTCGTCGGGAAAATTTGCGTCCGCATGTTTCCGCGGTCGGGCATGTCTCGTATCTATGTACTTTATCAAGGTCTCCAAAAATCGAGTACTCAACGTTAGTTACGAGACAGATGGGTGGACGTGGGCAAGCTGATTGGGTACGCGCGAGTTTCGACGCGGCAACAGGACGCAGACTGTCAAGTGCATGACCTCCTGGCCGCCGGCGTGCGGCGCGCTGATGTCTACATCGACCATGGAGTGTCTGGAGGACGCGCGTCACGCCCGCAGTTCGACCGTGCTGTGGTTGCGCTGGAGAAGGGCGACACATTGGTGATTACCACGCTGGATTGCCTGGGCCGGTCGACGCAGAACATGCTGACCTTCGCCGAGGCGCTGCGGGGGAGGGGTGCCGGTCTGCGGGTGCTCAACCTCGGTGGGGGAGACGTGGACACCGCGACACCGATGGGCTCCATGGTCTTTACCGTCATGGCCGCGCTGGTCCAAATGGAACTGGAGATCAAGCGAGAGCGGATCACCGACTCGGTGGCCAAGCGTCGGGCCGCCGGCAAGGACTTCGGCGGACGGCCCCAGACCTTCACCGACTCCCAGATCCGCAACGCCCTGCGCCTGATCGACGGCGGGGAGCCGGCGACCCAGGTCGCCCGGGACCTTGGGATGTCCCGCGCCACGCTCTACCGGCGGATCCGGGAGCTGCCGGTGCCGACCACCTTGTGAGCGAGCGGTCGTCAACGACTTGAATGCGGCGGAGGTCAGGTTGATGTGCACCGTAGGGTTCGCAGAATCTTATGGAACCTACAGGCTTTCGCAACGGCAACGACAGGTGCAGCAGAGATCCTGAGCACAGGATGGTCCCGGCGGCTGGGGCCGTAAATCCGGGTCCGCTCCGGAGATCGAGGCAATCATGAGTTGGACATCCAGAACGGAGGGGCCCGCCCTGGCGGGTGCCGCCGACGGTGCCCGCAGGTCCTCGAGATGGTGGGACGGCATCGACGCGGCCCGCGGGCTAGCGCTGCTCGGGTTGCTGGCGGTGCCTTTTATGCCCGCCGATGACCACGAGATCCAGGAGTCGACCTGGTCGGGCCTGCTCCTGTCGGGGGCTCCGGTGGCACTGTTTGTCCTGCTGGCCGGGGTGGGACTCGCCTTCGACTCCGGGGGACGATTTCCACACCGAGGCAGGTGGCTGGCCGCTGATCGGATGGAGATGGCCGTGCAGGCGATCCTCATGGCCGCTGTAGGCCTGGGGGCCGGGGCACTGATGCCCGAAGGTGCCCCGGCGGACAACATCTTGATCTACTACGCGGTTTTTCTCGTGCTGGCGATTCCGTTTCTGCACCTGTCGGCGACGGCGTTGTTCGTTTGCGCGGCACTCATGTGGATCGTGGGCCCGCTGCTGATGCAGGCCATGACCGAAGTCATGCCCGCGTATGCCCCCTCCACCCCCACCTCCGTCGACGGGGTGAGCGGGGCCGCGGGCAGGATCTCCCACCTGCTGTTCACCGGCAGTCACCCGATCCTGTCGTACATGACCTGTCTGCTGGTCGGGCTGGGCTTGGGGCGGATGCGACTGCGTGACACGGGGGTCCAGGTCCGGGTGCTGGTGGTGGGAGCATTACTGGTGATCTGCGCCCAGGCGGCCTTCGTGGTGTCCAACGCCTTCGACGGGTACGACCGATTGCTGACCAGCAACCGGACCAGCATGGAGGTGCGGGTGTGGGGCCCGGAGGTGTTGCCCACCGACTCGCCCTGGTGGCCGGCGCTCATTCCCGCGCCCACTGGCACCGCGTGGACGATCGCGGCCGGCCTGGGCGTGGGACTGCTGGTGCTGGGGAGCTTGCTGCTGACCACCAGGAAGTTCGGGGCGTGGTTGCTGCCGCTGTCGGCACTGGGCGCGATGGGTCTTACCCTGTACACCGCCCACCTGGTGGCGCTGTCCTTCCAGGCCCACTACGACCAGCCTTCTCTGTGGTACCTCCTGCCCTTGGTAGTCGTAGCGCTGGTTGCCCGGACCTGGCAACGAGCAACACTCGGTCCGGGGCCGCTGGAGCGGGTAGTCAGCACCAGCGTGGAGGCGACCCGCCGTGCTGTGCTCCACCGCTCCCACCACAGGTGAACACCAGTCAGGGAAGACCTCCACTACGCCAGGCTTTACTTGGGGCCCGGTTAGCGGCGAACCGTGCTGCGGTAGAAGTTCCTGCTTGCGCTGGGATTCCGCCCGGCGAGTCGGGTGGCAAGGGGGCCTGGAGGCCGATGTTAGGCTTCGCGAACTCAATGGAAGTGATGTCATGCACACCAAAGTCCGAGTCGCAGCGATCGTCGTTCTCCTTCTCGCACTGGGCCTGTTCGCCATTACTGAATGGCTGCCCGCCCTCCTCTTTCTCCCCGCGGCAGGAGGTGCACTCCTGCTGAATGAGTCCGGGATGCTCACACCTGGGCGGCCCCGTAACGACAGGGACCGATCACGCTTCTAATCGTCGCGGGTGCATGGGCATCGGCACGTGCAGTTGAGGTTCCCCTTTTGTGCGTCGTGGTCCCCGCCCGAACCGGCCGGTAGCGTCGTGAGCGTGACGAGTAGCGGCGACGCGGGGGCTCACGCCCGGCTGATGGACGGCTCTGCAGCGCCGACGGTGGGTCAGCTGGCAGTGCGCTCCATACCGGCTTCCTTGGTCGCTGTGGCCGGTCCTCCGCTGGTGGCTGTGGTCCTGCCTGGCGGAACGGGGGACGGATGGTGGTTCCTGGTCGTCTTCTTGCTCTTTGCGTTGGCCGGGCTGGTCCAGTATCTCGTGCAGCCGTCGCAGCCTCGACTGGACAAGCGGGTCAGTCAGGAGCGGTGGAAGTGGGCGCTTTCGTCGGTCATCAAGACCAGGGAGGTGCCGGTGGATCCGGGGGTGCGGGCTACCGCGGCGGCGGTTGCCTGCACCGAGCTCCAGATGTTCGTGGTGCTCATCTTCTTCGTCCTGGGAGTCGTCCTGGGCATGCTCATCCGTCCGGAAGCGCCGTGGTCGAGCTTTCTCG
Source organism: Kocuria salina (assembly GCF_013368965.1). Taxonomy (NCBI): domain Bacteria; kingdom Bacillati; phylum Actinomycetota; class Actinomycetes; order Micrococcales; family Micrococcaceae; genus Kocuria; species Kocuria salina. The sequence goes on from NZ_SSSF01000004.1 coordinate 360,355, forward strand.
GTGCCCCGATAGGCATGGCGCTGGTGTCTGCCTTCCGGCTCCGCCGAAGCCTGATCTATCTCACGGTGCTGCACGCTCAGGCACGACCCGGCGGGCAGCAGTTTCAGCGTCAGTAGTTGAGGAAGCAGTGCGATACGAGGAGCGTCGCGGAGGCTGCCGCGGTTTCGATGATCTACGGGGTCCGCCGCCTTGGATGTGCGGTTCTTGATCTGGAGGGAGCGCTATTCGTCTCTCAAGCGCTGCTTCAGGCGTTCCAAGCGCTCTTGGTACTCCCGGTCTTGTTTCTTCATTCCTCGCCACACGATGACGAACATCGCGAAAGTGGTCAGAGCACTCACCACGGTGTTCCAAGAGCTTCCGCTGACGACGGGGATCATCACGGTGGTCGCCGCCAGGAGGCCACAGGCGATCGCGAGGGTGCCGCTGATCGGAGCTTTTCCGGTGGCCATGGTGCCTCCTGTCGGGTTTCCCTGTCAGCTTCAGGGGTGGGCTTGAGACGTGGCGTGCCGCCGGCGGACCCAGCGTGCAGTGGCCGCTGCCGCTGCGGCGGCGCCAGCAACGACCGCTGATGCCAGCAGCGCCAACACGCTCAGGAAGACGACCGTGCCGGCGATGTCGCGCAGGGCCTGTCCGGGCGGCAGGTCTCCCGGGGTGAACCAGCCGTTGTTCCACACCAGCACCGGGGTGCCCAGCAACGCGGCCAGCAGGTAGGCGGCCGGCCAGAACGCATACGTCTCCACCCGGTGCCCCTCACGCCAGCCGCGCACGAGAGCCCAGGGGACGCTGAGCAGCAACGGCCCGAGCATGGCGACGAGAGGGGCACCGATCACGGCCCCTCCACCCTTGGGGGCGGTGACGATGATCAGCCACAGGCCCGCGGCGAAAGCCAGCGCCAGCACCACCGCCCACAGCAGGATGCGCAGACCCAACCACAGCACCGCCCTCGGCCCGGGGCGCGGGGCAACCGGTGGCCGTGGGTGCTCAGATGCGTGCTCGTTCATCGGTTCTCCCCTCGTGGATGAAGTGGGCCACCGCCAGCAGGGCCGCAATGTCCGTCATGGGCGCGGAGTCCTCTCACAATCCCTAATGGGCTCAGCCACGGCGAAGTCCGTGCCCCCGGCCGGGATCGTGGGGTCGTTCCTCGGCGTGTAGGAAGGTGAGGAAGACCCAGCTGCGGCGGGCCCTGCTGATGAGAACGAGGGCGAACACGGTCAGCAGCCCGGCGATGAACCCCCAGAAGGACGACCAGCGCAGCACCCCGGTGAGGGCGAACGCCACCGCGGCATAAAAGACGAACGCCGCGAGTTCGATCCGCCAGATGGCCACCGCGCCAGCGGCGGCCCGCAACTGGGGGTCCTGCGGCACGGTGACGGTCGAGGAGGCACTGCCGAGGATCCACCCCACCCGATCACGGGCCACGTACTGGGTGGGACGCGGACCCGGTACGTGCGTGCGCCGGGAGACCGAGTTCACCAGCAGGATGTAGGCCAGGGACACGGCCGAGGTCCACAGGCCGCGTTGGTCCTCGCGCAGGACTCCGAACTGCCACCAGACCAGCAACGGCAGACCGACCACCAACAGAGCACCCACCCAGAGGCTGCCCCGAAGAACCCGCAAAGCCGAGGGGATCGGGGTGCTGTCGACCTGTGGAGACGCCCCCTCCTTCGTACGCCCGTCCTGGTCCATGGTGCCGAAGCTACCGCCTGGCACAGCCGGACGTCTCGACACAGAAGAGGGGGCCAGCCTCCGCAGTCGGGCGGATTCCTCACCGGAGGGCCGGCCGCAGAGCGCACAGCGGCGAGCTCGTCGTGCTTCCAAGCTGAGGCCACAGTTGCCGCGCCGGCGGCGAACCAGACGGTCAGGAGGGCGCCGTCGCCTCTCTAAATATGGCTGGCTACCAATCACTTCTCGGAAGTTCGGCGTTGCAGCGGGGGTTCATATGCCCGCCGCGCTGGTTCCCGTTGCGGACGCAGGTGTCTGCAGCGGTTCACGGCGGGATCGGTCGTCGTTTGGCGCTGAGGGGCCGAGCGCAGCGTCTTGGCGGACTCCGTCTGCGTCGTCTGTATGGTTTGGACGGTTTCGGTCTTGACACCGCAGCGACAGAATTTCAAGGTGGCGTCAGACCGTTGCGACGTCGGTGGAGTCGCGCATCTGGGGGATGCCATGCACAGCCATCCATCCGAGAACCACCCCGGTGATTCCGGGGCCCAGCCAGGGGGTACTCCTGAGTGGTTGGCGGAGGCGGTGATGACCATGATGCGCACCGGGCGCATCCCGGGACTGTCCCTGGTCGTGGTCGACTCACAGCGGTCGTTGTACGCCGGCGGGTTCGGAACTGCTGACCTGGCCACGGAGGCGCCCGCGACTCCGGCCACGGTGTATCTGTGGTTCTCCATGACCAAGATCGTGACCGCCACGGCCGCCATGACCCTGGTCGAGGACGGTCGCCTCGAGCTGGACGCCCCGGTGGCCGACTACGTGGACTGTCTGCGCGCCCCGCGTGCCTCCCAGCCCACGGTAGGGCAGCTGCTGACCCACACCGCGGGGTTGTCCAATCCTCTGCCGCTGCGATGGGTGCACCCGGCCGAGCAGGAGCCGCCGGCGGCCGAGGACCTGCTGCGGTCCGTGATGAGGCGACCGCGCGCCTACCGCCACGCCCCGGGGCACAGGGCCCGATACACCAACGTCGGCTATCTTGCGCTGGTTCAGATCATCGAAGCCGTGAGCGGTATGCCGGTGACGTCCTATCTGCGGCAAGCCGTGCTGGATCCGGTGGGCATGACCAGCACCGGGTTCACCTACCGCCCGGAGGCACCAGCCGCAACCGGTTGTGTGCGCGCCCCGCGCGCCGCCGATCCGCTGCTGCGCCGTCTGCTCCCACCCGGGGTGGCCGGGACGCGTCACGGCGCCTACCTGGGCCTGCGGCCCTTCTACGTCGACGGAGCCGCCTACGGCGGTCTGGTCGGCGACGTGACGGATGCCGGACGGTTTCTGCGGCTGCACCTGGGTGATGGCCAGATCGACGGGCACCGCATCCTGTCCGCTGAGACGGCCCGATCCATGCGAGTGATCGAGCACCCGGGGAAGCCCTTCGACCACGGCATCGGCTGGTTCCGCCGCCCCACCCAGGAAACGGGGCAGTGGGTCGAGCACTTCGGGGCCGGCGCCGGATTCTGGAACGTCATGCGTCTCTACCCAGAACACGGCCTGGGCATCGTGGTCATGACCAACAGCACCACGAGCTACGACTTCGAGCCTCTCTTCGGCCTCCTCACGACCGCCTCCTGGTCGTAGCAGGCCCGGGGTATGTCCGTGAGGGGGGGCGTGGGCGTCCGTCGTGCGGCGGCGCCCGGCTCCCACGATCCGTGCGGGCGGACGGCGAGCGGCACCGTGACCGCTCAGGGGTTCGTGGTGATGTCCCCGCCGAGCTCGTCCCGGAGCTGCTGCAGCGGGGCCGCGTCCCTCGAGATGACGACCCAGTTGTCCGCGTGCAGGAAGGAGGCGCCCTGCTCGCTGCTGAGGGTGTTCAACAGCCCCTCCATGCGCTCCTCGGAGTCCGTGACGGCCATGGCCATGCGTCCGTTGGCGCAGTCCAGGTAGGTGGTCTCCGGGTCGGCCGGGGCGCGCAGCTGGTCCGTGCCCGGGCAGTCGATGCCGGCCCCGACGACGTCGTCGCGCAGCGCCGTCGCGTCCTCGTAGGCGGCCCCGCCGGCCACCATCGCCTGGATGTCGTCGGCGGTCGGCGCGCAGCCGGTCAGGGCGAGGGCGGAGAGAGCGAGCAGAGCGGGAACGGGTCGGCGCATGGGACGTCCTGTCGTCGAGGGGATCGGGTGGCGTGCTGGGGCGGGCGTGCGGACGGGGGCGGGCCCGGGTCCGGTGCGCGGTGCGCCGTCCGGCGGCGCCGCGCTCACGGGGCGGCCCCCTGCTCCGGACGGTGGTGCTCGTCGAGGACACGGGTGAGGACCCGGCCCGGGGTGTGCCGGTACTCGGGGTCGATGCGCTCGAGCACGGCGACGATCGCCTCGACGTCGTAGACCACGGACGGGTCACCGCCGTGGTGGCTCCAGCGGCGCTCGGCCACCCACGCCCACACGTGCACGGGCCGGCACCGCCGGCAGGTCCCGTGCTCCGCGGTGAGACAGTCGGGCCCCACCGGCTGGTTGAGCCCGGCGATCTCCGCGGGAGTGCGCCGGTGGCGCTCCACCACGACCCAGAATCTCTCGTCGGGGATCCGGGAGAGGTCCGAGCTCAGACCGGCCAGGGCTTCTCGCGCCCGGACCACGTCGTAGTAGAAGTCCGGCCTCGACCAGGGCGGGACGCGGTGCCGGGCGCGCAGCGCCTCGGCCACAGCCGCCTCCTGCGCCGCGGCGATCTCGGCCGCCGTCCGCGGCGACGGGTCCGCGGCCGAGCGCCAGAGGCCGTCGAACAGGGCGGCGCCCTCGGTGCAGGCCTGACGGACCAGCAGCGTGCCGACGTCCGGGGAGCGCCGCTGGGACCAGAGCGCCCCGGAGAGCCGCTCGTAGACCTGTCCGTCGTCCAGGGTGAAGCTCCTCCGGTCGGCGGCCACGACCACACGGCGGGTGGTGGGCTCCCCGGTGGCTCCGGTGCGGGCGGGGATAACCACCGCGCGCGCACCGGGGTACACGGCACCGCCCTGGTTCAGCCTCCGCCGCTCGTCCACCGTCCGGTGACCCCGGCTCAGCGGGCCGGCCGGCGCGGCCGGCTGCGGGACCCGGTCTCACCGCGGCCCGGGGCGGTGGAGACGGCCGGGGCACCGAACGGCACGAGGACCGGGTCGGTCTGCCGGGCGACGGGCTCAGCGGCCATGGTGGTGCTCCTCGTGGAGTCGGAGTCGGGGTCGACGGGCGACGCGGGCGTCCGGTGCCTGCTGGGGGAACCGTAACAGCCGCCGCGCCCGGGGCGGCGGAGGTCGTCAGGCAACGGGCCGGCGGTCCTCCCCGGCGAGGGCGCTCATGCGGTCCCCGGCGGCGTCCATGCCCAGCGAGGCGAGCACCGCGAGCGCGGCCATCCACCGGCGCGGATGGGCCGCCCCGCGGGCGACCAGCCACCGCTCGAGCATCGCGTCGATCCGCAGCGAGGCGGCCTGGACCCCGCACGTCGCCGCGCCGAGACCCAGCAGCAGCGCCGCCCGCGCCGCCACCGGCAGCCGCTGCGCCGCGACGGGGCTCCCGTCGGCCAGGGTCCCGGCCTCGGTGCCGACGTCGACGGAGTCCTCCCCGCCGGTGTTCCGGGAGAGCACCCACGCTCCTGCGCCGGCGACCAGGACTCCCGGCACCACGACGTACGCGGCGCGCACCCGGGGCGACCAGCCGGACGGGGAGACCAGCGTCAGCGCTCCGGCGGCCGCGGAGCTGGTCAGGGACAGCACGAGATTGTTCATGGTTCTACGCTACGTCCCGCGTCCCCGGTCGTCACCCGGTCCGGCCGGTCGTCGGCCTACGCTGGGGGCAGGACCGAGAGGGAGGCGGAGATGCGGATTCTCGTCGCACATGCCAGCGCACACGGGTCGACGGCGGAGATCGCCCGGCGGATCGCCGACGTGCTCCGGGACGAGGGCTCGTCGGTCGACGTCGGGCCCATGGAACAGCAGGACGGTCTCGGCGACTACGACGCCGTCGTGCTCGGCAGTGCCATCCACGACCAGGACTGGCTGCCGGTGGCCACCGCGTTCGTCCACCGCCACCAGGCCGTGCTGCGGACCCGGCCGGTGTGGCTGTTCAGCGTGGGGATGTCCGCGGCCCTGCCCCGGATCCTTCGCGGACCGGCCCGCCGCGCCCAGAGCCGGCGGCTGGCCGCGTCCCTGCGGGAGGTGGTGCACCCGCGCGGGCACCTGCTGCTGTCCGGGGTGGCGCAGGCCGAGCAGCTGCCGGGCTGGGCCGGACTCCTCCTCCGGGGGACAGGGGGGCGCTTCGGCGACCACCGGGACTGGCCCCGGATCGAGGCCTGGACCCGCGACATCGCCGGGACGCTGAGGACGGCCACCCGCGCCGGGTGATCCGCGGCCGTGCCCGCGACCTCCACCCTGGTGGAGAAGGACGTGCCCCCGAGGCCGGTGTTCCGATCGTCCGCGTCGCACGTCGGGTGGGCCCGGGTGCCCGGGGTCCCAGCCCTCGTCGAGGGGAGCGGTCGGCTCGACCGCAGCCCCGGGCGTCAGCGGCCCGGTCACGGGCACCCGTTCCCAGGAGGTCGTCGTGCCGGCAGCCGCAGCCGCGGGTCTCCCGATCGCGGTGGGACTGCTCGCCGCCTCCCTGCCCGTCGCCGTGATCATGCTGATGCTCGTCACCAGCGGGACCCGGGGCGCGGTCACCGCGTTCCTGTCCGGCTGGATCGCCGGGATCGCCGTCGTGACCGCCCTCACCGTGCTGGTCGTCGACACGACCCTGCCCCGCGACGATCCCGCGCCCTGGGTCGGCGTCCTGCGGGTCGTGCTCGGCGGCACCCTGCTGCTGCTGGGGGTCAAGCAGTGGCGGAGCCGGTCGCTCGAGGGGTCGCAGCCGGCGCGGTGGATGACCGCGGTCGACACGATGACGCCCCCGAAGGCCCTGGCCGTGGCCTTCCTGCTGGTCACGGTGAACCCGAAGAACGCGGTGCTGGTCGTCACGGGGGCGGCCGCGATCGCGACGGCCACGGCGTCCGTGGCGCACCAGGTGCTCGCGCTCCTGCTGTTCACGGGGGTCGCCAGCGCCGCGGTCGCCGCCCCGGTGCTGCTCCACGTGGTCCTGGGGGACCGGGCCGCCACGGTGCTGGCGGACGCGAAGGGGTGGATGACCGCCAACGGTTCCTGGGTGATGACCGTCGTGCTGGTCGTCATCGGCGCGGTGCTCCTCGGCAACGGTGTGAGCGGACTGCGGTCCGGCTGACCGTGACCGTGCCCCGGCCCACCCGCGGCGGCTAGGGGGCGCCCGCAGGCCCGCCGGGCCCGCGGCGCTCGCGGCGCTCGCGGCGCCGGCCCAGCTCGTGGGCGCTCACCGCCACGAGGGTCATCACGACCAGGGGCAGCACGAATGAGACCATCACGGAGCTGAACCCCTCCAGGGCGTCGTGCTCGGTGGCCGCCAGTAGCACGTACCCGGTGTAGGCGAAGTACAGGACCAGGAACAGACCGCCCTCCCAGCGGGCCACGGCGAACCCGGTGAAGGCGATGGGCAGCAGCGCCACCACGGCGGCCGGCATCACCGGGATGTCCAGGGCCACGGCCGCCGCCGGTACCGGCAGGCCGCCATCGACGAGGATCGCCGGCACCCCGAGCACCAGTCCGAGGTTCAGCAGGCAGCTGCCCACGACGTTGCCGATGGCGAGATCCCGCTGTCCCCGGCGGACCGCGACGACGGACGCGGCCAGTTCGGGCAGGGACGTCCGGAGGGCGACCACCGTGAGACCGACGACGAGGCCGCTGACGCCCAGGGCCGTGGCGACGTCGACCGCCCCCTCGACGAGGACCGTGGCCCCGGCCACGAGCAGCCCCACCCCCACCACGACGAGCACGATCGAGACGCCGGCCGAGGCCTCCCCGGCCGGTGGCCCGTCGACACCGGGTGCGGCGGGCGGCCGGTCCGGCGGAGGGTCCGGCGCCCCGGCGGGGGAGGCGGCGTCCCGGCGGCCGATCAGCACCGTCAGGACCCCGTGGACGACCACCGCCGCGAGCAGCACCGTGCCGTCCGTGCCGCTGACCCGGCCGTCCAGGGACACGAGCGCAACGTCATGCCGAGCACGATGCGCCCCACGTCCAGGACCGTCATGGGCGCCGGTCCAGAGCCGCCGCTCGGGGGGACAGGGGCAGTGCGCGGCATCCGTCACGGCACGGGTGCTGCGCGGACGCGGACAGGATCTGTCCGCCACGGGGAGGACACTGGACCTGTCACCGGACGCTGCGCCGGAGGCGCCCCGACCAGGAGGTAACCGCCATGACCGACCTCGACGTCGCCGCCTGTGCCGCCGACCAGATCGACCGGCACTGGACCCACCAGCTGCGGCCCCGCCTCGCCGGCCTGACCGACGAGGAGTACTTCTTCGACCCCACCGGCGGGTCCGCGTGGACAATCCATCCCCGGGCCGAGGAACGCACCGCGATGCAGACGGGCCGCGGGGAGCTCGTGCTGGACTTCGCCTTCCCCGAACCGGTGCCGGCGCCGTTCACGACCATCGCCTGGCGGCTGGCGCACGTCGTCGTCGGGGTCCTCGCCGCGCGCAGCCACGGGCACTTCGCCGGGCCCGAGGCGTCCTACCAGAGCTGGGCGTACGCCGGGACCGCGGAGGAGGCGCTGGCCCAGCTCGACCGCGAGTTCGCCCGCTGGACGGCCGGCGTGCACTCGCTGACGGACGCGGACCTGGCGCGCCCGTGCGGCCCGGTGGAGGGCCCGTACGCGGACCTGCCGATGCTCGCTCTCGTGCTGCACATCAACCGCGAGCTGATCCACCACGGCGCGGAGCTCGCCCTGCTGCGCGACCTGTACGCCCACACCCGCTGAGCCCCGCGCCGCACGACACCTCAGGAGCCCACCGTGCCCTTCCTCACTCCCACCGTCACCGACGAGCGCGACGCCCTGGCGGCCTTCGCGAGCCAGCAGATCCGCCAGGTCGCCACCACTCTCCAGGGCCTCGACGCCGAGCAGCTGCGGGCGACCCCCTCGGCGAGCGCCATGAGCCTGGGCGCGCTGGCCCGGCACGTCCTGTTCATCGGCGGGCACGGTCCGTTCGCAGTGCTCACGGATCCCGGCCGGACCTCCGGGGAGCCGCTGGACGAGGCCGGCTGGGCCGCCGGGGCGATCCTGCCGGAGGCCGTGCGCCCGGAGGACACCGCCGAGTCCCTGGGCGCGGCCCTGTACGCGCTGGCCGACCGCGTCGAGGCCGGCCTGCGCACCGCGGACCCGGAGGCCCGCATCCCCGTCCCGGACGCCCCGTGGTTCCCGCGGGACCTGGGGACGTGGCCCGCCCGGTGGGTGGCGCTGCACATGGTCGAGGAGAACGCCCGGCACGCCGGGCACGCCGACATCCTGCGCGAGTCCCTCGACGGGCGGACCGCCTACGAGCTCAACGCCCTGGCGGACGGGGAGCCGTGGAGCCCGCAGGACTGACCGGCCGGAGGGGGCTACTCGTCGTCCGATGGGCGCCCGGTCCCCGCCTCCGGGTCCTCCGGCGGCGGGGCGTCGTCCTCGGCCTCCTCGGGGGGAGCGCCGGCGCGCCGGTTGCTCTCGTCGGTGGTGGCGGTCAGCCAGGTCTCGTCGCGGACGCCCAATCCCTCCTGGCTCGTCTCCGCCCAGGCCTCGTCGCGGTCCGCGGGCTCGGGGTAGCGGTCCATCTCCGGCTCCTGTCCTGCTCGACGGTGATGGCCCGATCCTATGCCCGGGCCCGGCATCCCGCGCACGGCGTCCTGCGCCCGGCCGGGGATCTCCTCAGCCGCCCTCGAGGAGCCGGCGCAGCGTCAGGGCGTTGCGCACGGCGTGGCCGTCGCCGTCGTTGTTGAAGTACGCGTAGACCTCGCGGCCGCCGTGGTGCCACTCCCGGATCCGGTCGGCCCACCAGGCCAGGTCCTCGTCCGAGTAGGAGCCGGCGTAGAGGTGGTGGTGGTCGGGGCCGTGGAAGCGGACGTAGACGAACGGGGCGGTGGCCTCGAGGACGCAGGGCAGCCCGGCCCCGCTCATCACGCAGTACGCCGCGCCGTGGCGCCGGAGCAGCTCGAAGACCTCCGGGTGCACCCAGCTGTCGTGGCGGAACTCCACGGCGACGGGCAGCCAGTCCGGCAGCCCGGCCAGGAACCAGTCGAGGCGAGCGTCGTCGCGGGCCTGCGCCGGCGGGAGCTGGACGAGCAGCACGCCGCGCCGGTCCCGCAGCTCGTGCCAGGACTCGGCGATCCGCCGGCTCCAGGTCTCGGGCGCGTAGAGCTTCTTCGCGTGCGTCAGTCCGCGGGGGGCCTTCACCGTCATCCGGAAGCCCTCCGGCAGGCGCCGGTTCCAGCCGGCGAAGGTGCTGCTGCGCGGCCAGCGGTAGAAGCTGGCGTTGAGCTCCACGGTGGAGAAGGCCCGGGTGTAGATCTCCAGGCGCTTGGCCGGGGCCGTGCCGGGGGGATAGAGGACGTGCTCCCAGTGGTCGTAGCTCCACCCGGAGGTGCCGATGTGCCAGCCCATGGGCTCCAGGGTAGCTGCGGAGGGCGCCGGGTCCGGCCGTCGCGCCGGGCGCCGGCCGGCCGCGCGGCGGACGTAGGGTGTTCACCGGCACGCACGGCGCCCCCGCCGAGCACCCCGCACGACCCCAGGAGAACGCTCATGACCACCCTCGCCCCCCGGCCCGCCGGGACCCGCTGATGGCGAAGCTCTACTTCCGGCACGGGGCGATGAACTCCGGCAAGTCCACCGTGCTGATCCAGGCCGCGCACAACTACGAGGAGCGCGACCAGACGGTCCTCGTCGCCAAGCCCGCGATCGACTCGAAGGGCGCGGACACCGTGGTCTCACGGCTGGGGGAGTCCCGGCGGGTCGACCTGCTGCTGGCCCCGGAGGACGGGGCGCGCGAGCGCTTCCGGGCCGCTGTGCGGGAGCGCGGACCGGTGCACTGCCTGCTGGTGGACGAGGCGCAGTTCCTCGCCCCGGCCCAGGTCGACGACCTGCTGCGCATCGCGGTGCTCGACGGCGTCCCGGTGCTGGCCTACGGGCTGCGCACCGACTTCCGCACGGAGGCGTTCCCGGGCGCGGCGCGCCTGCTGGCCGTGGCCCACACGGTCGAGGAGCTGCGCACGATCTGCCGCTGCGGGTCCAAGGCGATGTTCAACGCCCGCACGGTGGACGGGGAGCCTGTCTTCGAGGGCGACCAGGTGGCCATCGACGGCGTGTCCGTGTCCTACGAGTCGATGTGCGCCGGCTGCTACCTCCGGCACTCCGGCGGGCGCCTGGGCTGAGCCCGGGACCCGGCGGGCCGGCCCGGGGACGGCGTCAGGGGGTGACGTCCCGGTCGTCCTCGCGGCCGTGCCGGTCGACGACCGCCCAGAACAGGTCCTCGGGGATCGCCTCGAGGTCGGGGTGCAGGGCGGCGAGCTCGTCGATGATGGCGGCCACGTCGTAGTGGGCGTGCACGTCGCCGCGCCGGGCGAGCCGGTTCGAGGCGATCAGGCCCTCGACGTAGGCGGTGTGGTCGGAGTCGGTGAACGTGCTCAGGACCGCGTCCGCCCACAGCTGCTCGAAGGCCGGGTGGCCCTCGGTGACGAGCCGGACCGGGGCGTGCGCGCCGTCGGGCTCGGCGGGGTCGGCCTCCGGGGCGTCCCGCACCGGTCCGGTGGTCTTGGCGAACCGGGTGCCGTCGTCGACCGTGACGGTCCGGTCGGTCTCGTCGACGACGGTGTGCCGCTCGGTGCGCAGGACGGGGCCGCCGCGGACCACCACGGCGCGGGTGCCGACGCCGGTGGCTCCGCCGACGTGGTGGTGCTGGCTCACGGCGACCTCCTGGGGTCTGCGCTGCGGGGGCGGCCGATCCGCCGGGTGCCTGATGCGCAGAACCTAGCAGGCGGCGCCGACCGCCGGAAGCCTCCGGGAACGCGGACGGCGCCGCCGGAGGGGCTCCGGCGGCGCCGAGGGCGCGGGGTGGACCGGGGCTCAGCCGCCGAGCAGCACCGCGCGGACCAGGTCGAAGAACATGCCGAGGATGGCCGTGAAGTTGGGGTTGAAGAACGCGTCGAACTCGCCGACCAGTCTGATCATGACAGTTCCTTCCGAGGGGGGTGGGTGGGGCCCGGGCCGGGCGTGGATCCGGCCCGGGCCCGAGCCTACCGGGGGTGTTCACGGAAGCACATGGCCTTTCGGCCAGTTCCCGCCCCGGGCCGGCCGGACGCCGGGACCCGTCAGGGGGCGGGGGTGCCGGTGGAGGACGCTCGGCGCGCGTCGTCGTGCGCCGCTGTCTCCTGCGCCGCGGCCTCCATTGCGGCGGCCTCCTTCGCTGCGGCCTCGTGCGCGGCGGCCTCCGCGCCGCCGATGGCCTCGCCGCGGGCCACCATGCCGGCGGTGTCGGAGAGGGGGATCTGCTTGAGGAACACCGCGAGCACGAAGGCCAGCAGCATGAAGGGGACGAGGTACCAGAACACCGGGGCGAGGGAGTCGGCGTACGCGGTGACGATGCCCTCGCGGACGGGCTCGGGCAGCTGTGCCAGGGTCTGCGGGTCCAGGGTGGCGGTCGCCTCCCCGGCCTGGGCGGCGGAGGCGCCGGCGCCGGTGAAGACCGCCGTGAGCTGCTCCGAGAGGTTGTTGGTGAAGATCGCCCCGAAGATCGCCACGCCGAGGGCCGCGCCGACCTCGCGGAAGTAGTTGTTGGTGCTGGTGGCGGTGCCCACCATGGACGGGTCCACGGCGTTCTGCACCACGAGGACGATGACCTGCATGATCAGGCCCAGGCCCGCGCCGAGCACGAGGAGGTAGACGCAGATCAGCCAGATGGGCGTCTCGGCCGCCAGCGTGGTCATGGCGAGCATGGCCGAGGCCGTGACGAGCGTGCCCGCCAGCGGGTAGCCCCTGTACCGGCCGGTGCGGGAGATCCTGAGGCCGGACCAGATCGAGGTGCCCATCAGCCCGACCATCATGGGGACCATGAGCAGCCCGGACTCCGCCGCCGAGGTGCCGGAGGACATCTGCAGGAACGTGGGCACGAACGCGATGGCGGCGAACATCCCCAGCCCCAGGGTGAGGCCGATCGCGGTGGCGTTGACGAACACCGGGTTGCGGAACAGGCCCAGGGGGATGATCGGGTCCTCGGCCCGGGTCTCGTTCCAGACGAACAGCGCCGTGGCCACGACCATGCCGCCCGCCCAGGCCCAGGTGGCGGCCGCGCCCCAGCCGTGCTCGGCGTTGCCGCCGAACTCGGTGAAGAAGATGAGACAGGTCGTCGCCACGGACAGCAGCAGCACGCCGGCCACGTCGATCCTGCGGGTCGCGCGCTTGTGCGGGAGGGTCAGGGTGAACCACGCGATGGCGAAGGCGGCGATGCCGATGGGGATGTTGATGTAGAAGGCCCACTGCCAGGTGAGGTGGTCCACGAAGTAGCCGCCGAGCAGCGGCCCCGCCACGGCGGAGAGCCCGAAGATGCCGCCGAGCGGGCCCATGTACTTGCCGCGCTCGGAGGCCGGGACGATGTCCGCGATGATCGCCTGGGAAAGGATCATCAGTCCTCCGCCGCCGAGCCCCTGCAGCGCGCGGAAGGTCACGAACTGCCAGAAACCGGTGGCCAGGGCGCAGCCCACCGACGCGAGGGTGAACAGGGCGATGGCGACCAGGAAGAGGTTGCGCCGGCCCAGGACGTCGCCGAACTTGCCGTAGACGGGCATCACGATGGTGGTGGCCAGCAGGTAGGCCGTGGTGATCCAGGCCTGGTGCTCCACGCCGCCCAGCTCCCCGACGATGGTCGGCATGGCGGTGGAGACGATCGTCTGGTCGAGGCTGGCGAGCATCATCCCGGCGATGAGGGCGGAGAAGATGATCCAGATCCGCTTCTGGGTCAGCACCAGCAGCGGGGCGTCCTGCGCGACCGCGGGCGGGGTGGTGGTCATGGGCTTCCTTCGGTGTCCGGGGACGGGTCAGAGGTGTCGGGGGGAGTGGCTGAGCGGGTGTCCGCGGCGGTGTCCGGCGTCGTCTGCGGGGCGGTGGCGCCGGGGGAGAGCAGGGCCCCGGCGAGGCGGACGTTGCGGGCCAGCAGCTCCGCGAACTCCTCCAGGGGCGGGGACTCGTCCGGGTCGGCGCCGGCCGGCCGGGTCTCGAGGAGCTCGTGGACGGTGTGCCCGGCGAGGTGGGAGACGACGGCGGCGGCCACGCCGGGGAACGGGTCCCGCTCCCCGCAGCCCTGCCGGCGCGCGATGAGCTCCGTCAGCTCGGCCAGCCGGCGTTCCATGGTCTCGGTGAGCCGCTGGAGCAGCACGGGCTCGCGGCGCAGGACGTCCAGCAGCAGGGTCCGGTCGTGGGGGCCCTCCAGCAGGGCGAAGGAGCGCACGACCAGCTCCTGCAGGGCGCTCAGCAGCGGCGCTCCGTCCGGGGCGGAGCCCCCGGCCACGAACTCCTCGCCGAAGGCCTCGAGCGGGTCCCGGGCCGGGGTGCCCAGCACGGCGTCGTCCTTGGAGGCGAAGTAGTTGAAGAAGCTCCGCCGGGAGATCCCGACCTGCGCGCAGAGCTCGTCCACGGTGAACCCCGCCAGCCCGCGCTCGGCGGTCAGCCGGCGCGCGCCGGCGATGAGGGAGCGGCGGGTCCGGCGCATGCGCTGCTCCCGTGCGCCCGCCGTCACCGGAGGCGCCCGAGATCGACTTGATGTTGCACTCACGACATCATAGTGCAATTTTGTGGCGGGTGGTGCCCGGTGCGCCGTCGTGCCCCCGTCCGTACGCTGGACCACGTCGGCGCACGACCGGAGGAGACCCGTCATGGCTCAGGAACCGGACCCCCGCCCGCGGCTGATCGGGCTGCACGGGCGCAAGCAGTCGGGCAAGGACACGTGCGGCGACCGCCTCGTGGTCGCGCACGGCTACGCACGGGTGGCCTTCGCGGACCCGCTGCGGCTGTTCCTCACCGAGCTGGACCCTCTCGTGGGCGTCCGGGACGGCCGGCTCGTGCGGCTCGCCACGGTGCTGGCGGAGGCCGGCGGCGACTGGGGTCTGCTCAAGGACGAGGCGCGGGACCCGGTGCACCGGGAGATCCGGACGCTGCTGCAGAAGGTCGGCAACGAGGCCGGCAAGGCCGTCTTCGGGGAGACGGTGTGGGCGGACCGCGGGCTGGAGACCGCCCGCCGGCTGGGCGGGCCGGTCGTGTTCACGGACGTGCGCTTCGACGTCGAGGCAGAGGCCATCACGGCCGCCGGGGGCCGGGTGGTGCACGTGGTGCGCCCCGGGGCTCCCGCCCCGGAGGACCCGCACCCCTCGGAGGCCGGCATCGACCCGCGCTGGATCACCGCCGTCCTCGTCAACGACGGGACGGTCGAGCAGCTCTGGGCGAAGGTCGACGCGCTGGTGCTCAGCCGGCCGGGTGCCCCGGGGTGAGCCCCACGAGCTCGGCGCTGCGCCGCCACAGGGCGTCCGCGAGCGCGTCGTCGGCCGCGCGGGACGGGGCGCGGGCGGGCCGCCTCTTCTCGAAGTAGCCCCCGGAGCGCCAGTCCTCGCCGGCGGCGCCCTCGGCCAGCCACACCAGGGTCTCCGCGCCCCGTTCCGGGGTGATCATGAGCCGGCGGCCCAGGCGGGTGCGGTACAGGAACCGCAGGGGGGTGGTGGTGCCCGAGGCGAAGTTCGTCGCGACGCCCCCGGGGTGGAACGCCGCGGCGGCGAGGCCGTGCGGCCCGTGCCGGCGGTCGAGACCGCGAGTGAAGAGGATGTTGGCGAGCTTCGTGTCCCCGTAGGCCCCCTGCGGGGACCAGCGCCGGTCGTCGACGAGGACCTCCGGCGAGAGCCGGCCGATGCGGGCCGCGACGCTGGACGTGCTGAGCACCGCCGCGCCGTCCGCCACGAGCCGGTCGAGCAGCAGGTGGGTGAGCAGGAAGGGCGCCAGGTGGTTGACCTGCCACGTCATCTCGTGCCCGTCGGGCGTCAGCTCGCGGCGGTCGAAGATCCCGCCGGCGTTGTTGACCAGCACGTCGATCCGCGGGGCGGACTCCTGCAGCTCCCGGGCGAGCCGGCGCACGTCGTCGAGCCGCGCGAAGTCCGCGGTGAAGTGCCGGAGCCCGAGGGGCTCGGCCACCGCCGCGGTCTTCTCGCCCGATCGCCCGACGACGACGACGTCGTGGCCCCGTCCCGCCAGCTCGCGGGCGGCGGCGGCCCCGATGCCGTCGCTCGCGCCGGTGATCACGACCGTGCGCCGCCCCTTGCGCCGATGGGCGTGCTGCTCGCGGTGCTGGTCCTCGTCGTGCTGGTCCATGGTGGCCTCCTCGGTCGAGCCGGAATCCCGGTCAGCATAGCGACGCACCCTGGGCCGCCGGACGGAATAAGCGCGCGGGCGGAGCCGTTGCGGCACGCACGACGGAAAACACCCGGACAGGCACCACAGCTGAGGAGCTGACCATCATGGCCCGTGTTCTGATGATCGTCTCGGCGGCCGACTCCCTCACCATGCGGGACGGCACCGAGCACCCCACCGGCTTCTGGGCGGAGGAACTCGTCGTCGCCCACCGAGCGCTGCGCCGGGCCGGGCACACCGTCGACATCGCCACCCCCGGCGGTCGCCGGCCCACCGTGGACCGGGTCAGCCTCTCCCCGGACGTCACCGGGGGCCAGGAGCGGGCCGACGAGTTCCGCACCTACCTGGAGGAGATCGACGCCGAGCTCACCGCCCCCCGCGTCCTGGCCGAGGTCGACGAGCACGACTACGACGCCGTGGTCCTGCCCGGCGGCCACGGTCCCATGGCGGACCTCGTCCACGACCCCTCGCTCGGCCGGATCCTGGCCTCCTCGGACCGGACCGGCCGGCTCATCGCCCCCTTCTGCCACGGCCCCGCCGCCCTGCTCAGCGCCCAGGACGACGGGACGTTCCTCTTCGCGGGCCGCCGGCTGACCGCCTTCACCAACGAGGAGGAGCTCGGCGGCGGCACCGGGGAGAACACCCCCTGGTTCCTGGAGACCGTGCTCCGGGAGAAGGGGGCCGTCGTGGAGACCGGCCCCGCGTGGTCCAGCCACGTCATCCGCGACGCCAACCTGATCACCGGTCAGAACCCCCAGTCGAGTCAGGCCGTCGCCGACGTCCTCGTGGAGGCGCTCGCCGAGTGACCCCCGGCCGCAGAGGCACCGGCGGCGGTGGGAGCCGCCGGGCTCAGGCGCTGACGGGCGTCCTCCCGGCCAGGGCGAGGCCGCGGGCGGCGACCACCGCGTCCCGGAACTCCGGGAAGGTGCGGCGGACGGCGTGCCCGCCGCCGGCCGGGACGAAGGTCATGGCCCACCGGTTCCGGCGGAGCCGGTGGAAGGGCACGGCGACGATCTCCACGGAGGGCAGGGCATCGGGGCGCTGAGCGTTCA
>NZ_SSSF01000040.1:0-1551 GCF_013368965.1 Kocuria salina
TCGCCGGCGTCATGGCGCTGCTGATCCGCGCCGAGCTCTTCGCCCCGGGCATGCAGATCCTGGAGACCAAGGAGCAGTACAACCAGCTGTTCACCATGCACGGCACGCTGATGCTGCTGATGTTCGGCACCCCGCTGTTCGTCGGCTTCGCCAACGTCATCGTCCCCCTGCAGATCGGCGCCCCCGACGTCGCCTTCCCGCGGCTCAACGCCCTGGCGTTCTGGTTCTTCCTGTTCGGCTCGCTGATCGCGACCGCCGGCTTCCTCACCCCGCAGGGCGCGGCCTCCTTCGGCTGGTACGCCTACGCACCGCTGAGCAACGCTTCTTTCACCCCAGGCTCCGGTGGTGACCTGTGGGTGTTCGGCCTGATTTTGTCCGGTTTCGGCACGATCATGGGCGCGGTCAACTTCATCACCACGATCATCGCGATGCGCGCCCCCGGCATGACCGTGTGGCGGATGGGCCTGTTCACCTGGAACACGCTCATCACCTCGCTGCTCGTGATCATGGCGTTCCCGCCTTTCACCGCTGCACTGTTCGCCCTCGGCATGGACCGGACCCTGGGTGGGCACATCTTCGACCCGGCCAACGGCGGGGCGGTGCTGTGGCAGCACCTCTTCTGGTTCTTCGGCCACCCCGAGGTCTACATCCTGGCGCTGCCGTTCTTCGGCATCGTCTCCGAGATCATCCCGGTGTTCTCCCGCAAGCCGCTGTTCGGCTACAAGGGCCTCGTGTTCGCGACCATCACCATCGCCGCGCTGTCGGTGACCGTGTGGGCCCACCACATGTACGTGACCGGAGCCGTGTTCTTGAGCTTCTTCGCGTTCATGACCATGATGATCGCCGTACCCACCGGGGTGAAGTTCTTCAACTGGATCGGCACGATGTGGCAGGGCTCGATCACCTTCGAGACCCCCATGCTGTGGGTCCTGGGGTTCATGTTCACCTTCCTCTTCGGCGGCCTGACCGGGGTGATCCTCGCTGCCCCGCCGCTGGACTTCCACCTCAATGACTCCTACTTCGTGGTCGCCCACTTCCACTACGTCATCTTCGGCACCGTGGTGTTCGGCATGTTCGCCGGCTTCTACTTCTGGTGGCCCAAGTTCACCGGCAAGATGCTCAACGAGCGGATCGGCAAGATCCACTTCTGGCTGCTGTTCCTCGGCTTCCACATGACCTTCCTGATCCAGCACTGGCTCGGGGTCTCAGGGATGCCCCGGCGCTACGCGGACTACCTGCCGGAGGACAACTTCACCTGGATGAACCAGATCTCCACGGTCGGGGCGATGCTCCTCGGCGTCTCGATGATCCCGTGGTTCTGGAACGTCTACACCACCTGGCGCAACGGCACCAAGGTCGAGGTCGACGACCCCTGGGGCTTCGGCGGATCCCTGGAGTGGGCGACGTCCTGCCCGCCGCCGCGGCACAACTTCACCTCGCTGCCGCGCATCCGCTCCGAGCGGCCGGCGCTGGACCTGCACCACCCGGAGCTGGCCGCGGAGTCCCCGCAGCAGTCCCCGGTCGACGACGCCGCCATCGCCACGCGGAAGG
>NZ_SSSF01000041.1:0-1533 GCF_013368965.1 Kocuria salina
GAGTGGATGCTCCTATTGGCGTCAAGCGGTTTTGAGGCGTTGCTGGTCGGTTTCCTCGAGCCAATGCTGGCAGCGGTGGACGAGCTCGGGATCGGTGCGGGTACCCAGCTCCAGGCGCCGTAGCCGCTGGTAGGGCACCTCCAGGGTGTGGGCGGCGTCGGTCAGGCGGATGCCCAGCGCCTGACGTTGTCGGCGCAGCAACGGCCCCGGAAGGGGATCGGCAGGCGGGTGGGTGAGCAGGGCGAAGACTTCGTTGGCGACGTGGCGTTTCAGGCACCTGATGATGTCGCGGTCGGCCAGTCCCTCGGCTCTGCGGCGGGCGAAGTAGGCCATGGTGCGGGGTTCGCGGAAGCGCATGCGTATCAGCACGATCCGGTGCAGGGCATGGTTGGCTTGGCGGTTCCCGCCCCGGGAGAGCCGGTGCCGGTGGGTCCGTCCGGAGGAGGCCGGGATCGGCGCGACCCCGCACAGGGCGGCGAACTGCGCCCTGGTGGCGATCCGGTCCGGGTTGTCCCCGACGGTAGTCAGCAGAGTCGCGGCCACCACGGGTCCGATCCCATGGGTGGCCAGCAGGGCGGGGTTGAGCCGGGCCGCGATCTGCTCGAGCTGGTCGTCCAGAACGGTGATCTCCTCGGTGAGGACCCGGTGGCGGGCCGCCAGGCGTTTCAGCGACGCACGGGCGACCTGGTCGGGGTCATCGCCGGGTCCAGGGCGGGTGCGAGCGAGCACGTCCATCAGCTTCTGACCGTGGTAGCGGTGGAAGTCGGTACGCACGTCGCCGGGGGCGGTGATCAGCAGGGCGTGGATCTGGTTGAGGACCGCGGTGCGGGCCTTGGTCGCCGAGGTGCGCTCGGCCAGCAGGATTCGCAAGGACTCCACGAGCCCGTCGCGTTGCTTTGGGACCACTGTGGCCCGGCCGGCGGCCACGGTGAGGGCGGCCTGCTGGGCGTCCAGCGGGTCGGACTTGCCCTTGAGTCGCCGGTGCTGGCGGTTGGTGCGCATCACCTCGATCACGATCATCTCCGCGGCCGCCAGAACCCGGGCCAGTTCGGCTCCGTAGGAGCCGGTGCCCTCGACCCCGACCGCAAGGACAGGCCCGTGGGTGCGCAGGAAGTCCACGATCTGTCGGTACCCGGTGGCGGTGGCTGCGAACTGCCGGTCGACCAGGGCCCGGCCCAGCTCATCGACGACCGCCACGTGGTGGGTGTCGCGGTGGGTGTCGACCCCGGCGTATCGTCCCGGAGTCGCATTCCTAGAAGGGTTGGCCGCCGTCGGTGGCGCTGTCATGATCGTCATGACCGGTGATCCTTTCCATGGTGGAAGAGCAACTGGTCACCGTCGGTCGGGCGGGGCAGACAGCACAGAGGTGAGGCGACTTCCCGGTCAGGCTCCTATCAAGTCATGCTCCGTCTGGCCGCACGGTTCACGGCCCCGGTGGGGGCGGACAGATCCACTGGAGGACACCCCCTGCGGGGGTCGGTGTAAGGGCGAGTCACACCACCGCCGGAACCTGCGTCCATCATCTCTGTGTAC
>NZ_SSSF01000042.1:0-1443 GCF_013368965.1 Kocuria salina
GGCCCTTCACAGATGAGCATGGGTAGTGGGGTGCGCGCGGGCTTCTCGAGGGGTGTGTTGTGAGGGCTGGGTAGAGGTCGAGGCCTCCAGGATGGGTAGCGACCAAGCAACCTGATCCATGAAGGCCTCGACGTGTCTCATGCTATCTGCGCGCCCGCGTGCGCGCTCTTCGACCTGTCCGATGTCCACGTGCTCGCCGTCGAGCGTGGTCCGCGCTCGTTCACCCTGGCCGTGGAGACAGTGCCGGCGCTGGTGGGGTGTCCGTCCTGCGGTGTGCTCGCCTCCGGTCATGGCCGGCGGCAGGTCCTGCTCCACGACCTGCCCTGTGCTGGGGTGCCGGTGCGGGTTCGTTGGCGCAAGCGGATCTACCGCTGCCGGGAGGATGCCTGTGAGGTCACGACGTTCAGCGAGGTCCATGAGCTGGCCGCGCCGCGGGGCAAGCTCACCACCCGCGCGATCGCCTGGGCGGTGGGCCAGCTGCGTTCCCACGACATCGCGGTTTCGGCGCTGGCCGAGATGCTCGGGGTTGCCTGGAACACCGTCTGGGACGCCGTCGCCCCGGTCATCGAGGACCAGTTGGCCGCGGAGGATCGGCTGGCCGGGGTGGACGCTCTCGGGGTCGACGAGCACGTCTGGCGCCACGTCGGTCCGCCCGGGACCGGGCTGGTCACCGGCATCGTGGACCACTCCCGCGGTGAGGACGGCCGACCCCGAGCCCGGCTGCTGGACCTGGTGAAGGGCCGCACCGGGGCCGCCTACAGCGACTGGCTCACCGAACAAGGGCCGACCTTCACGAGCGGGATCCGCACCGCGACCCTGGACCCGTTCCACGGCTACGCCAACGCCATCCGCGACGAGCTCCCCGAGGCCATCACGGTGCTCGACGCCTTCCACGTCGTCAAGCTCGGCGGCCAAGTCGTCGGCGACGTCCGCCGCAGGGTGCAGCAGGACACCCTGGGCCACCGTGGGAGGGCCGGAGACCCGCTCTACGGCATCCGCCGGACCTTGCAGATCGGCGCCGAGCACCTCACGCCCAAGCAGATCACCCGCCTGAACGCGAAGCTGGCGGCCGGGGACCCGCGCCATGAAGTCACCCTCGCCTGGCACTGCTACCAGAAGTTGCGCGCCGTCTACCACGCCCGCCCCGAGCAAGGGCGCCGGCTCGTTGCCGAGATCCTCGCTGCGTTCCCCACCTGCCCGATCCCGGAGATCGCCCGGCTCGGGCGGACCCTGCGCCGCTGGAGGGCCGCGATCCTGGCCTACTTCGACACCGCCGGCGCCTCGAACGGCCCCACGGAGGCGATCAACGGCGTCATCGAAACGATGCGCCGAGTCGCCCGCGGCTTCCGGAACTTCGACAACTACCGGCTACGTGCCCTGCTCGCCGCCGGTGGCCACCGGCCCTGGCGAAAGGCTCCTACCCATGCTCATCTGTGAAGGGCC
>NZ_SSSF01000043.1:0-1431 GCF_013368965.1 Kocuria salina
CGGCCCTTCCCAAATGAGTGTGGGTAAGGGCCCAAGCGGGGTGCGTGTCACGGGGGTCGGGTAGGGGTCGAGGCCTCCAGGATGGGGGTGCTGAATCCAACCGTCCTCGAAGGCCTCGACGTGTCCCATGCTATGTGCGCGCCGGCGTGCGCGCTCTTCGACCTGCCCGATGTCCACGTGCTCACGATCGAGCGGCACCGCTCCTCGTTCACCCTGGTGGTCGAGACCGTGCCGTCACTGGTGGGCTGTCCGGCTTGCGGGGTGCTCGCCGTCGGCCATGGCCGGGTGGCGGTGCTGCTGCACGACCTGCCTTGCGCCGGGGTGCCCGTGCGGGTGGTCTGGCGCAAGCGCCGCTACCGCTGCCATGAGACGGCGTGCGAGGTGACGACCTTCAGTGAGGTCCACGAGCTGGCGGCACCGCGGGCCAAGCTCACCACCCGCGCGATTGCTTGGGCGGTGACGCAGCTGCGCTGCCACGACATCGCGGTCTCGGCCCTGGCCGAGATGCTCGGGGTCGCCTGGAACACCGTCTGGGACGCCATCACTCCAGTCATCGAGGCCCAGCTGGCCGCCGAGGACCGGCTGGCCGGGGTGAACGCCCTGGGCGTGGACGAGCACGTCTGGCGCCATGTGGGTCCGCCGGGGACCGGGCTGGTCACCGGGATCGTGGACCACTCCCGCGGCGAGGACGGCCGGCCCCGGGCACGACTGCTGGATCTGGTGCCCGGGCGCACGGGGGCGGCCTACGGCGACTGGCTCATCGAGCAGGGGCCGGCGTTCACGAGCGGGATCCGCACGGCGACGCTGGATCCGTTCCACGGCTACGCCAATGCCATCCGCGACGAGCTCCCGGAGGCGATCACCGTTCTCGACGCTTTCCATGTGGTCAAGCTCGGCGGGCAGGTCGTCGATGAGGTCCGCCGCCGCGTGCAGCAGGACACTCTGGGCCACCGCGGGAGAGCCGGGGACCCGTTGTACGGGATCCGCCGCACCCTGCAGATCGGCGCCGAGCACCTGACCGAGAGGCAGGTCCGCCGACTCAACGCGAAGCTCGAGGCCGGGGACCCGCATCACGAGGTCACCCTTGCCTGGCATTGCTACCAGAAGCTGCGCGCGGTCTACCACGCCCGCCCCGAGCAGGGGCGCCGGCTCGTCGCCGAGATTCTCGGTGCCTTCCCGTCCTGTCCCATTCCGGAGATCGCCCGGCTCGGACGGACCTTACGCCGGTGGAAGGCCGCGATCCTGGCCTACTTCGATACCGCAGGAGCCTCGAACGGGCCCACGGAAGCGGTCAATGGCGTCATCGAGACCATGCGTCGCGTCGCCCGCGGCTTCCGCAACTTCGACAACTACCGGTTACGGGCTCTGCTCGCCGCAGGCGGTCATCGCCCCTGGCGGAGAACCGCTACCCACACTCAGCTGTGAAGGCCC
>NZ_SSSF01000044.1:0-1383 GCF_013368965.1 Kocuria salina
GGGACTGTAAGAAGAACGGTGTGTGAGGGTCCGGCCTGATCCGAAAGGAGACGGCCGTGACCGACTTCACGACAGACAGGACAGAGGAGATGATCGATCCCGTGACGGGAGAGATCATCGATCAGAAGGAAATCGCCGAACGGCTGCTCGCCCAAGCCAAGGAGCAAGGCGTGAGCCTGGTCGGGCCCGGCGGGCTGCTGAACCAGCTCACGAAGAACGTCCTCGAGACCGCCCTGGAAGCCGAACTGACCGAACACCTCGGGCACGACCACGGGCAGACCCCGATCGCGGCCAATATGCGCAACGGGACGAGATCGAAGACCGTGTTGACCGAGATCGGCCCCGTCGAGATCGAGGTGCCCCGGGATCGGGACGGGTCCTTCGAGCCGGTGATCGTGCCCAAACGCAAGCGGCGCCTGGACGGGATCGATCAGATCGTGCTCTCGCTGTCGGCCCGCGGCCTGACCACCGGGGAGATCGCGGCGCACTTCGAGGAGGTCTACGGCGCGAAGGTCTCCAAGGACACCATCAGCCGAATCACCGAAAAGGTCGCCGGCGAGCTGGCCGAGTGGTCTTCGCGCCCCCTGGACCCGATCTACCCGGTGCTCTTCGTCGACGCGATCGTGGTCAAGGTCCGCGACGGGCAGGTCCGCAACACCCCGTTCTACGTCGTTATGGGCGTCACCGTGCACGGGGAACGCGACATCCTCGGGATCTGGGCCGGTGACGGCGCCGAGGGCGCCCGGTTCTGGCTGCAGGTCTTCTCGGAACTCAAGAACCGGGGCGTCGAGGATGTGTTCATCGCTGTCTGCGACGGGCTCAAGGGCCTGCCGGAGGCGATCAGCACCACCTGGACGCAGACGGTGGTGCAGCAATGCATCGTGCACCTGATCCGCAACTCCTTCCGTTACGCCGGCCGCCAGCACCGCGACGGCATCGTCAAGGCCCTCAAACCGGTCTACACCGCCCCGTCCGAGGCTGCGGCCAAGGACCGGTTCGCCGAGTTCAAGGCCGAGTGGGGCCAGCGGTATCCGGCGATCGTGCAGCTGTGGGAGTCCTCCTGGGCGGAGTTCGTGCCCTTCCTCGAATACGACGTGGAGATCCGCCGGGTGATCTGCACGACGAACGCGATCGAGTCGATCAACGCCCGCTACCGGAGGGCGGTGCGGGCCCGTGGGCACTTCCCGAACGAGCAGGCCGCGCTGAAGTGCCTCTACCTCGTCACCAGATCTCTTGATCCGACCGGCGGCGGTAGAGCACGCTGGGTGATGAGGTGGAAGCCAGCACTCAACGCGTTCGCGATCACCTTCGCCGGACGGTTCGAGAGAACCACTCACTGATGAAAACCGCCGGGCCCCACACACCGTTTATCGGACAGTCCCG
>NZ_SSSF01000045.1:0-1367 GCF_013368965.1 Kocuria salina
GGGTAGCCCGGTGAGCGCGTCGTCATAGACGAGGGCGGTCACCGCGTGATCCTTCGAGTGAACCTTCCACAGCACTCTCGAAGAGGACCATCACGATGACCGCTCCTTCCAGTATCGACCCTGCCCAGTTCCTGCACGAGCACCTTGCCCAGGCCTCCCCGGACCTGCTGCGCCAGATGCTCACGACCTTCGTCAACACGCTGCTCTCGGCCGAGGCCGACACGGTGTGCGGGGCCGCCTACGGGGCCTCGTCCCCGGATCGGGTGAACTCCCGCAACGGCTACCGCCACCGCGACTTCGACACCCGCGCTGGCACCATCGATGTGGCGATCCCGAAGCTGCGGACCGGCACGTACTTCCCGGAATGGTTGCTCGAGCGCCGCCGGCGGGCCGAGTCCGCGCTGACCAGTGTGGTGGCCACTTGCTACTTGTTGGGGGTCTCGACCCGTCGGATGGACAAGCTCGTGCAGTCGTTGGGCATCACCGGGCTGTCTCGCTCCCAGGTCTCGACCATGGCCACCGACCTCGACGAGCACGTGGAGTCCTTCCGTACCCGGCCCTTGGATGCCGGGCCGTACACGTTCGTGGCCGCCGACGCCCTGACGATGAAAGTCCGCGAGGGCGGGCGGGTGGTGAAGGTCGCGGTCATGGTCGCCACCGGCGTCAA
The DNA here is from genome assembly GCF_013368965.1 of Kocuria salina. NCBI lineage: Bacteria > Bacillati > Actinomycetota > Actinomycetes > Micrococcales > Micrococcaceae > Kocuria > Kocuria salina. The sequence continues at coordinate 668 of NZ_SSSF01000045.1, forward strand.
CGCCGACGGCCACCGCGAGATCCTCGGCGTGCAGACCGCCACGGCCGAGTCCGGGGCCGGGTGGCTCACGTTCTTCCGTGATCTGGTGGCCCGCGGCCTGGCCGGAGTCCGGCTGGTGACTTCTGATGCCCACGCCGGGCTGGTGGAGGCCATCGGGGCGACCCTGCCCGGGGCGTCCTGGCAGCGGTGCCGCACCCACTACGCGGCCAACCTCATGGCGACCACACCGAAGGCTTCTTGGCCGGCGGTGAAGGCGATGCTGCACTCGGTCTACGATCAGCCCGACGCCGCCTCGGTGCAGGCGCAGTTCGACAAGCTCCTCGAGATGGTCGAGCCCCAGCTGCCGGCCGTGCACGCCCACCTGGACGAGGCCAGGGCCGAGATCCTGGCCTTCACCACCTTTCCGAAGGGACTGTGGCGCCAGATCTGGTCGAACAACCCCAATGAGCGGCTCAACCGCGAGATCCGCCGGCGCACCGACGTGGTCGGGATCTTCCCGGACCGGACCTCGCTGATCCGCCTGGTCGGGGCGGTGCTGGCCGAGCAGCACGACGAGTGGGCCGAAGGACGGCGCTACCTGGGCCTGGACGTGCTCGCCAAGTCCCGCCTGAGCCTCGTCACCACCGCCGACACCGAACAGGAGGACACCACCGCCCTCGGCGCCCTCAGCGCCTGACCCCACAAGGATCACGCCGATCCT
>NZ_SSSF01000046.1:0-1321 GCF_013368965.1 Kocuria salina
CGATGCTCCTATGTCAAGCCGCAACCTCGAGAACTGGTTCCGGACCAGGGCGATGCCTGAGGTCGATTGGTGACTCCTTGGCCTTCTCATCGGCGCGCAGAGCGGCGAAGACTCGGTCCGAGATCCTCCGTCGTAGCAGTCGCATTGCTTCGGTGTGGGTCTTGCCGCGGGCCAATTGCTTGGCCACGTAGTCCGCTCCTTCGTAGCCCAGCCTCTGCTGGGTCACGGCGGCCATGTGCAGGGCGGTGTTGATCGTACGATTGCCGCCGCGGTTGAGACGGAACCGCTCGTGGTTGCCGGACCATACCGGGATCGGGGCGGTGCCATTGAACCGGGCGAAGGCGTCCTTGGAGTGGAAGCGCGCCGCCCCGGCAGTCTCCCCGACAATCGTCGCCGCACCGAGCACCCCGAGACCGTCCACGGCCAACAGGTGCGGGTACTCGGTGCGCACCAGGCGCCCCAGCCGCGCTTCGAGCTCATTGATCCGCCGGGTCAGGCTGACGATCTCGGCGATCATGTCCGCGGCGATCTCGACGACCACCCCGTCCCTGCCGGCCAGCTGCTCTTGCAGGGAGTTCAGGACGCAGTAGCGGCGCAAGGCCCGGGAAGGGACCTCGATGGCCGGATCAATCTCGTGCAGGAACCACCGCAGTTTCGACTGCAGGGCCGAGCGCCGGGCGACCATGGACCGGCGGTGGTCGGCCAGCAGCTTCAGATCGCGTTCCGGGCCGGCCAGCACCGCGGTCGGCAGGTCATCCTCGCGCAGTGCGACGCGGGCGACGGCCTCAGCGTCGATCGGATCGGACTTGCCGCGTTCCCTGGCCCCGCGGCGCATGCCGGCCATCAACCGGGTGTGCACCCGCACGACCTGGTGGCCGGCCAGCAGCAAGTCAACTTCCAAGGCGCGGGAGAGATGTCGGCAGTCCTCCACCGCTACCTTCACCGCGCCCTGGGAGCTCAACCATGCCAGGACCTTCTCGTGGCCGCTGGGCCGGGCCTCGACGGTGAGCTCCTGGAGTCTTCGCCCGAGCCCGTCCACGGCGACCAGGGTGTGGGTGTTCTTGTGGGTGTCGATACCCACGACGGTGACCATGGCTACCTCCGTGTGCTCCTCGTGCCTGATCGAAGGGCAGGACGAGCCCCCGGCGGGCACGCCTCAATCGGACGCCGAACAGCGCACGCTCCTATCAGGCCACACCCGGACCTCGCCCGGCCGGACCGGCGGGGCGGCACATCGCGGACAAGCCCACCAAGATCGAGGGCAGCGAATAAACGAGCCAACCCCGCCGGCACTTCCTACGATGACATTGACGCGAAGAAA
>NZ_SSSF01000047.1:0-1006 GCF_013368965.1 Kocuria salina
GCTCAGTTGCTGACGGCCGGAGCTTCCTCGATGTAGGCGGTCTCCAGGACCTGGGCTGCGGTGAACCGGGCGATGTCCACCTCGGTGGCGGAGTGCCCGATGTCGTCGTGACCGAAGAACCCTACGTACCTCAGCCCGCGGGCATCTCCGCCCCGGGCGCGGATGAAGCGCACGATCGTCTAGTCCAGCTGTGAGTTGGTCACCGTCTCCAGCATGGCGCTGTGCACCTGATTCGCCCGTGGGTGCAAGCATTTGGTCACACGCCGGCGCCATCGGGTCCGGGCGGTGGGCTGGTCCAAGGGGCACATCCTGACCGCAGGAGAGCCGTGGCCGACGTAGCGATGCACCCCATGAGCGGCCATGGCAGCCACGATGAGTTGTGTCCCCAACACCAAGGACGGCCCCGGAACCTCTTGCTCCCGGCCCGGGCCCAGAACGTTGACCACGGCCTGCGCCCTGGACACCACAGCGTTCACGATCGCGGTGTCCGTGACGGCCCCGGCGACCACCTCCACCCCGTCCCCCCAGGGAGGGCATCGATCCAGGTCAGGCACGCAGGCGATGACCTCGTGACCACGGAACAGCAGGTCATCCACGACCTGCCATCCCATGATGCCGGCAGCCCCGAACACAGCAACCTTCATGACTTCCCCCACCTTCATCACGAAAAGTTTATCAGCGAACTGATTTTACGCGGTGTCTACTTCGGCGTGCTCGGAGGAAGGTGCCGGGTTCGCAGCGCGGCAATTCCGCACGGCCATCGCCTTCCGCTCGCCCACAACCATGCGATGTCCATCGTCGACGAAGAGCCCAGAAACACGACCAGGATCCATTCCACAGCTCAGTTGAACGCGCGAACTCTCATGAAACGAGAGTTCTCCATGCTGGCCTACGCGGAGGACGCCAGCACCACGAGCTCGATGACCCAATCCCTCCGCCGCGAACCGGAACTGCGGCAGAATCGGCCGAACGGGAATTTCACCAGCTGCGAGAGCCCCCGTGGGTC
>NZ_SSSF01000048.1:0-917 GCF_013368965.1 Kocuria salina
GTCCTTGCGGACGGTGATCCGGACCACCCCTCTACCCTTGCTGGATGATCACGTTGCAGGAACCGCCGGCACTGACCACGCCGTCCGTTCGGGTCAGGACCTCGTATCTCGTGGGAGAACAGGCCGATATGATGCGCCGCGGATCCGACACGGCGTGGCTTCGTGAGGCCAGCCTTGATTTCGATCGGTTCGTGGCCGATCGTGTCGGCGTCAGGCAGCGATGGGGTGTTCCCTCGGAACTGCTCTGGTTCGCCTCCGCCGAGTACTACATCGGCTCGGTGGTCCTTCGTCACCGACTGACCGAGGACGAGGGCGGTGGGCACATCGGCTATCACGTCGTCTATCCGTGGCAGCGCCAGGGGCACGCCACCCAGATGCTTCGGTCCGCCTTGGGCAAGTGCGCGACACTCGGCATCGCCCGTGCCCTGCTGACCGTCGCTCCGGACAATCAGGCGTCCTTGACGGTCGTGCGCCGTAACGGCGGGGTAGCCGACGGAATCAACCACGAGGGCGAACTCCGTTTTTGGGTGGACACATCCGCGTCGGCCTAACGACGACCGCTGAGGGATGGAGACCACACCACGGTTGGCTCGTCCCGCGTTCCGGTAGGGGTCCGCTGGTGGGCGCTTGATTCCTGTATGAGCGAGTTGCCCGTGGGGTCGAGTGCGCTCTTCTGAGGTCGTCGGGCGACATACTCGGACCATGGATGAATCGATGCCGGTGGCCGAGTTCGCGACCCCCGGACCGTTGCGGGACCGCCTCGTCCAGCTGATCCGGTCCGGCGCGAAGACAGGCACATCGTCGCTGCTGGGTGACTACGAAGCCGAGGACCAGCCCCTGCCGCGCCCCGGCGAATGTCAGACCCTCATCGACTCCACCGGGCGGGTGGTTGCCACCTTGGAGATCACCGAGGTGGC
>NZ_SSSF01000049.1:0-870 GCF_013368965.1 Kocuria salina
ATTCCTGCCGCCGGGCTGGGCACCCGGTTCCTCCCCGCGACGAAGGCCATGCCCAAGGAGATGCTGCCGGTCGTGGACCGGCCGGCCATCCAGTACGTGGTCCAGGAGGCGGTCGACGCCGGCCTCCAGGACGTCCTGATGATCACCGGGCGCTCGAAGCGGGCGCTGGAGGACCACTTCGACCGGGTGCCGGCCCTGGAGCACCAGCTCGAGGAGTCGGGCAAGACCGATCTGCTGCGGGCGGTGGAGCACGCCTCCGAGCTCGGCGAGATCCACTACCTGCGCCAGGCGGACCCCAAGGGACTGGGGCACGCGGTGCTGCGGGCGAAGATCCACATCGGTGACGAGCCCTTCGCGGTGCTGCTGGGCGACGACCTGATCGACGCCCGGGACGAGCTGCTCACCGAGATGATCGCCGTGCAGGAGCGCACCGGCGGCTCCGTGGTCGCGCTGATGGAGGTCCCGGCCGAGCAGATCAGCGCCTACGGCTGCGCGGACGTCACCGCGGTGGAGGGGGAGGACTACGTGCGGATCAACGGGCTGGTGGAGAAGCCGGCCCCGGAGGACGCCCCGTCCAACCTGGCCGTGATCGGGCGCTACGTGCTGGTGCCGGAGGTGTTCGAGGTGCTGGAGAACACCGCCCCCGGGCGCGGCAACGAGATCCAGCTCACCGACGCGCTGCAGACCCTCGCCCAGCGCGAGGGCGAGGGCGGCGGGGTGTACGGGGTGGTCTTCAAGGGCCGTCGCTACGACACCGGCGACAAGCTCAGCTACCTCAAGGCCAACATCATCCTGGCCTCGGAGCGCGAGGACCTCGGGCCCGAGCTGTGCGAGTGGCTCAGGGAGTACACCCGGACCCTGCCGGTCGGC